>NZ_PVZF01000005.1 GCF_003002055.1 Kineococcus rhizosphaerae
CCGCCGAGGTTGAAGGCCAGGTTCTTCTCGTGCAGGTTGACCGTGGCCAGGTCGTCCTTCGAGCGGGCCTCGGCCAGCTTCTCCAGGGCGGTGTTGACCCCGGCGACGTAGGTGGCGTGGTGCTTGTCGTGGTGCAGCTCCATGATCGCCCCGGAGATGTGGGGCTCGAGCGCGGAGTAGTCGTAGGGCAGGTCCGGGAGCGTGTAGGTCATGGCCCGACCCTCGATCCTCCAGCGCGCTGGAGGTCAAGCGGGTGTGACCGTGATCTCCTCGCCCACGGCCCGGGAGACGCAGGGCATGACGTACCCGGCGCGTTCGTCGGCGCTCAGGACGAGGTCGCGGTGGTCGGCCTCACCGGCCACCAGCCGCAACCGGCAGGTGCCGCAGGTGCCCGACTCGCAGGAGGCGTCGACGTCGATCCCGCGGCCCCGCAGGGCGTTCAGCAGGGTCTTGTCGGCCGGCACCTCGACGCGGGCCCCCGTCGGGGCCCAGACGGCGGTGAACGGGGCGCGCCGTCCCCCGAGGGCGTCGACGCCGGCGAAGTCCTCGACGTGCACGCGGCTGGGCCGCCAGTGCACCGTGAGGGCGAGGACCTCCTCGACGAGCGGCGTCGGGCCGCAGCAGTAGACCCGCGCGTCGTCGTCGGGGTGCTCCAGGAGGGGCCACAGGTCGAGGCGGCCGTGGGTGGCGCTGTGGTGCAGCAGCGTCCCGTCGCTCGAGAACTCGTCGAGGAACGCCGTCTCCCCCGGGTTCCTCGTCAGGTAGACCAGCTCCACCTGCACTCCCCCGCGGGCGCGCAGTTCCCCGACCATCGCCCGGATCGGGGTGATGCCGATGCCCCCGGCGATGAACAGGTACCGCTTCGCCGGCCGCAGCGCGAAGGTGTTGGTGGGCCAGGTGACCTCCAGGACGTCGCCCACCCGCACGTCGTCGTGCAGGCTCACCGAGCCGCCCCGCCCGCCGGCCTCCCGGCGCACGCAGACGACGTACTGCCCGGGGGTGCGCCCACCCGGCTCGACCAGGCTGTAGCTGCGACGCTGCCCGTTCGGGGTCGTGACGGTGACGTGCGCCCCGCCGCGGTAGGCGGGCAACGTCGCACCGTCCGGGTCGCGCAGGACGAACCGGGCGACGGCGGGGGTCAGGTCGGTCCTCTCGGCCACCCGCAGGTGCAGGAGCTCAGGCAACGCGCTGCCCCACCGCGAGTTCACCGGCGGTCAGGACCTGGACGTAGAACCCCATGACCTCGTGCCCGTACGTCCGCGAGAGCAGTTGCGGCACCGGCAGGTCGCGCCGGCCGGTGCCCGGTTCGACCTCCGTCGCGGCGCAGCGGGCGGTGGGCTTGGTCCCCCGCACGCGCACGCCGCCGAGGGAGAACTCCCGGCCCACCAGGTCGGTCTCGGCCCACGGCTCCAGCCCCTCGACGTGGACGTTCGCGCGGAACCGCAGCGGGTCCAGGCGGGTGCCGGTCCGCTCCTGCAGGTCGCGCACCGAGGCGAGGTTGACGACGGACACGTACTCCATCTCCTCGTCGGAGTTGTGGGCGGTGTCGGTGAAGCGGCGGCCGGGATCGCGGGCCACGACGGGTTCGACGCCGGGGGGCAGGTCCAGGACCCGGGCGTAGAAAGCCCGCAGCTGCGCCAGCCCCGCCTCGCTGCCGAGGTCCGCGGTGAGCACGCGGTGGCCGCGGACGTCGACGGTGAAATCCCCCGTCGCGGTGTCCAGGTGCGTGCTCAGGCCCGCGAGCCGTTCCTCGGCGACGAGGACGAAGTACTCGCGCTTGGAGATGCCGTGCCGCATCCCGGGCACGTACTTCCCGCCGGGGCGGGCCAGGGCGATCGTCCGGTCGTGGGGGACGCCACGACCGGGCGTCAGCGCGACGCGCTCGAGGGGTTGCGGCGTCATGCCCTTGACCGGGTAGACGAACAGGCCCTCCACGTAGGCGTCCACGCCGTGATCGTAGGGGTCCGGACCGCGGCGGTGCGCTCGGCGGCGGCGCGGCGGACACCACCGGGTGGCGACCGGCGCGGGGGTCCCCGTAGATTCCGGCGCATGACGCTCGTTCCGTACACCGCGGGAGAGAAGCCGAGCCTGGTGGCCAGCCTGCAGCGTCACCGCGAGGCGCTCCTGTGGAAGCTCGAGGGTCTCGACGACGAGCAGCTGCGCCGGCGGGTCGTCGGGTCGGAGATCACCCTGCTGGGCACCGTGAAGCACCTGGCCAGCGTCGAGTACGGCTGGTTCTGCTCCACCTTCGGCCGCCCCAGCGACGAGATCTCCTCCGCCGTCCTCGACGAGGACCCGCAGGCGGACTGGCGGATCCACCCCTGGGAGACGACCGAGGGGGTGCTCGCCTACTACGAGCGCGCCCGGGCCGCGGCCGACGCGGTGATCGGCGAGCTGAAGGTCACCGAACGCGGGACCGCGTGGCACGGGGCCACCGTCACCCTGCGCTGGGTGCTGATCCACATGATCGAGGAGACGGCCCGGCACGCCGGGCACGTGGACGTGCTGCGCGAGCTCGTCGACGGCCGCACGGGCGACCACCGGGAGACGCCGACCTCCGTGTCGTGAACAGCCGGCGAGCGCTTGAGTTCTAGCCCCCATGGGCCGATGTCTAGATCCGTGGCCCCTTCTCTGCGCCCCCGTTCGCTGCGCTCCCAGCTCCTGCTGCCGGGGGTGGGCGCGGTCGTCGTGACCGCCGGCCTGCTCAGCGCGCTGTCCGCGGTGCAGGTCCGGGGGCTGTCCCAGGACACCGCCGCCGACGTCCGCACGATGTCCGAGCAGTCCCTGCACGACGCCGGGACGCAGGTGCAGACGACGGTGGCGGCGCAGGCCGCCGCCGTGCAGAACTGGCTCGACTCCGACCTGCGCGTCACCGGTGACCGGCTGGGCCAGTTCGGCCCGGCCGCCGTCGACACCGGGCAGAGCGCGACGTGGACCGCCACCAACCAGGCCACCAAGGCCAAGAGCAGCGTGACGCTGCCGCGGCTGGAGTTCGGCGGCACCTGGCTCGGGCAGCAGGGCGACCCGTCGGTGCCGGTCCCCGCCATCGACGAGTCGGCCCGGCTGACCGGGGCGGCCGTCACCGTCTTCCAGAAGATGAACGACGCCGGCGACATGCTGCGGGTCGCGACGACGGTCGTCGGTGCGAACGGCTCGCGCGCCATCGGCACCTACATCCCCGCCACCGGCGCCGACGGCACCCCCAACGCCGTCGTGAAGTCGCTGCTGGCGGGCCAGACGTACCACGGCACCGCGACGGTCGTGGACAAGCCCTACGTCACGGTCTACGAACCGCTGAAGGTCGGCGACCAGGTCGTCGGGGCGGTCTTCGTCGGCCTGCCGCAGGCCGACGTCACCGACACCCTGCGCCAGGCCCTGGCGTCCTCCACGGTCGGCCGCAACGGCTACTACGCCGTCTTCTCCGACGCGGCCGCCACCAGCGGGACCGCCGTCGTCGCGCCGGAAGGGGCGAAGGACGGCGACGCGATGGCCGACGCCGTCGACGCCGACGGGCACCCCTACGTCCAGCAGCTGCTGGCGACCGCGAAGGGCCTGCAGCCCGGGGAGTTCACGACCACGCACGTCCGGCTGCCCGCGGGCGGCTACACCGTCGGCGTCTCACGCTACGGCGCCTACAACTGGGTCGTGACGAGCTGGCTGCCCGACGCCGACACGACGGCCGTGACGGACCGGGTCGCCGCCGGCGGGGCCAGCCTGGTCCGCAACACCGTCCTGCTCGGGGCCGGCGTCGCGCTGCTCATGGCCGCGGTGATCGCCCTGCTGGCCCGCTCGCTGGTGGCCCGCATCGGCCGGCTCACCGCCGTCCTGCGCCGCGTGGCCGCCCGGGACCTGTCGGCGCGCGTCCTGGCCGACGGCGAGCGCCACGGCGACGACGAGCTCGGCACGATGGGCCGGGCCCTGGACGAGGCCACCTCCGCGGTGCGCGACGCGCTCGTGGCCATGAACGCCGGCGCGGGCCGCGTCACCGAGGCCGCCCGCACCCTCGACGGGGCCAGCGACCGGCTGGCGGGGACGGCGACGTCGACCGCGGCGCAGATCGTGCAGGTCACCGGGGACGCGACGACCGTCTCGGCGGGGGTCCACGAGGTGTCCGCGGCCGTCGAGCAGCTGCGCGCGGCCGCCGACGAGGTGTCCGCCACGACCAGCAGCGTGACGCTCGTGGCCGCCGACGCCGTGCAGCTCGCGCAGACCGCGACCGGGACGGTGGAGCGGCTGGGGTCCAGCTCCCAGCAGATCGCCGACGTGCTGCGCACCATCACGGCGATCGCGGCGCAGACGAACCTGCTGGCCCTCAACGCCACCATCGAGGCCGCCCGCGCCGGGGAGGCCGGGGCCGGGTTCGCCGTCGTCGCCGAGGAGGTCAAGGAGCTGTCGCGGCAGACGGCGCTGGCCACCGAGGAGATCGCCCCGACGCTGACGGCCGTGCAGTCGGAGGCGTCCGCGGTGCGCGCCGACATCGCCCGCATCACCGAGACCATCGCGCACATCGACGAGCTGCAGACGACGATCGCGGCGGCCGTCGCCGAGCAGCTGGCCACCACGACGGCCGTCAGCGGCACCCTGCACGTCGCGGCCGACCGGTCCTCGGGGATCTCCAGCGCCCTGGAGCGGACGGTCGGGGCCGTGCACGGGACGACGGCGGAGGTCGGCGCGGTGCGCGGTTCCGTCGAGGACCTGTCGGCGGTGGCGCGCCAGCTCGACGACCAGGTGCGCCAGTTCACGCTGCGCTGACCCGCGACGGTGCCGGGGCTGGCACGCTGGTGCCGTGTCCAACACCGCCGACTCGACCGTCACGTTCTTCGCGCTGGACCCCGCGGTCCTGGCGGCGGTCCGGGAGCAGGTCCGCCCGCCCGTCCCGGCGTTCCCGGGGCACGTGCTGAGCCTGGAGGCCGCCGTCCCCACCGGCCTGGACGTGAACGCCTGGGACCACGAGCGGGCGTTCGCGGCCTGGGGCACCTCCCGGCCCGAGGTCGACACCGAACTGCTGGAGGAGCGGGCCGACCGCCTGGTGTACGGGCTGGGGACGCCGTGGTCGGGGCCGGAGACGGTGTGGAGGACGCTGAGCGCGCAGCACCCCGGCCTCGTGGTGCACAGCGTGTCCTCCGACGGTTCGGAGTTCCGCTCCTGCGGCTGGTACGTCGGGGGCCGGGCCGTCCGCTGGGAGGAGGACGACGTGCCGGGCCTGGAGGAGGCGCAGGCCAGGGGTGAGGACCTGGAGGTGACGTTCCCCGAGGACTGGGCGTTCTCGGAGGCCGTGGCCCGCGAGCTGCTGGCCGGCGGCTGACCTCTCGGCCCGGTCCGGCGCCCGCCGGTGCGCGGGCCCGCCTCAGACCGCGCTGACCGCGTCGTGCGGGGTGCGCGCGTCCCGGTGCCGCTGCAGTTCGAGGGTGACCGCGTAGCCGTAGACCGTCAGTGCGGTGAAGACCCACAGCCACAGGCACACCGCGACCGCTCCCCCGACCTGGGCGTACCCGCCGAAGGGGGCGCCGAGGTCGACGGGGATGGCCAGGAACAGCACGAAGCCCTGCAGGAAGCCCGACACGAACGCCCCGGTGGCGTACCCGCCCCACAGCGCCGCCCACCACCCCGGCCGGACGGGCCCGAGGACCTTGTAGACGTAGACGAGCACGGGCGACACGACGAGCCAGTCCACGTTGAGCGCGACGTAGACGGCCAGGGCCGAGCTGCCGAAGGAGCCGGAGCCGAACAACCGCACGAGGAAGGGCGCCACCTCCAGGACGGCCAGGAAACCCGCCGGGGCCAGCAGGAGCAGCGGCAGCGCCTTGGCCCGCACCTTCCAGGACCCGATCCGCCCCCGCACCGCCGGGGGCGCGGGCTCGGGGTGGCGGACGCTGACGCGGGCGAACCCCCGGCGCAGCCCCTCCCCGTAGACGGTGGCGGGCACGAGGGCGACGAGGACGGCGACCCAGCGGACGTCGACGGCGGTCGCGGCCAGGCCCCGCACCACCTCGCCCGCACCCTGCGCCTCGGGCAGCGCGCGGCCGACGGCGTCGGCGAGCTCGACGACCTGGCCGGGGCCGATGACGGCGGCCAGCAGCCGGACGACGACGACGAGCGAGGGCACGAGGGCGATGGCGGCGTAGAACGTGACGCCGGCGGAGACGAGGAACAGGTCGTGCCCGTGCAGGCGGGCGTGGACGTCGGCGAAGAGCTTGCGCAGGAACGTCATGCGGTGGGTGCGAGCCGGACGGGCTCGGGGTGCCGGGCCCCGCGGAAGGTCCGGCGGTAGGCCGTGGGGGTCGTGCCGACCAGCCGCAGGAAGTGCTGGCGCAGCATGGCCGGGGACCCGAACCCGCACCGCCGGGCGACCTCGTCGACGCTCTCGTCGCCGTCCTCCAGCAGCAGCCGGGCGGCCGCGACACGGCGTTCCAGGAGCCAGCGGTGGGGCGTGACCCCGGTCTCGGCGCGGAACCGGCGGGCGAAGGTGCGCGGCGACATGGTCGCGGCGCGGGCCCAGGCGGCGACGTCGATGTCGGTGTGCAGGTGCCCCGCGGCCCAGTCGAGGGCGGCGGCCAGGGACTCGTCGGCGCACGGGCGCACGGGGGCCTCGACGTACTGGGCCTGGCCGCCGTCGCGGTGCGGGGGGACGACCATGCGCCGGGCGATGGCCGTGGCGACGGCCGACCCGTGGTGGCGGCGGACCAGGTGCAGGGACAGGTCGATGCCCGCGGACGTCCCGGCGCTGGAGGCGAGCGGGCCGTCCTCGACGTACAGGACGTCGGGCACGACCTCGACGAGCGGGAACCGGCGGGCCAGCTCGGCGGCGTACAGGTAGTGGGTGGTCGCGCGGCGGCCGTCCAGCAGACCGGTGTGGGCGAGGGTGAAGGACCCGCTGCAGAAGCTGGCCACGGTCGCCCCGCGGTCCACGGCGGCGTGCAGGCGCTCAGTGAGCTGCGGGCGGGGCGGCCCGAAGCCCAGCTTCGTGGGCGTGACGATGACGAGGTCGGCGGTGTCGAGACGGTCGAGCCGGTCCTCGGTGCTCAGGGAGAACCCCTGCCGGGAGGCGACGGGGCCGGCCTGCTCGGTGCAGACGGCGAAGCGGAACGGCGGGACGCCGTCGTCGGTGCGGTCGATGCCGAAGACCTCGCAGGCCACGGAGAACTCGAACGCGGAGAACCCCTCGTCGACGACGACGGCGACGTCGTGGAGGTCTCCGCTGCGGCCCATGGGCCGAGTGTGCCAGGGCCTGACGTGGTTGGCAGGATGCGGTGCACCCGCGGCAGAGCTGCCACTCGCCGCCGGGGACGACGGCCGACAGGCTGCCGGGATGACGACCAGCCCTCCCCCGCCACCTGCGGACGCCCTGGACGCCCGGGCCGCGCTCGAGGCCCAGCAGCGCGCGTTCTGGACCCTGGCCCGCGAGACCGACCCGGACGCCCGCGTCCCGGGGTGCCCGGGCTGGCGGGTCCGCGACCTGCTGGCCCACCTGACCGGCGTGCACCGCTGGGCCGCGGCCGTGACGCGCCTGCCCGTCGGCGCAGCGCTCCCGGACGACGCCGACCCCGCCCCCGACCCCGCGCCGTGCGCGGCCTACGCGGTCGCCGCGCGCGAGCTGCTGGCGGCGCTCGACGAGGACCCGGCCCGGCCGTGCCCGACGTTCGCCGGTGCCGGGGTGGTCGCCGACTGGGCGCGGCGGCAGCTGCACGAGACCCTCGTGCACACGTGGGACCTGGCCGACGCCGCGGGGCTGCCGCGCGGGGGCGGGGCCGGGGTCGTCGCCGACGCGGTCGCGGAGGTCGTGGACTCGGTGCACCCGCGCCAGGTGCGGCTGGGCCGGGTGCCCGCCCCCGTGGTGGCCGTCGAGCTGCTGGGGTCGCGGCGCTGGGTCCTGGGCGCCGGCCCGGTCGTGGCGTCGGTGGCCGGGCCGGACGTCGACCTGGTGCGCCTGCTGTGGCGGCGCGCGACGCCGCAGGAGCCGACGCTGGTCGTGCGGGGCGACACCGGCCGAGCGCTGGACCTCCTCGGCAGCGCCCTCACCCCCTGAGGGCGCCCCGACATGCTGGCAGGATGTGGACGAACACCGGCAGAGCTGCCACTCGTCGCGCCGGGCCGGGCGGCGGAGGCTGACGCTGTGACCACCGACCTGCCCGCCCTGCTCGTCCTCCTCGTGCTCGTGGTGCTGGCCCTGACCGCACCCCGCTTCGGCGCCGACTCCCGCGCCTCGCGGGAGTGGTCCGAGGACGGCCCCCTCCCCCACCTCCCGCAGCGCCGGTAGGGGCACGAGCCGTCAAGTCCGTCCCCGGAGGCGTCGAGAACACCACGACGACCCGTCCGAGGAGGAACCGACGTGCGAGTGCACCACGCGCGCTGGGACCGCGCGCAGGGGTGGTCCACGCCGCTGCCGGTCGCGGACGGACCCCGCACGCTGGTCCTGGTGCTCGCCGGCCCGGCCGTGCCGGCCGCCGACGTGCCCGTCGACGACGTGCGGGCCGCCTACCCGACGTCCAGCGTCCTGGGCTGCTCCACCGCCGGTCTCGTCCTGGGTGAGGGGCTGCTGGACGAGGAGGTCCTCGTCGCCGTCCTCGTCTTCGAGCGCACGCGGCTGGTGCTCGAGCACACCCCGCTGACGGCGGCCACCTCCGAGGAGGCCGGGGCCCGGCTGGGCGAGCGCCTGCTGCGGCACGGCCGCCCGGACCCCTCGGCCGACGGCGGCGACCTGGCCGCCGTCCTCGTCCTGTCCCAGGGCCGCGACGTCGTCGGCAACGCGGTGGCCGCGGGGCTGTCCCGCGGCACCGGCGGCACCGTCCCCGTCTTCGGCGGCATGAGCGCCGGGTTGCCCGTGCCCGGCGGGGCGCTGCCCCAGTGCTGGGTGCTGGTCGAGGGCCGCCCGCAGACCGGGGCCCTGACCGCGGTGGGCCTGTACGGCGACCGGGTCGGGCTCGGCGTGGGCACCGGCAGCGGCTGGGCCGACCTGGGCCCGCAGCGGCGGGTGACCCGCTCGGAGGGCGCCACGCTCCACGAGCTGGACGGCCGGCCCGCGCTGGCCCTGTACGAGCGCTACCTCGGCGATGAGGCCCGCGGCCTGCCCGTGGCCGGTCTGCGGTTCCCGCTGGCCATCCGCCGGCCCGGCGAACCGGACACCCCCGTGGTGCGCTCGGTGCTGGGCGTCGACCACGCCGCCGACACCATCCTGCTCACCGGCGACGTGCCCCAGGGCTGCACCGCGCAGCTGCTGCACCAGGACTCCGAGGCGCTGGCCGACGCCGCCGAGGTCGCCGCTCGGGACGCCGTCGCCGCCGCCTCGGCCCCCGTCGGCCTGGCGCTGGTCGTCACGTGCCTGGGGCGGCGGCTGGCCCTGGGCTCGCGCACGGAGGACGAGCTGGAGTCGGTCGTGGCGGGGCTGCCCGCCGGGACCCCCGTCGTCGGGTTCTACACCTACGGCGAGCTCGCGCCGACGGCCGCGCGCTCGTGCGACCTGCACAACAAGACGCTCACCGTCGCCGTCCTCGGCGAGCGCGCGTGAGCGCCGACGCGGGCCCCGCCGTGCACCGGGTCCTGGCCCGGCAGCTGCGCCGGCTGGGGCTGGACGCCTCGAGCGCACCGGACCCGCAGCAGTGGCGCACGCTGATCACCGGCGTCTCCGACGTCTACACCGAGCACGACCGGTCCCGGTACGTGCTGGAACGGGCCATGCGCATCTCCTCCGAGGAGATGAGCGAGCTGCACGCCGAGCTGCGCTCGCGCGCCCTGCGCGACGACATGACCGGCCTGGCCAACCGGGCCGGGCTGCTCGACGGTCTCGACGACCTGCTGGGGCGCGCCGCCGTGCGCGGTGCCCGGGTGGCCGTGTGCTTCGTCGACCTCGACGGGTTCAAGGCCGTCAACGACCGCTACGGCCACGGCGCCGGGGACGAGCTGATCACCGCCGCCGCCGCGCGGCTGCGGGCGGGCTGCCGGTCGGCCGACCTCGTCGGGCGCCTGGGCGGGGACGAGTTCCTCACCGCCTCGACCTGCGCTCCCGCCGGACCCGGCGCGATCCCCGAGGCGCTGACCGTGGCCGAGCGCCTGACCGCGACGCTGGCCCGGCCGTTCCCGCTGAGCGCGGCGACCGTGACCGTCAGCGCCAGCCTCGGCCTGGTCCTGGGCCGTGCGGTGCGGCGCTCCGGTGAGGACTTCGTCCGGGCCGCCGACGACGCGATGTACGCGGCGAAGGCGGCAGGCAAAACCGGGTCCACCTCGTGGACCTGGACGCCTGAGCGGGCACCGGGACCGTCCCCGGCGGGTGCCCCCGGGAGGTCGCCCTCCGGGGGACCCGCGCTCAGGCCAGGATCCCCAGCCGGCGCAGCTCGACGGCGAGGTCGTGGGGGCTGCTCGCGGCGCCCTGCGCGTCCTCGAGGGTGACGATGCCGTCGCGGACCAGCGCCACGAGGTGCTGGTCGAACGTCTGCATCTGGTAGTACTGCCCCTCCTTGATGAGGTCGGTGATGAGGTTCGTCTTGTCGGGGTCGGCGATCGCGTCGGCGACGCGCCCGGTGTTGACGCAGATCTCCATCACGACGCACCGCCCCGCCCCGTCGGCGCGGGGCACCAGGCGCTGGCAGACGATGCCGCGCAGCGACCCGGCCAGGGCCAGGCGGACCTGCTTCTGCTCGTGCGGGGGGAAGAAGTCGATGATGCGCGAGATCGTCTCGGCCGCGTCGATGGTGTGCAGGGTCGACATGACGAAGTGCCCGGTCTCGGCGGCCGACAGGGCGGCCTTGACGGTCTCCTGGTCGCGCATCTCCCCGACGAGGATGACGTCGGGGTCCTGGCGCATGGCGGCCCGCAGCGCGGTGGTGAAGTCGGCGGTGTCGAGGCGGACCTCGCGCTGGCTGATCATGGAGCGGTTGTCGGTGTGCAGGACCTCGATGGGGTCCTCGATGGTCACGATGTGCGACTCGCGGACCGTGTTGATGTGGTCGATCATCCCCGCCAGGGTCGTCGTCTTGCCCGAGCCGGTGGGGCCGGTGACGAGCAGCAGCCCGCGGTGCTCGAGCGCGAGCTGCTCGATGACCGGCGGGACGCCGAGCCCGGCCAGCGGGACGGCCTGGGCCGCGACCCGGCGCAGGACGAGCCCCACGGAACCGCGCTGGCGGAAGGCGTTGACGCGGAAGCGGCCCGCCCCGGCGGGCAGGCTGTAGGCGAAGTCGGCCTCGTGGGTGCGGGCGAACTCCTCCACGAGGTCGTCGCGCAGGATCTCCTCGAGCATCCGCTCGGTGACCTCGGCGGTGAGCGCGGGCGCCTGCAGCGAGCGCAGCCGGCCGTCGATCCGGATGCGCGGGGGCGAGCCGGCCTTGCAGTGCAGGTCCGAGCCCCGCAGGTCGACCAGCGCACGCAGGTAGGGGGTGATCAGCGGTTCGGCCGGCACGGCCCGGTGCCCGGCGCCGGCGTGTCCCTCGGTCCCCTGCGTGATCGTCACCCGTGCGGCATCGGACGCCCGGGGCGCGACCTTGAGCACCCCTCACCCCGTGGGACGATGGTCGACGGAGATTCACCCACCACCGAGGAGGACACCATGAGCAAGCGAGGCCGCAAGCGCCGCTCGCGCAAGGGCAACGGCGCCAACCACGGCAAGCGCCCCAACGCCTGAGCGAGCGCTCACGACGAAGGCCCCGGATCCTCGACGGATCCGGGGCCTCGTTCGTGCCGGGCTCAGCGGGCGGTGCCGACGCCGACCTCGGTGATGGACACGAGGATGCGCGCCCGCAGGGTCTGCGGGGCCTCCTCGCACGGGCAGCCGTCGCGGATGACCCGCTTCAGCTTCTCGTCCTCGGCCAGCTGCTCCAGGCAGCTGGCGCACTCCTCCAGGTGCGCGCGCAACTGCTCGCAGTCCAGGTCGGGCATCTCCCCGTCCAGGTACTCGAACGCACGGTCCAGGACCTCGTGGCAGTGCTTGGCCCCGTGGGCACCGGTCCCGCTCACGACGCACTCTCCTTCTGGGTCGCACCCGAGACGCCGCGGTCGACGGCGTAGTCGCGCAGGAGCTCGCGCAGCTGACGACGACCACGGTGCAGCCGGGACATCACGGTCCCGATCGGCGTGCCCATGATCTCGGCGATCTCCTTGTAGGCGAACCCCTCGACGTCGGCCAGGTAGAC
The DNA here is from genome assembly GCF_003002055.1 of Kineococcus rhizosphaerae. Classification (NCBI taxonomy): domain Bacteria; kingdom Bacillati; phylum Actinomycetota; class Actinomycetes; order Kineosporiales; family Kineosporiaceae; genus Kineococcus; species Kineococcus rhizosphaerae. The sequence continues at coordinate 12,120 of NZ_PVZF01000005.1, forward strand.
CGCCAGCCGGAAGTCCTCCGGGACCTGCTGCAGCGCCCGCTTCACGTCGGAGTCGGGCATGTGGTCCAGCGCCTCGGTCTCGGCCGAACGCAGACCGGTGGAGGAGTGCGCCTCGGCCCGCGCCAGCTGCCAGTCCTCGATCTCGTCGGAGTGCGACTGCTGGGGTTCGCGCTGCTTCTTGCGGTACGTGTTGATGTACGTGTTCGTCAGGATCCGGTACAGCCACGCCTTGAGGTTGGTCCCCGGGGTGAACTGGTGGAACGCGGCGTACGCCTTCGCGAACGCGTCCTGGACGAGGTCCTCGGCGTCGGCGGGGTTGCGGGTCATGCGCAGGGCGGCGGAGTACAGCTGGTCCAGGAACGGCAGCGCGTCGCGCTCGAAGCGCGCGGCCCGCTGGTCCGCGGTCTCCTCGGCCGACGTCGCGTCGGCGACCTGCTCGGTCTTCTCGGTCATCGCGCCCGAGCCTAGGCCCTGGGTGGGGGCGGCGCTCACGCGCGGACCCCGTCCGTCCCGCCGACCGGGTGGGCCGGCCGTCCCCCGGCGGTGCGGGGAACGCGGCTCGACCCGGCGCGCGGGCTCGCGAACGGGCTCACGTACTGGTTCGAGGAGTGGAGCGGACGGCATGCCCGGGACAACGCAGCACCCGGCGCGACCATTCCGTCACGCGCCCAGCAGCTCCCCCGTGCGCAGGTCGACGACCCCCTCGAGGTCGGCCGGGGGCACGGGGTCCAGCAGGTCGGCGCCGTGGTTGCGCACGTTGCCGACGGCACGGGAGACGGGGTGGGCCTCCAGCGCGCCGCCGGCGAAGAGGTCGCGCGGCACGGCCTGCAGCAGGGACGACACGTCGTCGGCGTCGTCGAGGGAGGGATCCAGCCAGGGGTCGCGCAGGTCGCGCGGGACCACCAGGGGCATCCGCTCGTGCAGCCGGTCCAGGCCCGGCTCGGCGGCCGTCGTCACGACCGCGAAGGACACCAGCCAGCGCGAGGGGTCCTCGGGGGCCTTGGACTCGTCCTTCCAGAACTCGTAGACGCCGGCCAGCGACAGGACGGACCCGTCGGCGGCGGCGACGGCGAACGGCTGCTTGCGGGGCTTGCCGCCCTCGGTGGCGCTGGGGCTGGTCTGCCACTCGTACCAGGCGTCGACGGGCACCAGGCACCGGCGGGCGAGCGCGGCCTTGGCGAAGGCGGGCTTGGACAGCAGGGACTCCACGCGGGCGTTGACCATCCGCGCCGCCCCCGAGGCGTCCTTGGACCAGCTGGGGACCAGACCCCAGCGCAGCGCGCGCAGGGAGCGCGTGGGCGGGGCGTCGGGCTCGTCCTTGCGGAAGCGCTCCAGGACCACCGGCGGGGTCGTCGTGGGCGCGACGTTGGTGGAGCGCGTGACGGCGTCGTCGGCACCGATGGTGTTGTCGTCGACCTCGAACTCCTCCACGAGGTCGTCGAGCTCCCGACGCAGGGCGTAGCGACCGCACATGGGGCCCACCCTGCCACCCGGGTCCGACACGGGCCCCCGTTCGCGGTGATCACGCGGGTGCGGTAGGCAATGCCCATGACTGTGGTGCGACGACTGGCCCGCCCGATGCTCGCGGCGATCTTCATCAAGAACGGGATCGACCAGGTCCGGCACGCCGGCGACCTCGCCCCCTCGGCCGAACCGCTGGCGCACCGCGCGGCGGGCGTCCTGCGCCTGCCGGACGACCCGGTCCTGCTCGTGCGCCTCAACGGGGCCGTCACGGTCGGGGCCGGGGTGCTCTTCGCGCTCGGCAAGGCCCCGCGGCTGGCCGCGACGGTCCTGGCCGTCACGGCCGCGCCGAGCGTGGTCGTGAACCACCCGTTCTGGTCCGAGAAGGACTCCACCGTGCGCGCCGAGGTCCTGGGCGACTTCCTCGCCGACGTGGGCCTGCTCGGCGCGGCCCTGCTCGCCGCCGCCGACACCGCCGGCAAGCCCGGCGCGCTGTGGCGGGGCAAGCGCGCGGGCCGCGACGCGCAGCGGCTGGCGAAGCTGGCGGCGCGCGAGGCCCTGCACGCCGCCGAGCTCGGCAAGAAGGACGTCCAGCTCGCGGCCGCCAAGCTGGGCTGAGCGGCGGCCGGGGCCGGGCGGTCCGTGCTCGCCAGCTGTCCGGGGCGGCTGCGAGGATGCCTCCCGTGACCCCGAACGATCCGCCCAGCAGACCCTCGAGCCCGGCGCCCGCACCCGACGAGCTGTGGGCCGCGCCGACCGCGGCCGGTCCCCTCGACGCGGTGGTCCCGGTGCCGGGCTCGAAGTCGCTGACGAACCGCTACCTGGTGGTCGCGGCGCTGGCCGAACGCCCCTCCCTGCTGCGCGCGCCGCTGGCCTCGCGCGACACCCTGCTCATGGCCGACGCGCTGCGCCAGCTCGGCGCCGACGTCGTCGAGGGCGGCCACGCGGCCGAGGGCGTGGGCCCGCACGACTGGGTCGTGCGCCCGGGGCCGGTCACGGGCGGGTCCCGCATCGACTGCGGCCTCGCCGGGACCGTCATGCGCTTCCTGCCGCCGGTGGCCGCCCTGGCCGACTCCCCCGTCGAGTTCGACGGCGACGACCGGGCCCGCGAGCGCCCCATGGGCGCCGTCCTGGACGCGGTCCGGCAGCTGGGCGCGGTCGTCGAGGACGGCGGCCGCGGCCTGATGCCATTCAGCGTCCAGGGCCCGGCCGGCGGCCTGCGCGGGGGGACGGTCCGCATCGACGCCTCGGCTTCCAGCCAGTTCGTCTCCGCGCTGCTGCTGGTGGGCGCCCGCACGCGCGAGGGGCTCGAGGTCGTCCACGACGGCCCGCCCGTCCCGAGCCTGCCGCACATCCGGATGACGGTCGAGGTGCTGCGCGACGCCGGGGTCCTGGTGGACGACTCCGTCCCGGGCCGCTGGCTCGTCGAGGCCGGGGAGATCAACCCCCTGGACGTCCAGGTCGAGCCGGACCTGTCCAACGCCGGGCCGTTCCTGGCGGCGGCGGCCGTGGCCGGCGGCCGGGTCCGCGTCCCGGGCTGGCCGCAGTCGACGACCCAGGCCGGCGACGTCCTGCGCGACGTCCTGGACCAGATGGGCGCCGAGGTGTCGCTGGACCGCGACGGCCTGCTCGTGGAGGGCACCGGCGAGCTGTACGGCGTCGACCTGGACCTGCACGAGGCCGGCGAGCTCGCCCCCGTCGTCACGGCGCTCGCGGCGCTGGCCTCCTCCCCCAGCCGGCTGCGCGGCATCGCCCACCTGCGCGGGCACGAGACCGACCGCCTCAAGGCCCTGGTGACCGAGGTCAACAGCCTCGGCGGCGACGCCGAGGAGACCCGCGACGGCCTGCTGGTGCACCCGAAGCCGTTGCACGGCGGGGTCTTCCGCAGCTACGCCGACCACCGGATGGCCACCGCGGGGGCCCTCGTGGGCCTGCGCGTCGAGGGCGTCCTGGTCGAGGACATCGCCACCACCCGCAAGACGCTGCCCGACTTCCCCGGGATGTGGGCGTCGATGCTGGCCGGAGTCGGCGCCTGAGCCCGCGGCAGCGGGGGCCGCTGGGCCGCTTCGACGAGGACGACGTCCGGGTCCGCCCCAACCGGCGGGGTTCGCGGCCGCGCACGAAGGACCGCCCTGCCCACGCCGACGCCGTCGACGCCTTCGTCGTGGCCGTCGACCGCGGCCGCTCGACGTGCCTGGTCGGCGAGGGCAGCGCCGAGCAGCGCGTCGTGACGGCCATGCGGGCGCGGGAGCTGGGGCGCACGGGGGTCGTCGTGGGCGACCGGGTGGGGCTGGTCGGGGACACCTCCGGCACGACGGACACGCTGGCGCGGATCGTGCGCATCGACGAGCGGCGCACGAAGCTGCGCCGCTCGGCGGACGACACCGACCCGATCGAGCGGGTCGTGGTGGCCAACGCGGACCTGCTGGTCGTGGTGACCGCGGTGGCGAACCCCGAACCGCGCTCGCGCCTCGTCGACCGCTGCCTCGTGGCGGCCTACGACGCCGGGATGACGCCGCTGCTGTGCCTGACCAAGGGCGACCTGCGCCCCGCCGAGGAGGTGCTGACGACCTGGGCGCCGCTGGGGCTGGAGGCCGTCGTGACCTCGCGCGGGCCCGGGGGGCTGCTCGGCCTGGACGCGGTGCGCGAGCGGCTGGCGGGCCGCACGAGCGTGCTGGTGGGGCACTCCGGCGTGGGCAAGTCGACGCTGGTCAACGCCCTGGTGCCGGACGCGGAGCGGGCCACCGGGCACGTGAACGCCGTGACGGGCCGGGGCCGTCACACGTCGTCGGCGTCGTCGGCGCTGGCGCTGCCCGGCGGCGGGTGGGTGATCGACACCCCGGGCGTGCGCTCCTTCGGGTTGGCGCACGTGGACCCGGAGTCGGTGCTGCGGGCCTTCCCCGACCTGCTGCCCGGCGAGGAGGACTGCCCGCGCGGGTGCACGCACGTCGAGCCCGACTGCGGGCTCGACGGGTGGGTGGCCGCGGGCCGGGCCGGGGCCGCGGGCCCGGTCCGGCTGGCCTCGTTCCGCCGGCTGCTGGCGGCGCGGCGCGGCACCCTCGACGACCGCGGCGAGGACCGGGCAGATGACCGCGGCGAGGACCGCGGCGAGGACCGGGCAGACGACCGGGGCGAGGACCGGACCCCGCAGGAGGGCCGGGAGCCGGAGTGACGCCCGTCGTTCTCCGGATGCGCACTCGTCGTTGATCACCGATGCCCTAGGGTGACCATCGGTTCCGGTCGACGACGAGGAAACGGCTTCTCATGGGGGATGCGAGCTCGACCCGTCCCGGGCGCGGCACGACGCTGCCCCCCGGGGAGGTGAGTCTGGTCCCCGCACCGACCGTCTCCCGGCTGAGCGTGGAGACCGTCGAGCCCCCGTGGACGGTCCTGCGCGAGCTCGGCCGCGGCGCCGGGTCGGTCGTCCACCTCGCCGTGCGCGGCGACCGGGAGTACGCCCTCAAGCGCCAGCGGCCCGGTCCGCCCGGCGCTGCCCCGCCGGACCCCTCCGAGGGCGAGCGCACCCTGCGCCGCGAGGCGGCGCTGCTGGCCAGCGTCCACCACCCGGGGCTCACCCGGGTGCACGCGGTGACCGAGGTCGAGGGCCGGCTCGCGATCGTCATGGACGCCCACGACGGCACCTCGCTGGCCGACCTGCTGCACTCCCCGGCCGGCCCCGCCGCGGACCCCTCCGAGGTCCCCACGGGCCCGCTGCCGGTGGCCACGACCCTGCGGCTGGTCGTCGACGTCTGCGACGCGCTGCACGCGCTGCACCTCAACGGCCTCGTGCACCGCGACGTGAAGCCGTCGAACGTGCTGCTCACCCGGGCGGGCCGGGGCGTGCTGGTCGACCTCGGCGTGGCGCACCTGGAGACGGGCAGCCCCACCGGGCCGCCGGCGCACCCCGACGAGCCCGGACGGCGGCACGCCGACCCGCGCGGCACCGGCGGCGACGGCTCGGACGCCGAGACCGGGGCCCTGCTGTACCGCTCCCCCGAGCAGGCGGGGGTCGTGCGCAGCCCCGTGGACCACCGCTCCGACCTGTACTCGGTGGGCGCGGTCCTCCTGGAGTGCCTGACCGGACGCACCCCCGTCACCGGCGCCGACGCCGCGCAGGTCCGCCGCCGGCTCGCGCGGCTGGCGCCCCTGGACCCGCGGACCCTGGGCCCGGACGTGCCCGCGGCCCTGGGCGGACTGCTGCGCCGGCTCCTGCTGCCGGACCCGCAGGAGCGCCCCGACGACGCCGGTGCCGTGGCGGACGAGCTGGCCCGGATCGCCGCCGACACCTCCCCCGACGTCGCGCTGGGACGGCGCAGCTGGACCAGCCCGACCGACGGGCCGCTGCTGGAGCGCGGTCGACAGAGCGCCCTGCTGGACGCCGCCTGGGACAACGCCGGCGCCGGCGCGGGAGGTGTCGTCGTCGTGCGCGGAGCCGCGGGGACGGGACGCTCGGCCCTCGTCGAGCGGTTGCGGCGCAAGGTCCTGGCCCAGGGGGCGGCGGCGGTCGTGCTGGACACCACCCGGTCCCCGAGCGCGCCGCTGAGCGCGCTGCGCCGGGCCATGACCACGGCCGGCCTCACCGCGACCGGCCCGGGCACCGCCGAGGCGCCCGCGGCGCAGAGCGGGACGGCCGTCCTCGACCGGGAGGACCTGGACGACCCCCGCCCGCAGGCCCTGGCCGAGGAGCTGCTGCAGCACGCGGCGCGCACCGGTCCCCTGCTCGTCGTCCTCGACGACACCGAGCACGCCGACGCCTCGACCCTGGCCGTCGTGCGCTGGGTGGCGGGCGAGTGCGCGGACCTGCCGCTGCTCGTCGTGCTGGTCGACCGGCCCCGCTCCGGCACCGACGACGACGACGCGATCCCCGGCTTCGAGACCGCGCGCGCCGTCGTGCTGGAGGTGCCCGCCCTGTCCGACGCCGCGGCCCGCGCCGTCGTGCGCCGCCGGTTGCCGGGCGCCGTGGTGACCGACTCGGTCGCCACGGCCCTGGTCTCGCGCGCGGCGGGCAACCCCGGCGCGCTGCTGACGTTGCTGACGACGCTGCTCGACGCCGGCGGACTGCTGCCCGACTGGGGCCACTGGCGCCTGGAACACGCTGCGCTGGAAGCGGTTCCCGTCGCACCGCGGCTGCTGACGGCGCTGCTGCGCCGGCTGGACGAACTGCCGGCGGGACACCGCGACGTGCTGCGGCTGGCCGCGGCGTGCGGACGCTCGGTCGACGACCACCTCGTGCTGCGCGCCGCGGGCCCGCGCGTGGACGCCGACGCCGTCCACGCCGGGCTCGCCTCCGGGGTCGCCGCCCGGTTGCTGCGGGCCCTGCCCGGGGGCCGACACGAGTTCCTGCACCAGCAGGTCGTCGACGCCGTCCTGGAGGGCGTCGAGGAGGGCGAGCGCCGTGCCCTGCACGCCCGGCTGGCCCGCGTCCTGCGCGCCGGTCCCCGGGCCCGCGGGGAGGGCACCGACCGGGACGCGCTGTTCGCGTGCGCGCACCAGCACCTGCGCGCCGGGGACGCGGTCACCCCCTCCGAGGTCGTCGACGCGTGCGCGGCCGCGGGCGTGGAGGCGGCCCGCCAGTTCGCCTCCGACAGCGCCGTCACGCTGCTGTCGCAGGCGGTCCGGACGGCCGACGGGGCCGGTCTGGCCCTGGACCCCCGGCTGCGGCGGCTGCTGGCCGCGTGCCTGGCCCGGCAGGGCCGCCACGCCGACGCCCGCACCCACCTGGACCACCTGGTCCGCACGGCGCAGGACCCCGTCGAACGCGCCGTCGCGCTCGGCGAGGTCGCCGTGCTGCACCGGCACGAACGGACGCCGCGGGCACCGGACCGCACCTCCCGCGCCGCGGCCGAGGGGTTGCGGACCCTCGGGGCCCCCCGGCCCACGGGCACGACCGGCTGGTGGACGTTCGCGCTGGCCTCGCTGCTGGTCCTGGCCGGGTCCGTCCTGGCCCGCGGCCACCGGCGCGCCAGCCGGCACCGGCTGGACTCCCCGCGCGAGGTGGAGCGGGCGACCCTGGAGGGCGCGCACGCCGTCCTGCTGCGGGAGGCCGCCGCCGCGGACCTGCAGACGGGGCGGGCGGTGGTGGCAACCCCCACCGCGGTGGCGGCGTGGGCGCACGCGCTGCGGGCGCGCCGGCCCGACCTGGCCCGCGACGCCCGGCGGACCGTGCGCGCGGCCCTGGACCAGGCCCTGACCGGACGGCTCACGGTCCTGCCGGTCCGGCTGCCCGGCAGCGCCGACCTCGTGGGGCTGCCGCTGACGCCCCCGACCCCCCGCGCCGGTGAGGGCGACCCGACCCTGGTGGCCTCGCTGCGGCTGGCGGAGGGGTTGCGCCGGTTGCGGGCCGGCGGGACGTGGCGGGCCGTGGCCGACGTGCTGGAGGCCGACGGGCAGTGGCTCGACCTGCCGGCCTACGTCCTCGGCACGCAGGCCGTGGTGCTGGAACGGCTGGCCGCGGGGCACCTGGGGACCGCCGCGGCCTGGCAGGCCCGGGCCCTGCGGCGGGTGCCCGAGGGGGCGCCCGTGCCGGCCGGGCTCGAGCTCGTGCGGGTCGCCGTCCTGGGGGCCAAGGGGCGCCCCGGGGAGGCCGGTGACCTGCTGGAGGCCCTGCGGCGCGACGTGGCCGGCGAGGCGGTGCAGAACCCGGCGGGCGAGGCCACGAGCGGTGCCACGGACGGCGCGGAGGGGGTCTCGCCCCTGCACGAGCTGCAGCTGCAGCTCGTGACGACCGACTGGCTCCTGCAGCAGGGCGACCTGTCCGAGCGGTTCGACCGCGTCGGCGAGCAGGTCCTGCGGCTGGTCCGTGGTTCCCGGCTGCGCGGGGCGTCCGAGGTCCGCTGGGTGCTGACCCTCGTGCTGCGCGGCCGGCTGACCCGCGCCGCGCAGCTGGAACGGGCCGGCGGCGCCCTGGCCGGGCAGGAGCGCCAGCTCACGGAGCTGCTGCGCGCCCTCGGTCGGCGCCGGGGCAGCGCCGTGCAGGACGCCCTCGTCGACGTGGCCCGCGCCGAGGTCGCGCACCGCCTGGGCCGCCCGCGGCGCGCGGCGCGGCTGCTGCGCCGGGTCGAGGTCCGCTGCGCCCACCTCGACGCGCCGCTGGTGGACCACCACGTCCTGCAGCTGCGCGCCGAGGTGGTCGAGCGGGCCGGGTCCCGGCCGGACGCGGACCGCATGCGGTGGATGGCCACCGCCCTGGCCGAGAAGCACGGCTGGGTGGGCCTCGTCCAGCGCGGACGCGCGGGCCTGCCGCCCGGGGCACCCGCCGCGGGCGCCGTCCGCGGCCCCTGGACGCCCGCCCCGGGCCGCCGGCGTCGGCTGCTGTCGGCCATGCGCGACGTGGGGCACGCCGCGCAGGTCCTGGACCCGCAGGACGTGGTCCGCCTGGCCCTCGACCAGGCGTGCGAGGTGCTCGGCGCCGACCGGGCCGTCCTGGCCGTCCGGGACGACCAGGACGAGCTCGTCGTGTTCGCCGGCCGGACCCGCTCGGGCACCGACCTGCCGCAGGGTGCCCCCGTCGACCCCGCCGTCGACCCCGCGGCCGACCGGGCCGCTCGCACCGGCCGGCCCGTCGTGCGCGGCGCCCTCGGCTCCGCCTTCGACACCGGCCCCGAGCCCGCGCCCGACGCGCAGCACCACGGGGAGGCGGCCCGCAGCGTGGTCGCCGTCCCCCTGCTGGTCCGGGGCCGGCGCACGGGGGTGCTGTGGGCCGTCAGCAGCATGGCCCAGGGGGTCTTCGGTCGCGGGGACGTGGAGCTGCTGCAGCTCATCGCGGGGCAGGTCGCGGCGTCCCTGGAGACGGCGCGCGCGGCCCGGCTGGAGATCGAGGTGCACGGCGCGCAGCGCGAGCGCGACCTGGCCGAGGCCGTCCGCCGGGTCACCGAGGAGGTCTCCGGCAGCCTGGACCTGGCCACCGTCCGGCGCCGGCTGCTGCGCTCGGCCATCGCCGAGCTCGGTGCGCGACGGGGGGCCCTGGTACCGGTCGCGGGACGCCCGGGCGTGGACGCGGACCCGCCGGCCCTCGTCGTGGCGGCCGGGGCCCCGAGCGTGCGCGAGGTCGCTTGGAGCCGCGACTGGCAGGGCGAGCCCGACTGCGTGCGCCTCCTGGAGAGCGCCTCGGCCACCCACGGCGACGGTGCGCTGCCGACCCGGCTGGGCGGGCTGCTCGACCTGGCCGGGGCCCGGGGCCCGGTCGCCGACGAGGGCGAGCAGTGGCTCGTCGTGCCCCTGAAGGACCGGACGGGTCTGGTGGCCGAGGCGCTGGTGCTCTCCGGTGGCGGCGACGGGCCGGCGTCGCGGTCCCACGTGGCGCAGGCCCTGGCCGCTCCCGCGGCGATCGGCCTGGAGAACGCCCGGCTGTTCGCCCAGGTCGAGCACCTGGCCCGCACGGACTCCCTGACCGGCGTCGCCACCCGGGGCCACCTGCTGCGCCTGGGCGAGCAGCGGGTGAGCCGGGCGGCGGGGCGCGACGTCGCGGTGATCATGGTGGACGTCGACCACTTCAAGTCCGTCAACGACACCTACGGCCACGCCGCGGGGGACGAGGTGCTGACGGCGGTGGCGCGCCGGCTGCAGCACGAGACCCGCGAGTCCGACGTCCTGGGCCGCTACGGCGGCGAGGAGTTCGCCCTCGTCGTGACCAGTCCCGACCCCGAGGAGGGTCGCGGGCCGCTGGACGCACGGGAGGTGGCCGAACGGCTGCGGCTGGGCGTGCGCCGCACCCCGGTGGGCGTGCGCGGCGCGCAGCTGCAGGTCACCGTCAGCGTCGGGGTGGCGCTCCTGCGCGAGGGCGAGCAGCTGTCCGACGTCCTCGCGCGCGCCGACGCCGCGCTCTACCGGGCCAAGGAGTCCGGCCGCGACGTCGTCGCCGTGGACCCCTGACCCCTTTCCCACCACCCCTCGTCCCGCCGGAGGCACACCTTCCGCCCTGATCCGGCGCGATCCGGGGCGGGAGGTGTGCCCCCGGCGGGGACGGGGCGTCAGAGGAGGGTCTGCCAGTAGGACCAGAACTTCGTGCCGACCATCGCGACGACGGCGAGGTAGCTCAGCACGACGAGCAGCGCGCGGTAGTCGACGACGACGCGGGCCGCGCCGCGCAGCCCTCTCGGCACGGGGATCAGCCCGCGGTCGAGGCCGTCGGCGACGTGCGTCCAGAAGGTCGGGATGACCACGGCCCACACGACCATGCAGTACGGGCACAGGGCGTGGATCCAGTACAGGCTCTGGCTGATGAGCCAGCCGACGAAGACCGCCCCGAGGGTGATGCCGACGAGGTAGCCGCGCTCGACCCAGCGGGGCAGCGCGACGCGCGAGAGCACCAGCACCCCGAGGAAGACCGAGACCGCGAAGGCCGCGATGCCGATGAGCGGGTTCGGGAACCCGAACACCCGCGCCTGCTCGGTCACCATGACGTTGCCGCAGCTGATGATGGGGTTGAGGCTGCAGCTGGGGACGTAGCCCGGGTCCTCGGCCAGCTTGATGCGCTCGACGGTGAGGGTGAAGGCGGCGACGAAGCCGAGGATCCCGCCGATGACGAGCAGCAGGCCCCTGGTCCGGGGGGCGACGGGGAGGGCCGACAGGTGCCCCTGCGGGGTCCCGTCGAACGCCTCGTCGAACGCCTCGTCGTCGACGTCCCCGCCGATCCGGTCGGTCGTGCCCGCCATGTCTGGATCCTCCCTCGTCCGCGTGCTCGCTCACAGCATCCTCGACGGCGCTGGGCGTGACCTGAACGGGTCGATGGTCCCCGCGTCCGGGGTCGCGGCCGCCCCGGGCGGTAGGTTCACCGCGTGCCCTCCCCCAGCTGGTCCCCGCCCGCGCCGCCTTCCGGGCGCCCCCGCTACGACGACGACCTGCGCCTGGCGCACGTCATCGCCGACCAGGTCGACGGGCTGACGACGGACCGCTTCAAGGCGCTGGACCTGCAGGTGGAGACCAAGCCGGACCTGACGCCCGTCAGCGACGCCGACCGCACGGCGGAGGAGCTCATCCGCAGCCAGCTCAAGCGCACCCGCCCGCGCGACGCGGTGCTCGGCGAGGAGTTCGGCCTGGTGGGCCACGGGTCGCGGCAGTGGGTCGTCGACCCGATCGACGGGACGAAGAACTTCGTGCGCGGGGTCCCGGTCTGGGCCACGCTCATCGCGCTGCTGGAGGACGGCGAACCGGTCGTCGGCCTCGTCTCGGCGCCGGCGCTGGGCCGGCGCTGGTGGGCGGCGACGGGCTCGGGGGCCTGGACGGGCCGCAGCCTGTCGTCGGCGACGCGGATCTCGGTGAGCTCGGTCGCGGCCCTGGCCGACGCCTCGTTCGCGTACTCCTCGCTCACCGGCTGGGAGGAGTCGGACTCGCTCGACGGCTTCCTGGGGCTGACGCGCGCAGTGTGGCGCACCCGCGGGTACGGCGACTTCTGGTCCTACATGCTGCTGGCCGAGGGTGCGGTCGACGTGGCCGCCGAGCCGGAGCTGGCGCTGCACGACATGGCGGCCCTCGTGCCCATCGTGACCGAGGCCGGGGGCCGGTTCACCTCCCGCGCCGGGGTCGACGGCCCGCACGGCGGGAACGCGGTCGCGACGAACGGGCTGCTGCACGAGGCGGCCCTGGAGTTCCTGGGGCGCGAGTGAGCCCCGCCGTCGTCGTGGACCCGCGCGCGCGCCGCCTGCTGGTCTGGGAGGTCGTCGCCGTCTTCGCCGTCTCCCTGGGGATGAGCGGGGTCCGCGCGCTGGTGCAGTTCGTCGGGATCCTCACGGCGCCGGTGGCCATCAACGCGCAGACCTCGACGGTCCTGGGCAGCTACGCCCCGGACCGGCCGTGGCTGGACCTGGCGCTGCAGCTCGTGGCGATCGCCTCCGGGCTGGCGCCGGTGTTCCTCGTGGGCTACCTGATGGCCCGCGGCGGGGAGTCGCTGCGCACGCTCGGCTTCGACGGGAAGCGGCTGGGGCGCAACGTGCTCGCCGGGCTGGGGCTGGCCGCGGTGATCGGGGGTTGCGGGCTCGCGCTGTACCTGGGGGCCCGGACGGCGGGGCTGAACACGAACGTGGCCGCCTCGACGCTGCCGGACACGTGGTGGGCGGTCCCGGTCTCGGTGATGGCCGCGGCCGAGAACGGGGTCCTGGAGGAGGTCCTCGTCGCGGGGTACCTGCTGCACCGGTTGTCGCAGCTGGGGTTCCGCTGGTTCCCGGCGCTGCTGGTCAGCGCGCTGCTGCGGGGCTCGTACCACCTGTACCAGGGCGTCGGGGGGTTCGTCGGGAACGTGGCGATGGGGCTGGTCTTCGGCTGGGTGTACCAGCGCTGGGGCCGCACGACGCCGCTCGTGGTCGCGCACACGGCCATCGACGTCGTCGCCTTCGTCGGGTACGCCGCCCTGGTCGGGAAGGTGTCCTGGCTGCCCGGGTGAGCCGGGCGTGAGGATCCGGTGGGGATCGAGGGGGCCGAGGGCCCTCGGGCTGCCCCGGGCGCGCACCTGACCTACCGTGGCTGGGGTCCGCAGGACGTCGATGTCCGTACTCGATCCCTGAGGAGTCCCCTCCCTCCATGAGCTTCTCCCTGAACGTCAGCACGTCCGTGTGGCTCACGATCGGCGTGGCCGTGCTCTCCGCCGCGCTGGCCGCCGGGGTCGGCGAACTCGTCGCCCTCGGCGTGCGTCGCGCCGGGCGCACCCACGAGATCCTCGCCACCCTGGCCCAGCGCGGCCGGCGGCCCCTGGCGGGGTTCCTCGCGGCGCTGGCCGCGATGGCCTCCCTCGGCGTCTACACCCAGGAGGCCGCCTGGCGCGGTCCCACGTTCTTCGTGCTGAAGGTGCTCGCCGTCGCCTGCGGGGCCGGGCTCGCGATCGTGGCGGCGCACGTCGTCCAGGACGTCCTGCTGCTGCGGTACCGGATCGACGTGGCGGACAACCGCCGGCAACGCCAGCGCCGCACGCAGGTGCAGCTCATCAAGCGGGTCGTCGTCGCGCTGATCGTCGTGGTCGCCGTGGCCGCGGTGCTGCTGACGATCCCGGGCGCGCGCGGCATCGGGACGAGCGTGCTGGCCTCGGCGGGGTTGCTGTCGGTCGTCGCGGGGCTGGCGGCGCAGACGTCGCTGTCGAACGTGTTCGCGGGGCTGCAGATCGCCTTCACCGACGGCCTGCGCGTCGACGACGTCGTGGTCGTCGAGGAGGAGTTCGGCAACGTCGAGGACATCACGCTGACGTACGTGGTGGTCCGGTTGTGGGACCAGCGGCGCATGATCCTGCCCTCGACGTACTTCACGACGAAGCCGTTCGCGAACTGGACCCGGAACTCCTCCGAGCTCATCGGTTCCGTCGAGGTCGACGTCGACTGGGACGCCCCCTTCGACGAGCTGCGCTCCTACGTCGAGGGTTTCGTCGCCGAGCACCCGCTGTGGAACGGGCAGACGTACGCCCTGCAGGTGACCGACGCGAGGAACTCCGTCCTGACCGTGCGGATCCTGGTCAGCGCGAACTCCGGCGGGGAGCTGTTCGACCTGCGCTGCGCCGTGCGCGAGGAGATCGTCCGCGTCCTGCGCCGCGACCACCCGCAGGCGCTGCCCGCGGTGCGGCTGGAGACGCCGAGGGTCGCGCACCTGCCCCACCAGCAGAACGCCCGTCCGTGAGGCGGCGGGTGAGGCGGCGGGTGAGCCCTCGTGTGAGCCAGGTCTCACTCTTCTAGAGGAAGGGCCCGCTCAAGGCGGTACCGGGTGCCGGTCGAAGAACAGGCACGTGCCCGTCACCACCTTGATCTCTTCGCTCGGTCTCCTCGCCGCCGGTCTCGGCGTGTTCTGCGGGATCCCCCAGGTCGTCCGCCTCGTCCGGGACCCCGACGCCACCGGCCTGTCCTACCCCTCCGCCGTCCTCGGCGCCCTCGCCTCGGCGACCTGGCTCAGCTACGGCGTCGCCCTGCGCGATCCCGCGCAGCTCGTCGCGAACGTGCCCGGGATCGTCTGCGCGGTCCTCACCGTCGTCCTCGCCGCGAAGCGGCTGGGCCTGCCCCTGCGCACGGCCGCGTACGCGGCCGCGGGGTGGGCGCCGCTCGTCGCGGCGGCGTTCGCGCTCGGGGGCGTGGTGGTCGTGGGCGTGCTGGGCACGACGGTCTCGCTCGTGAAGATGCTGCCGCAGATCCTCACCGTCGTCCGCCGCGACCCCGTGCACGGCCTGGCCCCGGCGACGTTCGTCCTCACGCAGGTCTCGGCGACGCTGTGGACGGCCTACGGCCTGGCGACGGGTCAGTGGTCGGTGGTCGTGTGCTCGGCGGTCACGGTCGTGCTGGCCGGGATCGTCCTGTCGCGCCGCTGCCCGCCGCTGGCGGTGGCCCGCGCCCTGCACGAGGGCCGCTTCGGCGTGCCCGGGCAGCTCCTCGTGCGCCCGTTCGTCCTGGCCCGGCGGGCCGGCCTCACGCTGGCGGCCTGAGCACCTTCGCGAGGTGGACGAGCCGCACGCCGCGGTCGTCCTCGCCCTGCCCCGTCCGCACGTACCCGGCCCGTCCGTAGCGGGTGACGGTCTCGGCCGAGTCCGCCCCGGTGAACAGCCTCAGTTCCCGCACCTCCTGCGGCGCAGCCTCTTCGACGGCGGCCAGCAGGCGCGTGCCGATCCCCAGGCGCTGCCGGTCCGGCGCCACGGCCAGGCGGCCGACGTGCCCGACCCGACCGTCGAGCCGGACCCGGACGGACCCCACGAGCCGGGTCGCCTCCAGCGCCACGAGCACCACCTGGGACGCGATCGCGGCCCGCACCCCGTCGAGGTCCTCGCGCAGCGGGGGCAGGAACGGGTCGCCGTAGCGCTGGGCCTCGGCGACGAACGCGGCGCGCTGGACGGTGAGCAGTTCCCCCGCGTCACCGTCCAGCGCGCGCCGGATCAGCACGCGGGCCTCAGCGCAGGAACCACTGACCGGGCTCGGCGAGCGCGTCGGCGGCCTGCGGCCCCCACGTCCCCGGTGCGTAGGGCAGCACCTCGGGCCGGTTCTGCGAGAACCGGTCGATGGCCGTCCACGCCGCGCGCAACCCCTCGACCCCGGTGAACAGCGACCGGTCCCCCGTGAGCACGTGCTCGATGAGGTGGACGTAGGGCAGGGCCGGGGCCGGTCCCTCGAACCCGTCCAGCGGCAGCGAGGCCGTCCCCTGGACGAGGCCGCCGGCGACCCCGGGTTTGCGGACGGTCGTCGCGACGTCCAGCGCGCCCCCCTCGAGCAGCGAGAAGCTGATCGTGGCGGGTTCGGCGTCGGCGTGCAGGCTCTGGCCCAGGTCCGCGGGCGACTTCAGGACGAGGGTGACGCGCTGCTCGTCGGCCGTCATCTTCTTGCCCGAGCGCAGCAGGAACGGCACACCGCGCCAGCGGTCGTTGTCGATCCACACCCGGCACGCGGCGAGGGTGTCGGTCCGCGAGTCGTCCGGCACGCCGTCGATCGCGGTGTACCCGTCGAACTGCCCGAGCACGACCTCGGCGGGGTCGAGTTCGCGGAAGTCCTGCAGCGCAGCGTCCCGCGCGGCCTGCAGCGCGCCGGGGCCGAGGTCGGCGGGGGGTTCCATGGCGACCGTGGCGGCCATCTGGAACAGGTGGGTGACGATCATGTCGAGGAACGCGCCGGTCGCGTCGTAGAAGCTCGCGCGCTGGGCGACGTCGAGGGTCTCGGCGATGTCGACCTGCACCTGCGCGACGAACTCGCGGTTCCAGATCGAGGCCAGCCACGGGTTCGCGAACCGGGCGTGGATGACGTCCTGCTGGGCCTCGAAGGCCAGGAAGTGGTCGATGCGGAAGACCTGCGACTCGTCGAAGACGCGCTGCACCTCGGCGTCGAGCTCCTCGAACGTCTCCAGCGAGGTGCCGTAGGGCTTCTCATAGACGACGCGGGAACCCTCGGCCAGGCCGTGCGTGGCGAACGCCTTCGTCGTGTCGAGGAACGCCCCCGGCGGGATGGCGAGGTAGTGCACGACCTCGACGTCGTCGCCGAGGTCCTGCTTCGCGGCGGCGAGCACGTCGAGCAGCTCGCCGGGGTCGTCGGCGGTGAACCCGCCGCCGGCGAACAGCAGGTTCGCGGCGAACTCCTCCCACGGGCCGTCGGCCGGCTGGGGGCCGAACTCCTCCAGCGCCTCGCGGATGAAGTCGCGGAACTCCTCGTGGGACTTGCTGCCGCGGCCGCTGCCGATGAGGCGCCACTGCGCGGGCAGGCGCCCGAGGCGGGCGAGCTCGAAGAAGGCCGGGGACACGAGGCGGCGGGACAGGTCGCCGGTGGCGCCGTACATGACGAAGACCGTGGGCCGGTCCGAGGTCGGGGAGTGCGTCGGGGACTGCGCTGTCTGCGGTGCGGGGGTCACGCCTGCACCGTATTGCCTCCGTCCACCCCGTGCGGGCTATGGTGTCCCCGTGACCACCACCGCACTCCGCGCCACCGAGGCGACGGGAACCGCCAGCGCCTCGCGCCGCGGTGCGTGGTGGTGGGTGTCGGCGGTCGCCTGACGCTCTCGACGTCCTGTGGCCGCCTCGTCGAGGAGGCCGGCCGATGGACGTCCCCCTCGACGGACGGCTCCCCCTGAAGCCCCGCGAGGAGAACTGATGACACCCCCCGACCAGACCGTCGCCGAGCTGCTGGACCCCGCGGCCGGCCCCTTCGCGCTGCTGCGCCGCCTGGACCCCCGCACCGGTCAGCCCGGTCCCGTCGAGGTCCTGCGCGGGCCGGTGCAGACCGTCGAGCACCTCGCCGACGTCCCCCTGGGCACCGCGGCGCGCGGCGCCCTGGCCCTCGTGCCGTTCCGGCAGCTGCGCGAACGCGGTTTCGACGTCCACGACGACGGCACCCCCCTGCAGGTCCTGCGCGTCGAGTCGGCCGTGGACCTGACGGTCGAGGACGCCCTGCGCGCGCTGCCCGACGCCGAGGTCCCGCTGCGCGACGTGGCCCCCGACCTGTCCGACGACGACTACGCGGCCGTCGTGCGCCGCATCATCGACGACGAGATCGCCCAGGGGTCCGGGGCGAACTTCGTCATCCGCCGCGACGTCGACGGCGTCATCGACGGGTTCACGGCGCGCACGGCGCTGAGCCTGTTCCGCCGGCTGCTGGTCGCCGAGCAGGGCGCGTACTGGACGTTCGTCGTGCACGTCCCCGGTTCGGCGTCCGACCCGGCGGGCACCTCGCGCACGCTCGTGGGGGCCAGCCCCGAGGTGCACGTCCGGATGGCCCGGGGCGAGGTCGTCATGAACCCGATCTCCGGCACCTACCGCTACCCCGCGACCGGCCCGGACGCCGACGGCCTCGTGGAGTTCCTCACCGACCCCAAGGAGGTCGAGGAGCTCTTCATGGTGGTCGACGAGGAGCTGAAGATGATGTGCTCGGTCGGCGACCTCGGCGGGGTCGTCCACGGCCCGTACCTGCGCGAGATGGCCAACCTCGCCCACACCGAGTTCGAGCTGCGCGGGCAGTCCACGCTCGACGCGCGGGAGGTGCTGCGCCAGACCATGTTCGCCGCGACCGTGACGGGTTCACCGCTGCAGAGCGCGTGCCGCGTCATCAAGCGCTTCGAACCCTCCGGCCGCGGCTACTACGCCGGCGCGCTCGCGCTGCTCGGCCACGACGCCGAGGGCGGGCAGACCCTGGACTCCCCCATCCTCATCCGCACCGCGGACATCCGCAGCACCGGCGCGAGCGCGAGCGTGCGCGTCTCCGTCGGGGCCACGCTCGTGCGCGGCTCGACGCCCGAGGGCGAGGTCGCCGAGACCCACGCCAAGTCCGCCGGGGTGCTGCGCGCCCTCGGCGCCCTGCCCCCGCTGCCGCCGCGCACCGGGCCCGACGGCGCGCCCGTGCGCCGGGTGCCGCTGGCCTCCGACGCCCGGGTCGCGACCCTGCTGGCCTCCCGCCGCGACCGGCTGGCGACGTTCTGGCTCGAACCGCAGAAGCAGCCGACGGGTTCGCCGCTGGGCGAGGCGCTCGTCGTCGACGCCGAGGACACGTTCACCGCGATGCTCGTGCACCTGCTCGCCGCCGCGGGCCTGCGCGCGCGGGTGCTGCGCTACGACGACCCCGCGCTGGACGCCGAGCTCGCCGCCCACACCGGGCTCGTGCTGCTCGGCCCCGGCCCGGGCGACCCCGAGGACTCCTCCGACCCGCGCATCGCCCGCCTGCAGGGGCTCGCGGCGACGCTGGCGGCGCAGGCGCGCGCGGGCGGCAACCCGCTGCTCGGCGTCTGCCTGGGCCACCAGCTGCTGTCCGGGACGCTGGGTCTGCCGCTGCGCCGCAAGGACGCCCCGCACCAGGGCACCCAGCTGCAGGTGGACCTGTTCGGCACCGGCGCCACCGTGGGGTTCTACAACTCGTTCACCGCCCGCGTCGACGACGCGGCGGTCGGCCGGCTCGCGGCCGACGGGATCGAGGTCGCGACCGGACCGGCCGGCGAGGTCGTCGCCGTGCGCGGGACGGGGTTCGCGGGGATCCAGTTCCACCCCGAGTCGGTGCTGACCCTCGACGGTCCCGCCGTCCTGCGGTCCCTGGTCGAACCCCTCGTCCGCGACCGGTTCAGCGCCCGGGGCTGACCAGCCCGATCTCGTAGCCGAGCACGACGGCCTGGACGCGGTCGCGCAGCCCCAGCTTGCCCAGGATGCGGCTGACGTGCGTCTTGGTCGTCTGCTCGGCGATGAACAGCTCCGCGGCGATCTCGGTGTTCGACAGGCCGCGGGCGACGCAGACCAGGACCTCGCGCTCGCGCGGGGTCAGGTCCGCGACGGCCGCGGGCACCTGCACCGCCGGGCGGCGGGTGGCGACGAAGTGCTCGACGAGCCGGCGCGTGACGGCGGGGGCGAGCAGCTGGTCGCCCGCCACGACGGTCCGCACGGCCTCGACGAGCGTCTCGGGCGTCGCGTCCTTGAGCAGGAAGCCGCTCGCACCGGCCTGCAACGCCGAGAAGACGTAGTCGTCGACGTCGAACGTCGTCAGGACGAGGACCTTCGGGGAGGGGTCCAGCCCCGCGGCGAGGATCTGCCGCGTCGCCTCCAGGCCGTCCAGCACGGGCATCCGCACGTCCATGAGCACCACGTCGGGCCGCACCTCGGCGACCACCCGCACGGCCTCGGCACCGTCGGCGGCCTGCCCGACGACCTCGACGCCCTCCTGCGCGGACAGCAGCGCGGAGAACCCCGCCCGGATCATCGCCTGGTCGTCGACCACGACGGCCCGCACGTCCACGCTCACGCTGCGCCCCCGGTCCGCTCCGCCGCGGCGCCCGTGACGACGCCTTCCCTCGGGTCCGCGCAACGACTCCGTCGTGGAGCCGGCGCCCAGCGCCGGAGCGTTCCCTCGGTCCAGGCGCCGTCGCGCCGCTCGTCGCTCACGCTCAACCCTCCCACGGCAGCACCGCCCGCAGCACGAACCCGCCGTCGGGGGTGGGCCCCGCGCTGACGGTCCCCCCCAGCAGCGCGGCGCGCTCGCGGACGCCCACGAGGCCGTGGCCACCGGGGTCGGCGGCGGGGGCGAACCCCTCGGGGGCCGGTCCGTTGCGGACCTCCACGACGATGCCCGGCGCGGCGCGCAGCACGTCGACCTGCACGAGCGCCCCCGTGGCGTGCCGCACGACGTTGGACAGGCCCTCCTGCACGATGCGGTGCACGACGATCCCCACCGAACTCGGCAACGGGTTGCGCCGCAACGGCTCGTCGACCCGCAGGTGCACGACCGACCCCGCCCGCCGGGCGCCCTCCCCCAGGTCCTCCAGACCGTCGAGACCGGCCTGCGGGGCCAGCTCCCCGCCGTCGGCGGAGCTGCGCAGGACCCCCAGCAGGGTCCGCATCTCGGCCAGCGCCGTCCGCGACTGCGCGGCGATGTCGTCGAACTCGGCCTCCACCTCGGGCGACAGGCCCGGCAGCCGGTAGCGGGCGGTCGTGGCCTGCACGCCGATGACGGACATGCTGTGCGCGACGACGTCGTGCAGCTCGCGCGCGATCCGGTTGCGCTCCTCGACCACGACGCGCCGGGCCTGCTCCAGCTCGGTGTCCCGGCGCGAGCGGGCCAGTTCCTCCCGGACCCGGCGCCGGGCCCCGACGACCCCGCCGACCACGAGGAGCAGGGCCGAGTTCGACCCGTAGACCACGAGGTCGTTCCAGGCCCCCTCGACCCAGTCGGGCGTGGGGCCGGTCGCGACGACGTCGACGACGACGACCGGCACGATCGTCAGCAGCAGGCTCAGCGCCCAGGCCCAGACCGCGACCCGCCAGCGGCGCACGACGCCCAGCACGAGCAGCAGCGCGCCGAAGGTCAGCAGCGCGGTGACCGTCCAGGGCCACGGGCCCAGGCGCGGGTCGGCGGCCAGGGCGACGGCCACGACCCCGGCCAGCGCGGTCGCCACCGCGGCCCGCGGGCGCCACAGGGCCAGGACGAGCGCACCGCACTGCAGCAGGACGGCGGCCATCGCCAGGCCCGCCGGGACGGCGTAGACGGTGGCGGTGACGGGTGCCCCCACCGCGTACAGGGTGATCGCCAGCAGCAGCACGAGGGAGCGGCCGGTGAGCAGCGGGGCCAGCAGGGGGCGCAGCCGCGCGGACCCCGCCCGGAGCCGGGACCTCGCGCGCTCCGGGGCCTTCCGGGCCTCCCGGGCCTCCCGGACCTTCGCAGCCCCCGGCGGCGGCTCACGCCGCGAACGACGCCTCAAGCAGGACACCTCCTTGGCGCACGGCCCGCAGCGCGGCCCCGACGAGCGACTTCAACCCCAGCAGCACGGCCCCGACCGCGAGCCCGCCCAGGACGGCGAGCCACGGCCGGTCCAGCACACCCTCGACGCGCGCCGCGAGGTGCTCGCCGGTCAGCACCCCCAGCCCGACGAGCACGCTGACCCGCAGGGCCGTGCACAGCGCCACCCAGCCGAGGAAGCGGCGGTACGCGACGCCGGACCAGCCGGCGGCCAGGAAGGCCGGGACGGCCCCGACGTCGACGAGCTTGGCGCCCGCGACGACGGCGGGCAGGTGCTCGGCCGCCCGGCGCGACAGCGCGGCCTGCCGGTCGGGGCCGAACCCGAGCCGGGCGGCCAGGGCCGCCGCGCGGCCGGACCGTCCCGCGCGCCGGGCCAGACGGCCCACGACGAACAGCGCGCTGTCGAGGACCAGGTCGACGCCGACCGCGAGCAGCCACACGACGAGCAGCGCCGCGTGCCCGGCCCCGACGAGGGTGCCGCCGACGAAGGTCGCCACCGGCCCCTCGACGACCATCGCCGGGGCCAGCACCGCGTACGGTCCCGCCAGCACGTCCATCCGGTCCTCCTGGGCTGCGCCGCGGCCCCCGTGACCGCCTGCTCAGTCCACCGCGCCGGCGCGGTGCGCGTCGTCCCCCGCGGGGACCGTCGCCGCGTAGCTCCCCGGTAGGGGTCACAGCCGGGGGTCGACCGGTTCGGACTCCAGGGCCAGCACGGCGAAGGTGCACTCGTGGACCCGCCACAGCGGTTCGCCCCGCGCGGCCCGCTCCAGGCCCTCGAGCCCGAGCGCGTACTCGCGCAGCGCGAGGGAGCGCTTGCGGCCCAGGCCGCGCTGGCGCAGCCGGTCCAGGTTCGCCGGTTCGAGGTAGTCCGGGCCGTAGACGATCCGCAGGTACTCGCGCCCGCGCACCTTCAGCCCCGGCTGGGCCAGGCCCCCTCGGCCCCCTCGCCCCCGGACGCGGTTCGCGAGGGGTTTGACGACCATCCCCTCCCCGCCGGCGGCCGTCAGCTCCTCCCACCACGCGACCGCGCCGGCGACCGCGGCCGGGTCGGCGGTGTCCACGACGAGGCGGCGCGTGGGCGCGAACCGCTCCGAGGTCGCGACGAGCCGGTCGGCGACGGACAGGTGCCAGTCGTGGGGCCGGTCGGCGAACGTGCGCCCGGCCCCGGCGAGGACCGCGAACGGCGCGAACCGGACCCCGTCGAGACCGTCCGTGGGCCAGCAGTACCGGCGGTAGGCATCGGTGAACGCGACGACGTTCGCGGCCCGCGACCGCGACCGGGCCAGGAGGTCGCCGACGTCGAGCCCGCGGGCCGCGGCCCGTCCCAGGACCTCGACGGCGACGGGCAGCGCGGAACGGCCGGCGGCCCCGACCGCGGCGTACTGGGTGCGCAGGAGGTCGCCCGCCTTCGCGCTCCACGGCAGCAGCTCACCGTCCAGGACGAGCCAGTCCCCGAGCTCGTCGAACACCCCCGACGACTCCAGCGCGGCCCGGAACTCCCCGACCAGCGCGGCGGTGAGCGAGGGGTCGAAGAAGCTGCGGCCCGTCCGGGTCCACACCGCCCCCAGCGCCCCGCCGGGCGCGCCGAAGCGTTCCCGCGCGACCTGCTCGTCCCGGCACACGAGCGCGAGCGCCCGCGAGCCCATGTGCTTCTCCTCGCACACCACGGCCTGCACGCCGTCGGCGGCGTACGCGGCGAACGCCTCGTCGGGGTGCTCCAGGAACCCCTCGCGCCGCGACGTGGCCACCGGCGACATCGTCGGCGGCAGGTGGACGAGCCAGCGGGGGTCGACGGCGAAGCGCGAGACGACCTCCAGGGCCGCCGCGGCGTTCTCCTCCCGCACGGTGATCCGGCCGTGGTCGGCGGTCTCGACGACGCGCTTGCCGAGGACGTCGGTCACGTCGAGCACGTCGGGGTCGCGCACCGCGGCCCGCTCCGGTTCGGCCGGCACCTGCGACCCGGCGGCCGGGAAGGGTTTCACGGGGTCGTGGTGGACGGCGTGCGCGGGCACCGCCACGAGGTCCTTCTCGGGGTAGCGCAGCGCCGTCAGGTGGCCGCCGAACACGCAGCCGGTGTCGACGCAGATCGTCTGGTTGACCCACTCCGGTTCCGGGACGGGGGTGTGCCCGTAGACGACGGTGGCGCGGCCGCGGTAGTCGTTCGCCCACGGGTACCGGACGGGCAGGCCGAACTCGTCGGTCTCCCCCGTCGTCTGCCCGTAGAGGCAGAACTCCCGGACCCGGCCCGACGCGCGGCCCTGGTACTGCTCCAGGACCCCGGCGTGCGCCACGGCGAGGTTCCCGCCGTCGAGGACGTAGTGCGAGACGAGGGAGTCCAGGAACTCCACGACCTGCGCGCGGAACTCCTCCGGCTCGGCGGCGAGCTGCGCGAGGGACTCGGCCAGGCCGTGCGCGACCTGGACCTTGCGACCGCGCAGGGCGCGCAGCAGCTTGTTCTCGTGGTTGCCGGACACGCACAGCGCGTGGCCCGCGGCGACCATCCCCATGACCAGGCGCAGGACGCCCGGGGTGTCGGGCCCGCGGTCGACGAGGTCGCCGACGAACACCGCCCGCCGCCCCGCCGGCGGCACCGCGTCGACGGCCCGCCCCTGCCCGTCGAGGACGACCTCGTAGCCGAGCCGGTCGAGCAGGTCGAGGAGTTCGGCGCGGCAGCCGTGGACGTCGCCCACGACGTCGAAGGGGCCGGTCTCTTCGCGCTTGTCGACGTACAGGGTGGTGCGCACGATCGAGGCCTGCGCGACCTCCTCGGGGCTGCGCAGCACGTGGACGGCGCGGAACCCCTCCCGCTGCAGCCCCTTGAGGCTGCGGCGCAGGTCGGCCTGCTGCCGGCGCACCACCTGCGCCCCGAAGCTGCGGTCGGCGCGCTCGGCGTTGCGGGCCACGCACACCTGCTCGCCCACGTCGAGGACGATCGCGACGGGCAGCACGTCGTGCGCGCGGGCCAGTTCCACGAGCGACCTCCTCGCCGACGGCTGCACGTTCGTGGCGTCCACGACCGTCAGCCGGTCGGCGGCCAGCCGTTTGGCGGCGATGAAGTGCAGGACCTCGAACGCGTCGGCGGTGGCGGCCTGGTCGTTCTCGTCGTCGGAGACCAGCCCGCGGCACACGTCGCTGGACAGCACCTCGGTGGGCGCGAAGTGGGTGCGGGCGAACGTCGACTTGCCCGACCCCGAGACCCCCACGAGGACGACGAGACTGGTGCGCGGCACGGTGAGCTCGCTCACGCGGACACCTCCTTGCTGAAGACGGCGAGCTGGGTGGGGGCGCCGGCGTCCTCGTCGGCCTCCCCGACCCCCTGGAACCGGACGGCGTACCCGTGGCGGTCGGCGACGCCGCCGGCCCACCGCGCGAACTGCGCGCGGGTCCACTCGAACCGGTGGTCGGGGTGGCGGAACCCGTTCTCGCGCAGCCCCGGGTAGTTCACGTTGTACTCGGCGTTCGGCGTGGTCACCAGGACGTGGGTGGGGGCGGCGGCGGCGAACACGACGCGTTCGAGCGCGGCCAGCCGCGGCGGGTCGACGTGCTCGACGACCTCGGAGAGCACCGCGGCGTCGAACCCGGCCAGCCGCTCGTCGCGGTAGGTCAGCGCGCTCTGGAACAGCCGCACCCGCTCGTCCTGCTCGTCCGGGCCGCGCTGGTCCAGGCGCAACCGCCGCGCGGCGGTCCGCAGCGCCCGGACCGAGACGTCGGTCCCGACGACCGCCGTGAACCGCGGGTCGGCGGCCAGTTCCCGCACGAGCTCGCCCTGGCCGCAGCCGAGGTCGATCACCCGGCCGGCGCCGAGGTCGCGCAGGACGGCGAGGACCGTGGCGCGGCGGTGCTCGACGAGCCGCACGGGCCGCTCCTGCTCGGGCACCGCGGCCGGCTGCTCGTCGAGGTCGGCGAGCCGGTCGAGCGCGTCGACGACCAGGGGCCGGGAGTGCGCGAGGTACCGCCGGGTGACGAGGTCGCGCTCGGGGTGGCGCGCCAGCCAGTCGCCGCCGCGGCGCAGCAGCTTGTCGACCTCGGCCTCGCCCACCCAGTAGTGCTTGGCGTCGTCGAGGACGGGCAGCAGCACGTACAGGTGCGCGAGGGCGTCGGCGACGCGGGACCGGCCCTCCAGCTCGACGTCGACGTAGCGCGAGGCGCCCCAGCCGGGCACCGTCTCGTCCAGGGGCAGGACGGTGGCCCGCACGCTCCAGCCCAGGGGTTCGAAGAGGCGGCGCAGCAGGTCCTGCCCGCCCGAGCACGGGACCGCGGGCAACCGCAGCCGCAACGGCCACGCCAGGTCCACGAGGTCGGGCCGCGCCGCGCAGCGGCCCGCGAGTGCCGTGGAGAAGACCCGCCCGAGCGCGACGGCCAGCAGGCTGGACGCGGCGTAGGGCCGGTCGTTGACGTACTGGCCGAGCACGCCGGTGTTCTGGCCCGCGTCGCGGGCGGTGCGCACGAGCCCGACGGGGTCGACGTCGAGCAGGACGGCGACCTCGCAGTCCTCCGGGGTGCTCTGCGGGTAGAGGACGTGCGTGGTGACCGCGCCGTGCTCGGCGGTGAGGACGCGGTCGGGGTGCTTGTGCAGGAGGAAGCCGAGGTCCCCGGCGGGGACGTCGGGCGCCGGCCGCTGCGCGTGCAGGGTGAGGATCACGCTCGAGGAGATCACACGCGGGTGGGGGGACGCACGGGAAATGCACGAAGGCCCGGACCGTGTGGTCCGGGCCTTCGCCTCGAGTAGCGGGGACAGGATTTGAACCTGCGACCTCTGGGTTATGAGCCCAGCGAGCTACCGAGCTGCTCCACCCCGCGTCGGTGAACCCCACGTTACGTGCCTGGCCGAGGAGAAGCAAATCCGTTGCGGCGGAGCACGAACGAGGCGGGAACGACGAAGGCCCGGACCGTGTGGTCCGGGCCTTCGCCTTCAGTAGCGGGGACAGGATTTGAACCTGCGACCTCTGGGTTATGAGCCCAGCGAGCTACCGAGCTGCTCCACCCCGCGTCGTGAGACCAACCTTACGCCAGGGTGGACGGGAGGCCAAATCGCCTCCCGTCCAACCCCGTCACGGCGTCGTCAGCGGGGCGTCAGCGGGCCGTCGGCGGGGTGTCAGGACGTCGGGGTGCCGCTCGGGGTGCCCCCCTGCGGCGGGGCCCCGCTCGCGCTCGGGCTCGCCGTCGACGTCGGGGCCGCGGTCTGCTCCAGCCGCGCCTCGGCGGCCGTCGCGGCGTTCACGGCGTCGTTCAGCTGCTGCTGCGCGACGCCGTAGGCCGCGAAGTCGCCCTTGGCCAGCGCCGCGGAGGAGTCGCTGATCGCCTGCTTGGCGGCCGCGAGCGCCTGCTGCAGGTCGGCCTGGGCGTCGCCCGAGGTGGGCTGGCCCGAGGGGGCCTGCGTCGGGGTCTGCCCGGGGGTCTGCGTCGGGGTGGGCGTCGTCCCGTCCTGCCCGGTGGGCGGCGTCCCCTGGTCGCCGGCGCTGGTCCCGGAGTCCCCGCCGAAGACGGTGTCGAGCGCCTTGTCCAGGGTGTCGTCGATGGCGATGCTGTTGCCGAACACGGCGACGACCTTGCGCAGCTGCGGGTAGGCGTTGTTGCCCGTGCCCTGGGCGTAGATCGGTTCGACGTAGAGCATCCCGCCGCCGACGGGCAGCGTGAGCAGGTTGCCGTAGATGACCTTCGACCCGGTGCCCAGGCTCAGCAACCGCACCTGATCGGCGACGGCCGTGTTGGAGGTGATGTTGTTCTGGATCTGCACCGGCCCCGTGACGGTCGTCGACTGCGGCAGTTCCAGCAACCTGATCTTGCCGTAGTCGGGGCTGCGCTCCCCCTCGGTGGTCCCCGCGTCGGAGTCCACCGCGGCGAACCCCCGCAGCACCTGGCTGCCGGAGTTGTTGCCCGTCGACTGCGGCACGTAGGTCGTGGTGAGGCTGTAGCGCGCGTCGGTCTGGTTCGGCATCCGCAGCGTCAGGTAGTACGGCGGCTGCTTGGCCTTCGCGTCGTTGCCCTCGACCGTCGGGTCCTCGGGGATGTCCCAGAAGTCCTGCCCCGTGAGGAAGGAGCCCGGGTCGGTCACGTGGTAGCTGGCCAGCACCTCGCGCTGCACCTTGAACATGTCCTGCGGGTAGCGCAGGTGCTGCATGAGCGAGCCGTCGATCCTCGACGTCGGCTGCACCGTCCCGGGGAACGCCTTCATCCAGGCCTTCAGGACCGGGTCGGTCTCGTCCCAGGCGTAGAGCGACACCTTGCCCGTGTAGGCGTCGACGGTGGCCTTGACCGAGTTCCGGACGTAGTTGACGGTGCGGTCCTGCAGGGCCTGGACGCTGCTGCCCTGGGCCGTCGTGAGCGTGTCGGTCGTGGCCTCCCCGAGCTCGGTCTGCGCCGAGTACGGGTAGGAGGCGGAGGTGGTGTAGCCGTCGAGGATCCAGACCACGCGGCCGTCGACGACCGAGGGGTAGGCGTCGCCGTCCATCGTCAGCCAGGGGGCGACCTTCTCGACCCGCTCGCGCGGCGTGCGGTCGTAAAGGATCTTCGACTGCGCGTTCACCGAGCTGGACAGCAGGATGTTCTGGTCGCCGAACTTCAGGGCGTACACCAGCTTCTCGAACGCGTTCCCCACGTCGACCCCGCCGGTCCCGTCGTACTGGGTCGTGGCGAAGCCCGCCGGCGACCCGTCCGGGTAGTCGATCTCGTTGTCGCGGCCCCCGACGATCGAGTAGTCGGTCGTGCCCTCGCCGAAGTAGATCCGCGGCTGGTCGATCTCGACCTCCCCCGAGGTCGGCACGTTCGCCTCGAGGTAGCTGGGGCTGCCGTTGGCGTTGCGGTCGTTGCCGCGCGCCACCACGACGCCGTAGCCGTGGGTGTAGATGGTGTGCTCGTTGACCCACGTCCGCTGGTTCGCGGACAACCCGGCCAGGTTCAGCTCACGGGCGGCGACGACCGCGTCCTGGGTGCCGTCGGCCGTCGTGTACCGGTCGACGTCGAGGGTCTCGGGGAACTTGTAGTACCCGCGCTGGCCCTGCGTCTGCTGGAAGGCCCTCGAGACGACGGAGGGGTCCAGCAGCCGCACGCTCGGGATCGTCGAGGCGTCCTGCGCGAGCTGCCCGGAGGCGGTGCTGGTGTCCGCCTCGTAGGTGCTGACCTCGACGTCGGACAGGTCGTAGGCGGAGCGGGTGGCGTCGATGTTCCGCTTGACGAACTCGGACTCCGACGTGGCCCGGTTCGGCGTCACCTGGAACTTCTGCACCGCCCAGGGGTAGATCCCGCCGATGGCCACGGCGCTCACGACGAGCAGCCCCGTGCCGATGGCCGGCAGGCGCCAGGACACCCCGAAGGCCGCGGCCAGGAACAGCAGCGCCACGACGACCGCGACGATCGTCAGGATCGCCTTGGCCGGCAGGACGGCGTTGACGTCGGTGAACGTCGGGCCGACGACCCCGCGCACGTGGCCGGAGGTGCTGACGAGCAGCTCGTAGCGGTCCAGCCAGTACCCCACCGCGCGCAGGAGCAGGAACAGCGTCGCCAGCACGGCCAGGTGGATGCGCGCGGCGCGCGTCGTGCGCTGCCCGCCCCCGGACAGCCGCAACCCGCCGTAGAGGTAGTGGGCGGCCAGGGCGCCCAGGCCGGCCAGGACCACGGCCGCGGTCGCGAAGCCCACGACGAACGTCAGCCACGGCAGGGTGAAGACGTAGAACCCCTGGTCGAGGTGGAACTGCGCGTCCTTCGTGCCGAAGGTCGTGCGGTTCAGCCACAGCAGCAGCGTCTCCCAGCGGCTCATCGCCACCGAGCCGCCGAACAGCCCCGCGGCCACCGACACGACGACCACCACGACGCGGCGCAGCGGTTCGAGGGACTCGCGGTAGCGGTCCAGGCCCGCCTGCTCGGTGGACATCGGCGCGTAGACGGGGCGGGTGCGGTAGCCGACGCCGAGGGAGATCGCGACGGCCGCGGCGAGCAGCCCGCCGCCCACGACGAACAGGCCCAGCTGCAGCCACAGCTTGCGCGAGAAGGTGGACAGGAAGCCCAGCTCGTCGAACCACCACACGTCCGCCGTGACACGGGCACCGACGATCACGGCGATCACGACCCCCACCAGGATCAGCACGGTGGGCAGGGCTGCGCCCCGGCGACGACGCCGGAGCACCGGCCGGGACGGACGGCGTGGGGGGAAGCTCACGATCACGCAACTTACAAGCCCCCGCCCGGGTGCCCCCGCTGACGCGGGTCGGGCGCATCGTGACCGTTTCGTTGTCACTTTCCCCTCGACACCCCGCTCGTGCGACCATCGCTGCCCGTGAGTCCCGAAGCCAGTCGTCCTCCGGTCGCGTCCCCCGGCACCTCCGGGCTGTGGCGGACCGTCGCCGAGATCGAGCGCTACGTCGCCGCGGACGGGTGGGGCGCGCCCCTGCGCCTGTTCGCCCTGGTGCGCACCGCCGACGCCCTGGACCGCGACCCCGGCCTCGCCCACCGCCTGCCCGTGAACGTCGTCGAGGAGGCCCGCGCCGACGTCGACCACCTGACCTCCGTCGAGCAGGACGGCGTACCCGAGGTGGCCGACCTCGACGAGCTGCTCGGCCAGCTCGCCTGGCCCGACGGCGTCGACGGCGCCGCCCTGGTCGTGGAGAGGATCCTCGTGCCGCCGGACGCCGAGGCCGAGGTCCGCGCCGCCACGGCCGCGGACGACGAGGCCGGCCGCGCCCGGGCGCTGGCCGCCCACCCCCTGGCCGAGGACGTCCGGATCGCCGTCGGCGTGCTGCGCGACGGCCGCCACGAGTGCGCCGTGCGCTCGCGCTCGAAGGACTCCGACGGGGAGGTCGCCACCGGCGCCGACCTCGTGCCCGGCCTCGTCAGCGCCCTGCAAGCGACCCTGCAGGACTGACGGGCCCCTTCCCCGCCCGCACCACTCACGCCCTTCCCGCGCGAAGCACACGTCGGACCCGCCGGGCGGCGTCCGGCGGGTCCGACGTGTGCTTCGCGCGGGAAGCGGGCTGGGGGTCGAGGGTCAGTCGGAGGAGGCGGCCGCGGCGTCGCAGGTCTCCAGCGTCCCTCCCTCGCCCCGCCCGATCGCCTCGACGGCCTGGCGGGCGTCGTGCAGCGTCGTGATCGGCACGACCGTGATGCCGTCGGGGGTGGCCCCGGCGACCTGGTCGCACTCGGCCCGCGGGGCCAGGAACCACCGGGCCCCGTCCGCCTGCGCCCCCAGCACCTTCTGCCGCAGGCCGCCGATCTGCTCGACCGTCCCGTCGGCGTCGATGGCGCCCGTGCCCGCGACGTGCTGACCGCCCGTCATGGCCCCCGGCGTCAGCTCGTCGACGATCCCGAGGGCGAACATCGTCCCGGCGCTCGGGCCGCCGACGTCGTCGATGGCCACGTCGATGTCGAACGGGAACTCGTAGTCCACGTGCGGGGTGATGCCCAGCAGCGTCGTCCCGTTCGCCGACACCGTCGTCGTCGTCACCGTCGTGGCCTTCCCGCCGCGGGTGACGCCCAGCGTGACCCGCGCGCCGCCCGGCAGCGCCCGGACCGCCGCCTGCAGGGCGGCGAAGGTGGTGACCGGCTCCCCGTCGACGGCGGTGATCGTGTCGGCGGGCCGCAGCACCCGCGCGGCCGGGGCGTCGGCGGCGACCTGCTCGACCTGCGTCGTCGTCGTGGCCGGCACCTCGATGCCCAGCTCGGTCAGCGCGGCGACCTTCGCGTTGGTCTGCGAGCTCGTCATCTCCGCCGCGCTCTCGTCGTCGGCCTCCTGCTGCGTCTGGGAGTCGGGGAAGTACAGCGAGCGCGGCACGACGTTGACCGCGGGGTCGACCCAGTCGAGCAGGAGCTCGCCCAGGGTCATCTCCAGCCCCGGCCCGCCCCGCAGCGACACCGTCGTCAGGTCCAGCTGACCGTCCGTCGGGTACGTCTCGTGCCCCGAGATCGTGATCAGGCCCTTCCCGTCCCGGTCCCCGGCGATGACGTCGGTCACCGGCCCGGGGCTCAGCGCGACGTACGGTACGTGCACGACCCCGAACAGGCCCGCGAGCAGGACCGCGCAGAACGCCGACGCCGACAGCAGCACCCCGCGGGCGCCGAGCGAGGAGGACCGGCCGTCCACGTCCACCGGGTCGAAGGGCTCGTCCGCGGGACCGGTGGAGGGGACGCTCGACACGTCCGGCACTCTACGGTCGCCGCCGCGGGCCCGGCTCCGGGCCGACCCGGGGCCGGCCGGCCCGGGACCGTTCGCCCTGGGCGGATCGGCCCCGGCCGGGGGAACCCCGACCTCCCGCCGCTCGTCGGGCCGGGGGCGGGGCGTCATGATGGACGGACGACCCGCAGGTCGAGGCGAGCGGAGGACACGGTGGACCAGCGAGACGACGACGGGCGCGAGCGTCCGGAGGACGGGGACGAGGGCACCGGACGGCAGGACTCCGGCCCGCAGGACGAGGGACGGCACGAGGACCGCCACGACGACCAGCGCGACGACCAGCGCCGGGGGGGCCAGCCGGGCTTCCGGCCCTCGGGCACCCCCGACAAGCGCCGCGAGCCGACCTCCGGCACGGGCTCGGGCGGCAGCGGCAACCCGCTGGAGGACCTCCTCGGGCCGCTGCTCGGCGGACTCGGCGGGCAGGGCGCCGGCGGTCAGTTCCCCGGCTTCCCGGGCGGACTGCCGCAGGGCATCCCCGGTTTCGGCGAGGCCGGTTTCGACCCGGCCGTCATGGGCCAGGTGCTCGCCCAGCTGCAGAAGTTCCTGTCCAACCCCTCCGACGCCCCCGTCAACTGGGACGTCGCGCACGACCTGGCGCGCCAGGCCGCGGCCGCCAAGGGCGACCCGACCCCGCACGCGGTGGACCGCCGCGAGGTCGAGGACGCCCTGCGCGTGGCCGACCTGTGGCTCGACGGCGTCACCGACCTCGCCCAGGCCGCGACCTCGCTGGAGGCGTGGAGCCGGGCCGAGTGGGTCGAGAAGACGATGCCGGTGTGGCGCCAGCTCGTCGAGCCCATCGCCGCGAACGTCGCGGCCGCCATGGGCGACGCGATGGCCGCGCAGGCGCCGCCGGAGATGGCCGCGATGATCGGTCAGGCCGGCGCCATGCTCCGGCAGGTCGGCGGCGGCGTCTTCGGCATGCAGGTGGGGCAGGCCATCGGCCAGCTCGCCGGGGAGGTCCTGTCCACCACGGACGTCGGGCTCCCGCTGGCCCCCACGGGCCGGGCGGCGCTGCTCCCGGAGAACGTGCGGGCCTTCACCGACGGGCTCGAGGTGCCCGTCGACGAGGTCCGGCGCTACCTCGCGCTGCGCGAGGCCGCCCACCAGCGCCTCTTCGCGCACGTCCCGTGGCTGCGCTCGCACTTGCTCGGGTCGGTGGAGTCCTTCGCCCGCGGCATCTCCGTCGACGCCGACCGGATCGCCGAGGCGGCCCAGGGGGTCGACCCGACGAACCCGGAGTCCCTGCAGGAGGCGCTGCAGTCGGGGATCTTCGAACCCGAGAGCACCCCGGCGCAGAAGGCCGCGCTCGCCCGCCTCGAGACCGCGCTCGCGCTCGTCGAGGGCTGGGTCGACCACGTCACCGACGAGGCCGCGAAGAACGTCCTGCCGCACGCCAACGCGCTGCGCGAGACGATGCGCCGACGCCGGGCGACGGGTGGTCCGGCCGAGCACGCCTTCGCGACGCTCGTCGGCCTCGAGCTGCGCCCCCGCCGGGCCCGCGAGGCGACGCAGCTGTGGGAGCTGCTGCTGACCCGGGGCGGGCAGACGGCCCGCGACGCGGTGTGGGACCACCCCGACCTGCTGCCCGTCGCCGAGGACCTCGACGACGCGGCCGCGTTCGTGGACCGGCGCCTGGGGGGCCCGCAGGGGTCCGGCGAGGGCACCGGCGGCGTCCCCGACGACATGGACGCAGCCCTGCGCGAACTGCTCGACGGCGGTTCGGAGGGCGGTTCGGGGGGCGGTTCGCAGGACGGCCCGAAGGGCCCCGAGCAGGGCTGAGCGCCGGCCCGGGGATCAGCCGGTCGTCGCGATGACCTCGACGGCCGGCGTCCCCGGCGGACCCGCCTCGGCGGGGGTGTGCTCGGGGGCCTCGTCCTCGGGCAGCTCGTCCTCGTCGTCGCGGTCGTGGTGGCCCGGCCCCTCCCGGCCCGTCGCGTGGTCGAACCCGGCGAGGAAACCGCGCGCCCGCTCGGTCTTCGGGTAGGACTCCAGCAGCCCCCAGAACTGCCGGGAGTGCGTGGGCACCAGCAGGTGCGCGAGCTCGTGCAGGATCACGTAGTCCAGGACCCAGCTCGGCATGCCCTGCAGCCGGCTCGACAGGCGGATGCTGCCGTCGGCGGGGGTGCACGAACCCCACCGGTGGTGCTGGTTGTCGACCCAGGCGACCGACTGCGGGCGGGCCAGGCCGTCCAGGTGGCGCCGGGACAGTTCGCGGGAGCGTTCGAGCAGGTCCCCGTCGAGGGGGTTGCGGCGGCGGTCGGCGGCCTCGAGGCGGGTGACCATGCGGTCGACCCACTCCTGCTCCTCGGCCGGGCTGAACCGGGCGGGGATGAGGACGACCGTGCGGTCGCCGTCGCGGTAGGCCGACACGGTGCGGGTGCGG
The DNA here is from genome assembly GCF_003002055.1 of Kineococcus rhizosphaerae. NCBI lineage: Bacteria > Bacillati > Actinomycetota > Actinomycetes > Kineosporiales > Kineosporiaceae > Kineococcus > Kineococcus rhizosphaerae. The sequence continues at coordinate 45,769 of NZ_PVZF01000005.1, forward strand.
CGACGGCTGCGGCGCACGTCGACGTCCCCGAGGTGGTCGTCGCCGCGGTGGTCCGGGAGGTGCCCGCGAGGGGTGCCGTCGGGGACACCCGTCACCGGAGCAGCGGCCACCGGAGCAGCGTCGAGCGCCGCTGCACCCTCCTGGTGAGCCCTCACCTCCGGCAGGCTACCCTGCGGCCCCCCCGGCGGCGGCGGGAAGCGGCGCGGATCGCCGCGACCGGGCGCGCCGACGCGCCCCGCGCCGTGGATCAGGGCACGATGCCGGACGGGACCGCGACCCACCGCCGGGTCGCCGCGGTCCCGGCGGACCGCCGTCCGACGCGGACCGCCGAAGCGGAGCACGAGCACCTGAGTCGAGGAGGGCACCATGGCCGACACGTGGAGCGGGGAGTTCTACTGCGTGAAGTGCAAGGAGAAGCGAGAGGCGGAGGGCCAGGTCGTGGAGACCAACGGCCGGCGGATGGCGAAGGGCACCTGCCCCGTGTGCGGGACGAACCTGAACCGCATCCTGGGCAAGGCCGGCTGACCGCACGACCACGGTCCGGTCGGTGACCCCGTCACGGGGTCACCACCGGGCGGCACGACCGGCGGGCGACCTGTGGACGACGGCGTCCACGTCGGGAGCGGCTGCGGCACAGTGGCCGGGTGCCCCTCCCCCACACCCCGCTCCCCCCGGAGGTCCCGGACGGGGTCCCCGTCGCGCGGCGCCCCGACGGCAGCGTGCAGGTCGGGTCCAGCCCGCGCAGCGCCGTCGTGATCCCCGCCGGCCGCGCCGCGCCCGGGCCCGGCGAGCCCGATCCGTTCCCCGCGTCCGGCGAACTCCTCGCCTGGGCGGCGTACGACCGGCACGGGCCGGCGCCGCAGGCGCGCCGGCGCCTGCGCTCGCGCGCGGGGGTGGCCGTCGTCGGCCCCGCGGCGACGGCCGACGCCCTGCTCGCCGTCCTCGCCGACGCCGGGGTGGGCCGGTTGCTGTGCGACCGCGACGTCCCCGGCACCTCGCCGTCCCGGCGCCCGGCCGACCTGCTCGTCCTCGTCCACGACCACGTGGCCCACCCCGTCCAGGCCGACGGTGCGCAGGCCGACGGCGTGGCCCACCTGTCGGTGGTGCTGCGCGACACCGACGCGGTCGTGGGACCGCTGGTGCTGCCGGGACGCTCGGCGTGCCTGCGGTGCCTGGACCGCTGGCGCACCGACGACGACCCGCAGTGGCCCGCGGTCCGGGACGCGTTCTCCCGCAGCGCGGGCCGGCCCGCCGACGCCGCGACGGCCCGCGCGGTGGCGGGGCTGGCCGCGCTGCAGGTGCTGACGTTCCTCGACGGAGCGCGCCCCTCGACGGTGGGGGCGAGCCTGGAACTGCTGCTGCCCGAGGGCCGGGTGCGGCAGCGCTGGTGGCGACCGCACCCGGCGTGCGGGTGCCTGGACCTGCCGGTCCGCTGACCTCGGGGGCGGGAGGCTCCGCCGGCCCCCCGCCCGGCCGGCTCAGACCCCGAGCAGTTCGCGGTCCGGGTCGGCCAGGGCCTCAGCCCGCTCGGCGCGCACGGCCAGGACGAGGGCCCGCCGGGCGGCCACCTCGGCCCTGCGCCGGGCGCGCAGGGCCCGCAGGGTGCGCAGGCGGACGGCGTGACGGTGCGCCTCGGCCGTCCGTTCTCGCAGGAGTTGTTCTTCGACGTACGACACGGTGATGTCTCCAGTGGTTGTCACGAAAGGGTCCCCCGTGCCGTTCACGCGGCGACGGGGTGTTTGCGCGGGCGACCGCGCGGGCGCTTGCGGGGTACGACGACCCCGGCGAGCACGAGCTGCCCGCCCCAGACGCCCCAGGGTTCTGCGCGTTCGAGAGCGCCTGCGAGACAGGCATTCACGAGCGGGCACTCCTGGCACAGCGACTTGGCGAGTTCGACGTCGTCGGGCTTCTCGGCGAACCAGAGCTCGGAGTCGAAACGGCGGCAGGGCAGCGGGTCCGGCGTGTGGCGGCGCGTCATGCCGCTCACCTCCTTCTCTCGTCCGGTGGTACCGGTGGTGCTGGTGGTTCGGGTGCTCGGTCGGGTCCTGCGGAGCGTGGACTGGCTGGTCAACTGTTTCTCCGGCGGTGGTGGTTCGGCGTCGAAGAGCCCACGAACGCAAAACGGCCGCGGACCCGAGGTGTCGGGATCCGCGGCCTGGAGGCTGCCGTTCTAGCGAGCTAGGACGGTGGACTCGAAGCTGAGGGTCCCGAGGACGGGATGGAGGTGGCGCCGTAGGCACCCTTGTCGTGGCGCAGGCGCCCGGCGGTGGCCGGGAGCAGACGCACTCCACCCGTGGTCATGACGGGGGTGGACGCGTGGCTGCGCTCCCACGTGGCGCACGCGGGCGTCGACGCGGACCGAGCGCGGGCGACGGCGGAGGAGGCATCGGCGACGATGCCGGTGGTCGCGTTCGCGAACGTGGTGCTTTCCATCGTGCTGCCCTCCTCTGCTGCGCGTCCGCGCGGGGCCTGTACCCGCGCTGTGGTGCTTCCGACTCTAGGGGTACCCGCGAGGGAACGACAACGCCTTTTTCGGCGATCCACCCGCCGAGATTCCGGTGACGTTCTCAACGACCCCTCGAACCGTTGCGACGCAACGGGTCAGGTGGTTCAGCTCGCCAGAACTCCGAGCACGTCGTCGCCGTACTTCTCCAGCTTGGCCGGGCCGACGCCGGTGATGCGCGACAGCGCCGCCGTGGTCGTGGGCATCGCCTCGCAGATCGCGACCAGCGTGGCGTCGGTGAACACCACGTACGCGGGCACCCCGTCCGCCTTCGCCGTCGCGCTGCGCCAGCCCCGCAGCTTCTCGAACACGGCCTCGTCGTAGCTGGCCGGGCAGTCGGCGTGCCGGCGCAGCTTGCGGTCGACGGCCGCGCTCAACGGCTGCCCGCACACGCGGCACGTCATGGGGCCCTGGGCCTTCTGCGTCCCCGGGGCCGTCCCGGCCCGGCGTCCCGCGGGCGCGGCCTGCGGCCGGACCGGGTCGAGGAACCGGGACGGCTTGCGGCTGGCGCGCCCGCCCGGCGTGCGGGCGCTGGCCCACGACAGGTGGATGCCCTCGCGGGCGCGGGTGATGCCCACGTACAGCAGCCGGCGCTCCTCCTCGACGTCCTCGGGCGTCTCGGCGAAGGAGATGGGCAGCAGGCCCTCGCTGACGCCGACGAGGAAGACGACGTCCCACTCCAGGCCCTTGGCCGCGTGGAAGGAGGCCAGGGTCACGCCGTCGACCGTGGGGGCGTGCTGGGCCTGGCTGCGTTCGACGAGCTCGTCGACGAGGTCGGCCAGTCCCGAACCGGGCCGCTTCTCGGCCAGCTCGTCGGCCAGCAGCACGAGCGCCTGCAGCGACTCCCAGCGCTCGCGGGTCGCGCCGCCGGCGCTCGGGGCCTTCTCGGCCCACCCGGCCGAGCTCAGCACCGCGCGCGTCTCCACGCCCAGGTCGTGGCCCGGCAGCGCCGAGCGCGCCTGCCCGCGCAGCAGCACGATGGCGTCGCGGACCTCCTTGCGGGAGAAGAAGCGCTCCCCGCCGCGCACGACGTAGCCGACCCCGGCGTCGGCCAGCGCCGACTCCAGCGCCTGGGACTGCCCGTTGGTGCGGAACAGGACGGCGATGTCCTTGGCGCTGCGCCCGGCACGCACCTCGGCGGCGATGCGGGCCGCGACCCCGGCGGCCTCGGCCACGTCGTCGTCGTAGGCCGTGAACGTCGGCGGCGGGCCCGAGGGGCGCTGCGCGATGAGCTCCAGGCGCGCCCGGGCGTGCAGGCCGGTGGCCAGCGACAGCACCGAGTTGGCCAGCCCCACGACCTCGGGGGTGGAGCGGTAGTCGCGGACCAGCCGCACGACCTTCGAGCCCGGGTGGCGCTGGGGGAAGTCGAGCAGGTGCTCGGGGGTGGCCCCGGCGAAGGAGTAGATCGTCTGGCTGGCGTCGCCGACGACGCAGACGTCCTGGCGCTCGCCCAGCCACAGGTCGAGCAGCCGCTGCTGCAGGGGCGAGACGTCCTGGTACTCGTCGACGACGAAGTGCCGGTACTGCTCGCGCACGGTGGCGGCCACGTCGGGGCGCTCGTCGAGGATGCCCGCGGTCAGCAGCAGGACGTCCTCGAAGTCGATGACGGCGCGGTCGGTCTTGACGTCCTCGTAGGTCCGCACGACCCGGGCGACCGTCGGCAGGTCGAGGCCGCCCGGTTCGCCGCGGCCGGTGGCGGTGGCGACCTTCACGTAGTCGTCGGGGTCGACGAGCATGACCTTGGTCCACTCGACCTCGGCGGACAGGTCGCGGATGCGGGCGCGGTCGGCCTGCAGGCGCAGCCGGTTGCAGGCGTCGGCGATCAGCGGGGCCTTGTGCTCGACCAGGTTCGGCAGCGTCCCGCCGATCGACTGGGGCCAGAAGAACTGCAGCTGGCGCAGGGCCGCGGCGTGGAAGGTGCGGGCCTGGACGCCGGCGACGCCGAGGTCGCGCAGCCGGGTGCGCATCTCCCCGGCGGCGCGGGCGGTGAAGGTGACGGCCAGGACGCGGTTGGGGACGTACGCGCCGGAGTGGACCCCGTAGGCGATGCGGTGGGTGATGGCGCGGGTCTTGCCGGTCCCGGCACCGGCCAGGACGCAGACGGGGCCGTCGAGCGTCGTGGCGACCTGCCGCTGCTCGGGGTCGAGCCCGTCGAGCACGGAGTCGGCGTTCACGGACCCGGAACGGGGGAAGTCAGTCGTCGTCATGGCGGGGCCATCTTCTCCCACCCGGGGCCGGGCCGGGAGCAGGCGGGGCGGGGTGTGGACGACGCGCCGGGTGCGGGTGGGGGGAAGATGCCCGCGGGCCCCGTGGTTGCACGGGGGGTCACAGCACCGGCAGCGGTCACCAGACGGTCAACAGGAGGAGCAGGACGTGTCCACGATCGAGGCCCCGGCGGCCGGCAGCGTCACGATGTTCACGACGACGTGGTGCGGCTACTGCCGTCGCCTGAAGTCGCAGATGGACCGCGAGGGCATCAGCTACTCCGAGGTCAACATCGAGGAGGTCCCGGACGCGGCCGAGTACGTCATGCAGGTCAACGGCGGCAACCAGACCGTCCCGACCCTGCTGTTCCCCGACGGTTCGGCGGCCACCAACCCCTCCGTGGCCGAGGTCAAGGCGAAGCTGTCCTGACCACGACCTTCCGGCCCACCGGCCCCCGCGAGTTCGCGGACCGGTGGGCCGTCTCGTTGCCCCCGGGGGCGCGGGTGGGGGTCGACGGGGCGGTCGACGCCGACACCCGCTGGTACGCCGAGCACCTGGTCGCGGCTCTGCGGGCGCTCGCGCGGCCCGTGCTGGTCGCCGACTGGCGGGGTTTCTGGCGGCCCCGGTCGCTGCGGTTCGAGTTCGGCCGCGACGACCCGGACACCTACTACGACTCCTGGCTCGACGTACCGGGCGTGTACCGCGAGCTCCTCGCACCGCTGGGAGAACCGTCCGGGCGGCGGTGGGTGGAGTCGCTGTACGACCCGCAGACCGACCGGGCCTCGCGCGCGCCGCGGCAGGACGCGCCCGACGACGCGGTGCTGGTGTTCGCCGGCTCGTTCCTGCTCAAGGACGACGTGCGGTGGGGCTTCGACGCCGTGGTGCACCTGACGACGTCGGACGCCGCGATCCGGCGGCGGGTCCCCGCCGAGGACGCCGCACGGGTCCTCGGCGGCTGGAACCGCTACCTGGCCGAGGACTCGCCGGCCGACGCCGCAGCGGTGGTGCTGCGCTGCGAGGACCCGCGCCACCCCGCGGAACTGCTGCGGGAGTGAGCCTCAGGTCCAGGGGTGGTCGTTCGGGACGGGCAGCGGACCGCCGTACCAGGCCTCGATGAGCCGGCGCGCGATCGAGACCCCCGGGGGCGGCAGCACCCCGCCCGTCTTCAGCTCCTCGGTCAGCTCCTCGCGGGTGAACCACCGGGCCAGCGCGATCTCGTCGCCGTCGACCTTGATGTCGGTCGTCACGGCGCGGGCCGCGAAACCCACCATGAGGCTCGCGGGGAACGGCCACGGCTGGCTGCCCAGGTAGCGGACGTCGTCGAGCTCGGGGCCGATGACGATCCCGGCCTCCTCGAACGCCTCGCGCCGCACGGTGTCCTCGAAGCACTCCCCCGGTTCCACGAAACCCGCGAGCACCGAGTAGCGGTTGGCGGGCCAGACCGGCTGGTGCCCCAGCAGGAGCCGGTCGTCCGGGGAGACGATCGCCATGATGACGGCGGCGTCCGAGCGCGGGAAGTGCTCGCGCCCACCGGGTTCGGCCTTGACCCAGCCCGACGTCGTGGCCGTCAGCGGTTCGCCGGTGCGCGGGGAGAACCGCGTGACGGCGTGCCAGTTGCCCATCGCCAGGGCCTCGGTGAACAGTCCCGCGTCGAGGGCGGGCAGGTCCTCGCCGACCTCGCGCAGCCCCCGCCACTCCTCGCCGCCCGCGGCGCCGTCGGTGGCCTCCGGTTCGGCGTCGGCGGACACGAGGGCGACGTGGTGGACCGGCGTGCCGGTGCTGTCGTCCACCCCGAGGTAGAGGGTCAGGTCGTCCGGGCCGGGGGCGGGCACCTCGGACGGCGCGCGCAGGACGAGCCGGGGACCCTCGGGAGTGGTCACGACGGGGGCGCGGCCGGCGTGCACCCGCAGCACGCGCGTGGTGTCCGAGCGCCACAGGTCGGCCAGCCAGGTCGGCGACGTGCGGTTCGCCCCGGCCCGGTCGAGGTGCTGGCGGGACAGCGCGAGATCGCGCAGCGGAGGACTCGGGAGCGGCACGGGGGTCACTCCTGCACCCTACGCAGCCCCCTTCCCCATACCGTAGGGGCGTGCCCGCCCGCTCCCCCCGTGTCCTCGCCGCCCTCGCCACCGCCGCCGTGCGGGGTCTGGACGTCGTGGCCGCGGGTCCCGCCGACGCCGACGGGGCGGACTTCGACGTCGCCGTCGTGGTCGACGACGGCGGCGGGCGCTTCGTGGTCCGGACCCCCCGGCGCGCCGCGGCCGCCGCGGCGCTGGACACCGAGATGGACCTGCTGCGGGGCCTGCTGAAGGACCTCGCGGCCCCGCTGCCGTTCGCGGTCCCGGAGGTCGTGGGGACCCTGGCCCTGCCCGACGGGGGCCGCTGCGTCGTGCACCCCGAGCTGCCGGGCCACCCGCTCGACCCCGGCGACCTGCGCCCCGGTCCCGGGCTGGCCGCCTCCCTGGGGGTCGGGCTGGCCGCGCTGCACCGCGTCGACGCGGCCGTCTTCACCGAGGCCGGGGTGCCGGTGTACGACGCCGAGGAGTACCGCCGCCGCCGGTTGTCCGAGCTCGACCGCGCCGCGGGCACCGGTCACGTCCCGCCGCGGCTGCTCACGCGCTGGGAGGCGCTCATGGAGGACGTCACGCACTGGCGGTTCGCGGCGACGCCCGTGCACGGCGACCTCGTCGGGGAGCACGTGCGCACCGACGGCGCGACGCTGACGGGCATCACCGGCTGGGTCGACGCCAAGGTCGCCGACCCCGCCGACGACTTCGCCTGGCTCGCCGTCGGGGCCGACCCCGACGCGCTGGAGTCCGTGCTGGAGGCCTACGCCCACGCCCTGCCCGAACCGCCCGACCCGGACCTGCTGCTGCGGGCGCGCCTGGCCGGCGAGCTCGCCCTGGCCCGCTGGCTGCTGCTCGGGCTGCGCATCGAGGACGCCGAGATCGTCGAGGACGCCCGGCGGATGCTCGACGAGCTCGCCACCCACGCCGACGCCCACCCGCTGGGCTGATCCGTGCGGTTGCGGCTGGCGTCGGTGAACGCCGCGTCCGGGCGCGACCTGCGCTCCGGGCGCGTCGACACGCCCGCGCTCGTCGAGGCCGTCGCGGCGCTGGACGCCGACGCCGTCGCCGTCCAGGAGGTGGACCACCTGCTGCCGCGCAGCGCCGGGGTGGACCAGACCGCCCTGCTGGCCGCCGGCCTCGGCGGCCGGGGCCGTTTCGTGGCGACCGTCCACGGCACACCCGGTGCACCGCAGGGGGTCCGCGAGGCGCACCGGACGGTGGCGGACGAGCCGTCGTACGGGATCGCCCTACTGCTGCGCGGCCCGCACGACGAGGCGCTGGGGTTCCGGGAACTGCGGATGCCCGCCGGGCGCGGGCGGTTGCCCGTGCTGGACCCCGCCGCGGGGCTGCGGCTGATCCCCGACGAGCCGCGCGCCGTGGTGGCCGCGGTGCTGCGGACCCCGGCCGGGCCGGTCAGCGTGCTCGCCACGCACCTGTCGTTCACGCCCTGGCAGGCCGGGGTGCAGCTGCGCAGGATCCGCGAGTTCGCCCGGACCCTGCCCCGGCCACTGGTGCTGCTGGGGGACCTGAACCTGCCGCCGGGCGTGGTGCGGCGGGTGCTGCCGTGGACGCCGCTCGTGACCGGCCCGACGTTCCCCTCCCCCGCGCCCAAGGTCCAGCTCGACCACGCCCTGGCCGACGGCCTGCCCGCCGCGGTACGCGTCTCGGGGCGCGTGGAGCGGGTCGGGGGCAGCGACCACCGCGCCGTCGTGGTGGACCTGGAGCTCTGAGGGGCGGGCGCGTCAGCCCGCGTCGCGCTCCGGTTCCAGCAGGGCCGAGGTGCGCTGGCGGGTGACCCCGAACAGCTCCGCGATCTCGGGCACGCTGCCGCCCCCGGCCCGCAGCGCCCGCGCCTGGGCGCGGCAGCCGTCCTGCTTCCCGGAGCCGCCGTCGGGCAGGCTCTCTCGTGGTCGAGCCACCCCCGCGCCCCGGTGCGCCGGCGGAACCGTGCGGAGCCGGGTGTCGCCCGTCACTGCGGCTCAGGTGCCGGGCCCGCCGGTCGATCGGCACGGTCAGGAGCGCTGGGCCGGCCAGCGCGGGCCGCCGCCACCGGGGCCGACGTCACCGGGCCGACCTCGCCCGGACCGTGGGAGAGAACGTGTTCGCTGCACTGCGCGACCTGCGCGTGGCCGCCAAGCTGGCGGTCGGTTTCAGCCTCGTGGGGGTCCTGCTGGTCCTCGTGGCCGGTGTGGGCGTCCAGCGCCTCAGCGCCGCCCAGGCGAAGATGGACTACCTGTCCACGTCGGGCATCGCCTCGGTCGACAGCATCGACACGGTCCAGACCGCCTTCGTCCGCCTGCAGCTGGACATCGCGAACGCCGCCCTGACCCCCGACGCGGCCGGCACCAGCGCCGCGCTGGCGCAGACGGACGCCGACGGCAAGGCCCTCGACGCCGCCTGGACGACGTACCTGGGCACCGACCCCGCGGCCGGCACCGACGAGCAGCGCACCTACACCGACGCCCTCACGGCCTACCGCAGCGCCGCCCAGGGCCTCGTCCCGCTGGCCACGGACAACGACCTGGCCGGTTTCGTCGCGCTGCGCACCTCCACCGTGACGCCGCAGGGCGAGAAGGTCGCCCAGGCCCTCGCGACGATCAACGAGGCCGAGGCCGCCTCGGCCGTGCAGCTCGCCGCGCAGGGCAAGGCCGCCTACCGTCAGGCCGTCGCGGTCCTCGTCGTGTGCGTCCTGGTCGCCCTGGCCCTGGCCGTCGTCGTGGCCGTCCTCATCTCCCGTTCCATCGCCCGCCCGCTGGGCCGGGCCGTCGTCGTCATGGAGGGCCTGGCCGCGGGCCGGCTCGACCAGCGCGTCGCGTACGTCGCCAAGGACGAGGTCGGCCGCCTGTCCGCCGCCACCGACACCTCCCTGGACTCCCTGTCGGCCACCGTCGGGCGCATCAGCGTCAACGCCGGCGCCCTGGCCGCCTCCAGCGAGGAGCTGACCACGGTGGCCACCCAGCTGTCCGGCGGGGCCGAGGAGTCCGCCGCCCAGGCCCAGGTCGTCTCCAGCGCCACCGAGCAGATCAGCGCCTCCATCGGCACCGTCGCCGCGGCCGGGGAGCAGATGACGTCGGCGATCCGCGAGATCGCCTCGGCCACCGCCGACGCCTCCGCGACCGCCGCCACCGCCGTCACCGCCGCCCAGGACGCCTCGGTGACGCTGGCCCGCCTGTCCGCCTCCAGCCGCGAGATCGGTGACGTGGTCAAGCTCATCACCTCCATCGCCGAGCAGACGAACCTGCTGGCGTTGAACGCGACCATCGAGGCCGCGCGGGCCGGGGAGATGGGCAAGGGCTTCGCCGTCGTGGCCGGGGAGGTCAAGGAACTGGCCCAGCAGACTGCCCGGGCCACCGAGGAGATCGTCGCCAAGGTCGGGGCGACGCAGGCCGACGCCCAGGCCGCGACCGCCGCCATCGAGCAGATCGGCGAGGTCATCGTGCGCGTCGACGCGCTGCAGGCCACCATCGCCGCCGCGGTGGAGGAGCAGTCGGCGACCACCGCCGAGATGGTCCGCAACGTCACCGAGGTCTCCACCGGCAGCCAGGAGATCTCGGTGAACATCTCCGGCATCGCCGCCGCCTCCTCCCAGACGACGACCAGCGCCGGGCACACCGCGACCACGGCCGACGAGGTCGCCCGGTCGGCGGCCGAGCTGAACGCCCTCGTCGCCACGTTCACGCTCTGAGGTCCGGCCCCGGGTGGGCCGTGACGTCGCCCCGCCCGCGGGGCCACCCGGGGCGGCACCACGGTCCCCGGCCGGCCCCTCGGGTCCGCCGGCGGCCCGCCGCCGCTGGTGGTCGGTGTCGAGGAACCGGTCGAGGGACGGGGCCGCTCGCTCGTCCGCACCGAGCCGAACACCCCGCCCGGTCCGCCGGGGCCGGCCGATGACCCGGCACGCGGGTCGGCGCGCTCGCGCAGGTCGACGCCCGCGTCCCGGCGGCCGCGAGCGCCGGTGCGGTACCGCACGGACGGCCGAGCGCCGGCGCAGCACCCGCGCTGCTGCCCGGCGGCTCGTGCACCTCAGTCCCAAGCTCGGCCCCTGCGCCGACCACGGTCGGGACCCCGGTGGACGCCGCACGACCGGGGCGGCCCTCCTCGGTCGCCCCACCCGGCCCGGCGCCGGGAGGAGGTGGCTCAAGGCGGACCCCGCCCCGTCCCGGGCCCCGCGGTGCGGGACGTCGCACGACCGGTCTCACCCGCGGTACCCGCGGCCGTGCAGTCCCGGCCCGGACGGTGAGCGCTCGTCGTACCGGGTCTCGCCGCGGACGTCGCGCAGGCCGGTGGACGGGATCAGCAGTGGGCGTTCCCGTGTCCTCGACCGTTGCCGTTGCCGTTGCCGCTGCAGTTCCCCACCTGGGTGGCGGTGGCCGTGGCCGTGGCCGTCGCGGTGGCCGTGGCCGTGGCCGTCGCGGTGGCCGTGGCCGTCGCGGTGGCCGTGGCGGTGGCCGTGGCCGTGGCCGTCGCGGTGGCCGTGGCCGTCGCGGTGGCCGTGGCCGTGGCCGTGGCGGTCCCCGTAGCCGTCGGCGTGGCCGTCGGCGTGGCCGTCGCGGGCCCCGGTGCCGTGGACCCGGTACTCGTGGGGGCGGCCGTCGACCCGCCAGGCGTGGTCGGACCGGACGTCGGACCGGACGTCGGACCGGACGTCGGACCGCTGGGTGGGGCCGTGGTCGGACCGGACGTGGGGACGGCGGCGGGACTGGCGGTGGGACTGGCGGCGGGCGACGCCGTCGGGCGGCTCGTGGGAACCGGGCTGCGGACGGGCGTCACGGTCGGTCGGGCGGTGGGCGTGCTGCGGACCGCGGTGGCCGCCGGACGGCTGCGGACGGTCGACGCCGGGGAGGCGTCGCGCAGCGCCGAGCTCGTCGGAGGCGGGGCGGTGCCCTGCCCCGCGGGGGGCGTGGCCGCCCCGGGCCCCAGGGTCGGCGCCGCCGTGGACGACGACGCGGCGGCCGCCGTGGGCGCGTCGGAGGTGGGGACGGGAGCGGCTGGGGGCGCACCGGTGGGTGTGCCGGTGGGAACGGTGCCGGGAGGGGTGGTGGCGTGGTCGGCCGCGGGACGGGCGGTGGCGGCGGAGGCGGTCGGCAGGTCCACCGAGGCCGCGGCGGTGCTCGCACCGACTCCCACCGTCGCCGTGAGCACGGCCGCCAGGACCTGGCCACCGGCCGTCTGCCCGATGGCGGCCACGGACGACAGCGCCTGCGCCGGCAGTGACCCGACGCCCGGCAACGCCGCGAGCAGGGTCGCCGGTCCCGCGACCAGCCGCAGCCGCCCGATGCCCACCGACAGGAAGGCCCGCACGACGTCGGGGTCGAACTGGGTCCCGGCACAGCGGGTGATCTCGGCGCGGGCCTGCTCGGCGGGCATCGGCTTCTTGTAGGAACGCGCCGAGGTGATGACGTCGTAGGTGTCGGCCACGGCGATGATGCGCGCCGCCAGGGAGACGTCCGTGCCGGCCAGCCCCCGGGGGTAGCCGGCGCCGTCCCACCGTTCGTGGTGCTGGTCCACACCGTCCAGCCACGGGCCCAGCCACGAGCGCAGGGGCTGGACCAGGCGCGCGCCGTGGCAGGGGTGCTGCTGCAGCTGCGCCCACTCGGCCTCGGTGGGGCGCCCGTTCTTGTTGATGACGTCGACGGGCACGTGCAGCTTGCCCACGTCGTGCAGCAGCGCGGCCCAGCTGAGCCGTTCCACGTCGGCCTCGGGCAGCTTCAGCTCGCGGCCGATGAGGGCGGCGTAGGCCTGGACCCGTTCACCGTGCGCGCGGGTGCGGGCGTCGTGCGCCGCGAGGCTGCCGACGAGCGCGAGCAGGCGCTCCGCGGACTCGTCCGCGCCGTCCCCCGCGCGGTCCTGCTCCAGGGCCGCGGGCGAGAAGGTGCGGCGCGCGACCTCGAACCGGCTGGGCACGCGGTCGGGCAGCACGAGGCTGAGCCGCAGCATGGAGGCCAGCGGCACGAGCCGTCGCAGCCAGCGGGAGAGGGCCACGAGCACCGACGTCGGCAGGACGACGACGAGGACCAGCCACAGCACCGGCGGCACCCCCACGCGCGAGGCCGGCGCCCAGTGCGCCGCCGCCGCCCCCACGCCGAGCGCGAACAGCACCGGACCGAACGAGGCGGTCCCACGGACGAGCGCCGCCAGCACGGGGCGGGGTCGCCAGCTCGTCCCTCCTGCCGCGTAGTTCTGCGTCGGTCCGCCTGCCACGGGTGGACCGTCGACCGCCGGGGGGCGCTGGTTGAGGGGCGTTCACCCGGGTGGAGGGGTCCCGTTCACCCCACCGGTACCGACAGCACCAGCCGTTCCAGGTCCCCGGGCCCGAACAGGTCGACCGGACGCACCGTCTCGCCCGTGGAGGCGTAGAAGAACGCCGCGCTGACGTCCTCCAGCGGTACGCCGTGCCACCGCGACCACGCCAGCCGGTAGACGGCGAGCTGCACGTCCCGGGCCCGGGCGGCCTCCCCCTCGGGCGGGCGACCGGTCTTCCAGTCGACGACGTCCCAGCGGGTCCGGCCGTCGGCCCCCGTCGTCGCGAACACGGCGTCGATGCGGCCGCGGACGACGAGACCGGCCACGGGGGTCTCCACGGACACCTCGACGAACTCCGGGTCCCGCGACGCCCACTCGGAGGCGAGGTAGGTGCGTTGCAGCGCAGCCAGTTCACGGTCGTCGGCGGCGTCCTCGTCGGCCGACCCCGGAAGGTCGACGAGGTCGAGGAGGGAGCTGGTGGTGAACCGTTGCTCCAGCCACGCGTGGAACGCCGTCCCGCGCCGGGTCGCCGGGCGCGGTTCGAGCGGGACGGGCCGGCGCAGCTGCAGCGCGAGCGCGTCGGGGTCCTGGGCCAGGGCGACCAGGCGCGAGGCGGACAGGTGGGCGGGCAGCAGGACTCCCGGCACCTGGCGCGCCGCGGCGCGCTCGCCGAGCAGGAGCTCGGTCTGCTCGCTCCAGGAGCGGACCTCCTCGTCGAGGGCCGGGTCGAGGGCCGGGTCCACGGCGGGCAGCTCGCCCGCGAGCGCGGCGCGCACGAGCGCGGCGCCGGCGTCGACCTCGGTGCGGCGCGAGGCCAGCGGGTCCACCGGCCACACGACGCGCTGCGGGTTCGCGGTGCGCGGGTTCACCGCGTCCGGTCCCGGCGAGGGGGCCGGCGGCAGCGAGACGAGCCCGGGGACCGCCCCCGGGGGCGCCTCGAGCACCTCGCGCAGGAACCGGGACGGTTCGCGGGGCTTCGTCGCGTCGTCCCAGTACGCCCCCGACAGCAGGAGCTCCTCCTTGGCGCGGGTGAAGGCGACGTAGGCCAGCCGGCGTTCCTCGGCGAGCTGGTGGTCGCCGCAGCCGAGGAGGAACTCCTCACGCGCCTCGTCGAGCTCCTTCTGCGTCGAGGCGGAGAAGACGCCGAACTCCGGCAGGCTGGCCCGGTCCCCGCGCAGCGGGTACGGCAGGACACCGAGGGAACTCGTCCCGCCCAGCCAGCCGGGGGCGGTGTCACCGGTCGCCGGGAAGTTCTTCTCGACCAGGCCGGGCACCGCGACGACGTCCCACTCCAGCCCCTTGCTGGCGTGCACGGTGAGCAGCTGGACGGCGTCGGTCGCCACGTCGGAGGCGCCCGGCTCGAGGCCGCGCTCGCGGACCTCCGCCGCCTCGAGCCAGGCCAGGAACCCGCCGAGCCCGGGGCGCTGGGCACTGGCCGAGAACGAGGCCGCCGCGTCGGCGAGGGCGTCGAGGTTGGCCCGCTCGAACGACGGGGAGCTGCCGGGCCGGGCCCCGACCTCGACGTCGAGCAGGAGGGCGCGTTCGACCTCCCCCACGAGGTCGGCGACCGGCAGGTGGGTCCGGGTCCGCAGCCGGCGCAGCGTCGCGGCCAGCCGGGACAGCCGGCGGTGGGCCCGTGGCGACAGGCCGCGGCCGTCCGGCCCGGTCCAGGTGGGGGCGGGCAGCTCGTCCAGGGCCTCGACGAGGCTGACGGTCTCCACCTCGTCGGGCAGCACGACGACGTCGACGGGGTCGACCTCCGCCTCGCCCTGGTGGGTGCGACGGCGCTGCAGCTGCCGGGCCCAGACCCCGAGGGTCGCGAGGTCGCGGGCCCCCAGGCGCCAGCGCGCGCCCGTCACCAGGCGCGCGAGGTGGTCCCCGCGGCCGGGGTCGTGCAGGACGTGCAGGGTGGCGACGACGTCGGCGACCTCGGGCGTCGACAGCAGGCCGCCCAGACCCACCACCTCGACGGGCAGCCCCGCCTCGCGCAGCGCCTTCTGCAGCACGACGAACTGCGACCGCTTGCGGCACAGCACGGCCGCGGTGCGGCGCGGCCGGGGGTCGGCGCCGGGCACACCGCGTTCGAGGGCCCGGCGCTCGACGGCGAGGCGCTCGGAGTCGGCCCGCCACACCTCGGCCAGCCGCGCGGCGACCTCGGCGGCCTCCTCCTCGACCGTGCTCGCGAACGCCGTCCGCACCCGGCCGGCACCGGCACCCGGGCGCGGCCGCAGGACCGCGACGGTGCCGGCCGCCAGGGTCGCGTTCAACGGCGCGGCGGCCAGGTTCGCCGCCGCGAGGACCCCGGAGTCGTTGCGCCAGCTCGTCGCGAGCGGCAGCTGCGGGGCGGGGGTGTCGTCGGCGCGGCGGAAGTGGGCGGGGAAGCTCACGAGGTTGCCCGCGCTCGCGCCGCGCCAGCCGTAGATCGACTGGTGCGGGTCCCCCACGGCCGTCACGGGGTGCCCCCCGCCGAACAGGGACCGCAGCAGGGCCAGCTGCGCGTAGCTGGTGTCCTGGTACTCGTCGAGCAGCACGATGCGGTGCGCGGCCCGCTCGGCGGCCGCGACCGCGGGCACCTCCTCGGCCAGGCGCGCGGCGAGCAGGACCTGGTCGCCGAAGTCGAGCTGCTCGGCCTCGCGCTTGCGGCGCTGGTACTCGCGCAGCAGCGGGACGACGTGCTTGCGGGCCTGCTGGACACCGAGGATCGCGGCCACCTTGGCGTACGGCTCGCCCGGGACCCCCGCGCCGAACGTCGCGACGCTCTTGTCGTCCTTGGGCAGGGTCCGGACGTACGCCTCCACCTCGTCGACCAGACCCAGCACCGCGTCGGCGTCGACGAGGTGCTCGGCGCACTCCCCGGCCAGCTGCAGCAGCGCCGCGGCCAGCGTCGAGGGCGCGGCGTCGATCCCGGGCAGGTCCCCGCGCCAGGTCTCGACGACCTCCGAGGCCAGCTGCCACGCACCGGCGTCGGACAGCACCGTCGACTGCGGCTCGATGCCGAGGCGCAGCCCGTGGTCGGTGACGAGCGACGCGGCGTACGCGTGGTAGGTCGAGACGACCGGTTCACCCTCGCCCAGCCCGTCCCCGTCCGCCCCCGAGGGACCCAGCCCGTGCGCGCGCAGCGCCCGCAGCCGGCGGCGCACCCGTTCGGCCAGCTCACCGGCGGCCTTGCGCGTGAACGTCAGGCCCAGGACGTCCTCGGGGGCGACGAGGCCGTTCGCGACGAGCCACACCACCCGCGAGCTCATCGTCTCCGTCTTGCCCGAGCCCGCCCCCGCCACGACGAGCATCGGCTCGACGGGGGCCTCGATGACGGCGACCTGCTCCGGGGTCGGGGCGGGCCGGCCCAACCGGGCGGCGATGTCCAGCGCGGACAGCATCAGCGCCCCCCTTCCTCGACGACGCTGCGCCCGGCGTCCTGGGCCGGGCAGGAACTGCGCACCGGGCAGTAGCTGCAGTGCGGGCCGACGACCGCCTCGAAGGTCGCGGCGGCCATGCCCTCGGCGGCGCGCGCGACCAGGTCGCGCGCCCAGTGCGGGTCCTCGTCCTCGGCCAGCGGCACCTGGTGCTGCTGGGGTGCCTTCTTCTGGGTGCCGCCCAGCTGGACCAGCGCGGCACCCCCCGACCCGGCGGCGGACCCGAGCGTGCGGAAGGCGCCCTCCTCGGCGGCCAGCTGGTACACGCCCAGCTGCGGCAGCCGCGCGAGGTCGGCCTTCGACGGCTGGGTCTTGCCGGTCTTGAGGTCGACGACCACGGGCCGGCCCTGCGCGTCGCGTTCGAGCCGGTCGACGCGGCCCCGGACGCGGGCGCGCCCGACCGTGACGTCGACGTCGAGCTCAACACCGTCGAGCGTGCGGCCCTCCCGGCGGGCTTCGCGGTAGTACTCGGCGAGCTTGTCGACCATCCGGTCTGCGCGGGCCCGGGCCCGGTCCGCGACCCAGCCGTCGGGCATCCCGAGCGTGGGCCACAGCGCGTCCAGGCGCCGGCGCAGCTCGAACGCGTCGGCGTCGGGGGCCTCGGAGGCGATGCGGTGCACCAGGTTCCCGATCGACTGGCTCGTGGAGTCCGTGGGGCGGGCCCCGGAGCTCTCCAGCAGCCAGCGCAGACCGCAGCGCTCGAAGCTCTCGACGCGCGAGGGCGAGACGGCGACCTCGGCGTCCGGGGCGCGCAGGGGTCCGTCGTCGGTGAGGTCCTCGACGCCGTACCAGTCGCCGGGGTCGGCGCCGGGCACGCCGGCGCGGGCCAGGGCCGCCAGCCGGGCGGCGGCCGCGGCCCGGCGGGCGGGGGTCTCGACGGCGGCGGGGGCGCAGACCACCTGCCGCAGCCGCGCGACCAGCGCCGGCAGCGACACGGCCCGGGGCACGGCGGCGACGGGCCGCTCCTCCTCGCCCGCGTCCTCGAGGCCGGCGGCGGCGGCGACCAGGCCGACGAACGCCGAGGGCCGTTCGTCCTCGGTCCGCACCGCGGTCACCACGAGCTCGTCGCGGGCCCGGGAGACCCCGACGTGGAACAGCCGCAGCTCGTCCTCGAGCACGGCCCGGCGCGCGCCGGGCCCGCCGCTGTCGCGGCCCTCGAGGACGTCGACGAGGGCCTGCGCCCCCAGGACCGAGCCGCGCAGGCGCAGGTCGGGCCAGACGCCCTCCTGGACGCCGGCCACCACGACGAGGTCCCACTCGCGCCCGACCGCGCCCTGGGGCGTGGTCAGGGTCACGGCGCCGGCGTCGGGCGCGCGGTCGGCGAGGGTGTCCTCGGGGACCTCGGCCGCGCGCAGCTGCGCCAGGAAGCGCCCGGCGCTGCCGCTGCCGGGGAACCGGTCGACGAAGCGGCCCGCCGCCTCGAACAGGGCGAGGACGGCGTCGAGGTCGCGGTCGGCCCGGCCGGCGTCGGCCCCCTCGAACGTCGCGCCCGCGAGCGCCGACCGCTGCCAGCGCGCGGCGAGGCCGGTGGCGTCCCAGACGGCCCACAGCACCGTCTCGGCGCTCGCGTCGGCGGCCAGCGCCGCGCGGCGCCCGGCCCGCAGCACGGCGGCGACGCGCAGGGCCGGGTCCAGAGCGGGGTCCGGGGCGTCCGGGGCGTCCGGGGGGCCCTGGAGGAGGGCGAGGTCCCCCGCGGCGGGCGCGTCGGGGTCGGCGAGCACCTGCGCGAGCGCGCGGGTGAGCACGACGTCGCTGCTGCGCCCGCCGCCGGCCTCCAGCTCCGCGCGCCGCAGCGCCTGCCGCAGCCGGCGCACCGCGACGACGTCGGCTCCGCCGACGGGTGAGGTCACGAGGTCGTGCACGACGGCGTCGGTGAGCTCGGCGGGGTCGAGCACGGCCCCGACCGCCGCCAGCAGGGGCCGCACGGCCGGTTCGTCCCGCACGGGGACCTCGGCGAGCGGGACCGCGAGGGGGACACCGGCCTGGGTCAGCGCGCGGCGCAGCGCGGCCGTGTGTCCGGCGGAGCGCACGACGACGGCCATCCGCGCCCAGGGCACCCCGTCGAGCAGGTGGCGACGGCGCAGCCGCTGGGCGACCCAGGCGGCCTCCTGGGTCGGGGAGCCGAGGACGGCGACCTCGACGAGCCCCTCGCCCTCGCGCCGCGCGGCGGCCGCCCGCTGCCGGGCCCCGCCCAGGGCCCCCACGCGCGCGGAGACGGCGCGGGTGACACCGTGCAGCGCCCGGCGTTGACGGTGGTCCGTGCCCAGCACGACGGTGCGGGCGGGCTCGCCCTGGAGGGTGAACCGGTCGGCCAGCGTGGCGGCCGCGCGCGCGTCGGCGCCGCGGAAGCCCTGGGTCACGGAGTCAGGGTCGGTCGTCAGGACCAGGTCGCGGCCGCCCGCGACGGTTCCCAGCAGCCGCAGGCCGGCCTCGGACAGGTCGTGGGCGTCGTCGACGGCG
Organism: Kineococcus rhizosphaerae; assembly: GCF_003002055.1. Lineage (NCBI taxonomy): Bacteria > Bacillati > Actinomycetota > Actinomycetes > Kineosporiales > Kineosporiaceae > Kineococcus > Kineococcus rhizosphaerae. The sequence goes on from NZ_PVZF01000005.1 coordinate 64,656, forward strand.
ACGAGGTCCCAGCGGCCGCGCTCGGCGGTGAGCAGGTCGGTGTCGCCCTGCAGCGCCTTGACCGCCTCGTTGACGACCGACGCCGGGTCGTAGGCGTTGACCCACCGCAGCAGGTTCGTCCGCAGGTACTCCTCCAGGACGCTCGCCCCGCCGAGCCACTCCGGACGGCCCTCCCGGCGGGCCAGCGCCCGCAGGTCGTCGGGGTGCAGGTCCCGTTCCACCGCGCGCATGAGCAGGTCCCGCAGCTCGTTGCGGAAGCTGCGCAGGCCCCAGGAGTCGCGCGGGACGTCCTCGGGCCACTCGGGCGCCACCACGACCCCCGCCGGGTCGAGGTCGGGGTCGGGGTCGGAGTCCTGGTCGTCGGCCGTGGCGTCGAGGTGCCCGCGCAGGAGCTCGGCGATGATCGTGTCCTGCTCCGCACCCGAGATCAGCCGGGGCGGTTCCAGGCCCTCCAGGACGTGGACCCGGCGCAGGACCTCGAAGGCGTAGGACTGCGGGGTGCGGGCGGCGGGCTGCCCCGTCGTGCGGCGCAGGCGGTCGGACAGCTCGTCGCGCAGCAGGTCGGCCGCGCGCCGCGTCGGGGCCAGGACCAGGACGCGGTCGGGGTCCACGCCGTCGCGCTCGACGCGGGTGGCGACCAGCTCGCGCAGCGTGCGGGTCCGCCCGCTGCCGGGGGCACCGAGGACGACGAGCGGACCGTGGCCGGGGCGGGTCGCGAGGACCTCCTCCTGGCGCGCGTCCGGCCGCGGGGCGGGACGCGCGACCACCTCGGCCCGGCGCAGCCGCGGCGCCGGGGGGCGACGCGAGGGCTCACCGCCCCCGCCCCGGGCGCCCTCGTCCCGGGCACCGCGCGGGTCCTGCTGGTCTCGAAGCACGTCCGTCACGGAACCACAGGGGTCCGACACGACCCCTCCTCCGCCGTCCCCTGCGACGTCGGGGCCGGCGCCGAGGGCGCGGCCAGCCCCAGCTCGCGCACGAGCGTCTCGACGTTGGACGCCGCGTTGAGCGAGTACAGGTGCAGCACCTCGACCCCCTCGGCGAGCAGCCGCCGGCCGTCCTCGACGGCCACCCGCACGCCCTCCTCGCGGAAGGCCCCGCGGTCGTCGAGCAGCGGTGCGAGCCGGCGGTGCAGCCACGACGGCTCGTGCCCGTCGGTCAGCCGCCGGGTCACCTCCAGCACGCGGGGGCTGGTGACCGGCAGCAGGCCGGGCACGAGCGGGACGTCGCAACCGGCCGCGACGAGGCGGTCGCGCAGCCGCAGGAAGTCCTCCACGTCGTACGTCAGCTGGGCGACGGCCCAGCCGGCCCCGGCCCGGACCTTGCCCAGCAGGTGCCGCAGGTCGGTCTCCAGGTCGGGCGACTCGTGGTGGCCCAGCGGGAACGCCGCGACCCCGGCGCTGTCGACCCCGTGCTCCAGGGCGAGCCGGACGAGCTGGTCGGCGTGCTGGAAGCCCTCCGGGTGCGGGGTCCAGGGCGCCCGGGGGTCGCCGTCGGGGTCCCCCCGCAGCGCCAGGACGTCGCGCACCCCCCGGGCGAGGAGGTCGTCGACGACGCGTCCCAGCGCGACGGCGGGCTGCCCGACGGCGGTCAGGTGCGCGACCGGGCGCAGCGGCGTCTCGCGGGCCAGCCGCCCGGCCAGCTCGACGGTGCCGTCCCGGTCCCCGCCGCCGGCGCCGTAGGTGACCGAGGCGAACAGCGGCCCCAGGGGCGCCAGCCGCTCGACGGCCCGCCACTGCCGGGCGGCGGTGGCCTCGTCGTGCGCGGGGGAGAACTCGACCGAGAAGCGGCGCCGGGCGGTCCGCAGGTCCGCGACCAGGCTCACCGCGCCTCCCCGGCCACCGGCACGCCCGGTTCCCAGGGCGCGGTCCACTCCCCCGCGTCCCAGCGCGCGGCGCCGAGGTCGACGCGGACGTCGGCGGCGTCGTGCGCGAGCCGGCGCAGCGGGGTCCCCTCCGCGCGCCAGCGGCGCAGCGCCTCGTCGGCCAGCGGTGGCGGGGCGCTGCCGTCGGCGCGCAGCACGCGCCACCAGGGGACGTCGGACCCGAAGCGGCGCAGCACGTTCCCCACGAACCGGGGCCCGCGGTCCCCGACCCGGGCCCCGACGTCGCCGTAGGTCAGGACGCGGCCGCGCGGGATGGCGTGCACGACCTCGAGGATCTCCTCGGCGCGTTCGGGCAGGTGCGGGTCCACTCCCCCGAGCCTGCCACGGCGCGCACCGGGTCGTGTCGGACCCGTGGTGCAGGGTGCGGCGCATGAGCGCGTCCCCACCACCGACCCCGCTCCCACCCGGTCCCCCGCCGCTGCGCTGGAGCGAGGTGGAGACGGCGGACCCCGGGTTCGCCGCGGCCGTGCTGGCCCGGTTCACCGCCACCAAGCACCACGTCCTGGCCTGCCTGACGAGGGACGGCTCACCGCGGGTGTGGGGCACCGAGGTGGACCGCTGGCGCGGGGACCTGCTGCTCGGCTCGATGGTGCCGGCGCGCAAGGTCGACGACCTGCGCCGCGACCCCCGGTTCGCGCTGCACGCCAACCCCGGGGACGGGTCGATGGCCGGCGGCGACGCGAAGCTGACCGGCCGCGCCGTCGAGGTCACCGACGAGGCGCTGCTGGCCGCCTACACCGACGAGCGCCGGCCCCCGCCCCCGTTCGTGCTCTTCCGCCTCGAGCTCACCTCGGTGGTGCTCACCGAACTCGACGGCGAGGGCGAGGCCGCGGTGCTGCGGATCCGCAGCCTCGCCCCCGGGCGGGCCGTGCGGACCGTGACCCGCTGAGCCGCACCGGAGCTACGGGTTCGGCCACGGGTTGGGCAGGGCCCCGTCGAGCCCCTTGGTCTGCTGCATCATCACCGGGGCGAGACGGCCGGGGCCGGGGTTCGGGTCGTGCCCGTGGCCCAGGGCGTGACCGATCTCGTGGTTGACGACGTACTGGCGGTAGCCGGTGCGGTCCTCGCCGTAGTCCGTGATGGCCTCCACCCAGCGGTACCAGGTGAGGATCGCGGCGTCGCCGTGGCGGCAGGACAGCGTCCCGTTCGTGCGCAGCGGCCGGCACATCGCCGCGGAGGTGTCCGGGCTGGCCAGGACGAGGCGCATCTCGGCGTCCCCGTCGGTCCGGGCGAAGCTCATCGTGCCCCCCGCGCCCCAGCTGCGGGGGTCGTTGAGGACACCGAGCGCGAAGTCGGCGAAGGCCGCGGGGTCGAGGACGCCGGCGTCCACGAGGGACTGCTCCACCTCCACGCGCACGGTGCGGACGCGGGCCGACGGCGGGGCGGGGCTGGAACCGGGGACGACGGACAGGGTCCCGTCGCCGGACTGCGGGACCTCCCGGCGCAGCACGCCGGCGGTGACGTCGGCCGCGGTGAGACCGGCCGGCGGCGCGGGCGTCGTCGCCGTGGGGGTCTGCGGGGTCGTCTCCGGGGTGGCCGCCGAGGTGGCCGCCGGGGTCGTCGGGGTCGTCGGGGAGGCCGTCGACCCGGAGGGGGCGGGGCCCGAGGTGCTCCCCGCCGCGGTCCCGGGGGTGCTCGCGGAGCCGGGGCTGCCCGTGCACGCGGCGAGCGCCAGCCCGACGGCGCCCAGGACGAGGGCGCGACGGGCGGAGGCGGGGTGCGGGACGGCCACGGCCGCAGCATGTCACCGCCCGTGCGCGGCCTGCGGACCGGCCGCCGGCGCGGTCCGTCCGTCCGCTGGGGGCGAACCGGAACGCCGCCGCCGGGCGGGCACGACTAGCGTGGAGCGGCGGCCGCCCGTTCGGCCGTGGAACGAGTCCAGATCAGCGAGACCCTGGAGGGGACTGCGGTGGAGGTTCGGATCGGCGTGCAGAACGTCGCACGCGAGCTGGTGTTCGAGTCGGCCCAGACCAGCGAGGAGATCACCGCCGCCGTCGCGGAGGCCCTCACGGCCGGCACGGTGCTGAAGCTGTCGGACGAGAAGGGCCGCCAGGTCGTGGTGCCCGCCGCGAGCATCGGCTACCTCGACATCGGCGTGCAGGAGAAGGGCAAGGTCGGGTTCGGGATCTCCTGAACCGGCGGACGCGCGGGGGGCGGTGGCGCACGGCGTCACCCCCTCCGGTGCGCTCGGTGATCCGCTGATGATCGGCTGATGATCGGCACGGCGTCACGCCGGCGGTGCCGCCGGTTACCATGGTGGGGTTCAGGGTTGCCCGGTCGCCAGTCACGATCGGCTGCCGACTGCCGCGACGCGGCTGCACGCCCCGCCTGACGACGTTCCCCGCCCCTGGCTCCTCGACTGCCGAGAGCCTCACCCGCGGGTCCCGCGCGGGCGCCGCCGCCGTCGCCCCTCGCACGGGAGACGCATGACCGACACCAGCACTACCGAGACCACCCCCACCGGGACCGACGAGACCGGGACCGACGAGACCGGGACCGACGAGACGTCGCTGCCGGTGCACCACATCGGCACCTTCGCCGAGCACGGCGTGGACCCGCGCATCGCGCAGTCCCTCGCCGGCGCGGGGATCACGACCCCGTTCCCCATCCAGGCCATGACGCTGCCGGTGGCGCTGACCGGGCACGACATCATCGGCCAGGCCAAGACGGGGACGGGCAAGACGCTCGGCTTCGGCGTGCCGCTGCTGCAGCGCACCGCCGTCCAGGGCGACCCCGAGTACGACCGGCTGCCGCACCCCGGCAAGCCGCAGGCGCTCGTCGTCGTCCCCACCCGCGAGCTCGCCGTCCAGGTCGCCGGTGACCTGACGACCGCGAGCCGCAACTACCCCGTGCGCATCCTCACCGTCTACGGCGGCCGCGCGTACGAACCGCAGATCGAGGCCCTGACCAAGGGCGTCGACGTCGTCGTCGGCACGCCGGGCCGACTGCTGGACCTGGCCAAGCAGCGCCACCTGGACCTGTCCAACGTGGTGTGCGTCGTGCTCGACGAGGCCGACGAGATGCTCGACCTGGGCTTCCTGCCCGACGTCGAGCGGCTGCTGGCGCAGACCAACCCCGCCCGCCAGACGATGCTGTTCTCGGCGACGATGCCCGGCCCGGTCGTGGCGATGGCGCGCTCGTACATGCGTCAGCCGACCCACATCCGCGCGGTCGACCCCACCGACGACGGCGCCACCGTCGCGGCCATCACGCAGTTCGCCTACCGGGCCCACGCCCTCGACAAGGTCGAGGTGCTGGCCCGGATGCTGCAGGCCACCGGCCGCGGGCTGACGATCGTCTTCAGCCGCACCAAGCGCACGGCGGCCTCGGTGGCCGAGCAGCTGACCGAGCGGGGCTTCGCCGCCGCGTCCATCCACGGCGACCTGGGCCAGGGGGCGCGCGAGCAGGCGCTGCGCGCGTTCCGGCACGGCAAGGTCGACGTGCTGGTCGCCACCGACGTCGCCGCCCGCGGCATCGACGTCGAGGACGTCACGCACGTCGTGAACTACCAGTGCCCCGAGGACGAGAAGACGTACCTGCACCGCATCGGGCGCACGGGTCGCGCCGGCAACACCGGGGTGGCGGTCACGTTCGTCGACTGGGACGAGATGCCCCGGTGGTCGCTGATCGACAAGGCGCTGGGCCTGGGCTTCGGCGAACCGGTGGAGACCTACTCGACGTCCCCGCACCTGTTCGACGACCTCGGCATCCCGGCCGGCACGACGGGCCGGCTGCCGCGTACGCAGCGCACGCGCGCCGGGCTGGAGGCCGAGCAGGTCGAGGACCTCGGTGAGGTCGGCGCCGCCAAGGGCCGCCGCGGCGGTCGCGGGGGCGGCGACCGCAAGAGCGGTGGACGCGGCGGCCGCGACCGGGCGCCCGAGGTGGGCGAAGGCGCTGCGGCGGGTGTCGAGGAGGGCGTCGAGGAGCCCCGCGAGGAGCGGCCCCGCCGCACCCGCACCCGCCGCCGCACCCGCTCGGGCGTCGACGTGGGCACCGACGCGGGCACCGACGCGGGCACCGACGCTCAGCCGGTCGACGGGACCACCGGCGGCACGGACGGGACCGGCGCGCCGGTCGTCGCCGACGGGGACGCGGGTGAGGCCGGCGCGCCGGCTCCCCGCCGTCGTCGCCGCACGCGGTCGACGGCGAGCGCCGAGACGACGAACGGGACGACTGGCCCCGTCACCGACTGACGGAGCCGAGCGCGTGAGCCCGGGGTGCCCAGCACCCCGGGCTCACGTCGTGCCGACGACGAAGGCCCGCACGGCGTCGGCGATGAGCTGGACGGCGATGGCCGACAGCAGCAGACCGGCGACCCGGGTCACGAGCAGGACGCCGGAGTCGCCGAGGAGCTTGTGGACGAGCCCGGCGAAGCGCATGGCGAGCCACAGCGTCACGTGCACGGCGATGACGCCGAGGGCGATGGCGGTCCAGTCGCGCACGCCGTGCGACTGCTGGACGAAGACCATCGTCGCCACGATCGCGCCGGGCCCGGCGAGCAGCGGGGTCCCCAGCGGGACCATCGCCACGTTCACCCCGACCGTGCTCGTCGGCTCGTCGCCCTTGCCGGTCAGCAGTTCCAGGGCGATGAGCAGCAGCAGCAGCCCACCGGCCGCCTGCAGCGACGGCAGGCTGATGTGCAGGTAGTCGAGGATGCGCTGCCCGAAGACGGCGAACGCGACGATGACCCCGAAGGCGACGACCACGGCCTGCCGGGCAGCGCGCGAGCGCTGCGCGGGGCTGAAGCTGGCCGTCAGCCCGAGGAAGATCGGGACCGTCCCCAGCGGGTCCATGATGACGAACAGGGTGACGAAGGACTCGCCGAACAGTTGCCAGTTCACGCCGGGTGCACGACCCGCTCGGCCGCCAGGGCGTCGATGCGCTGCAGCGACTCGGGGTCGGTCGTGTTCTCCCCCAGCAGGTTCCGCTTCCCGGTGCCGTGGTAGTCGCTGGAACCGGTGACGAACAGGCCCAGGGAGCGGGCGACGTCGCGCAGGTGCGCGCGCTCGGCGTCGGAGTGGTCGCGGTGGTCGACCTCGAGGCCGGCCATCCCGGCCGCGGCCATCGCCTCGATCTCGCCGTCGTCGATGCAGCTGCCGCGCTTGGAGGCGGCCGGGTGCGCGATGACCGGCACCCCGCCGGCGGCCGTGACGCGCCGGACGGCCTCGAGGGGGTCCGGGGCGGTCTGCGGGACGAAGTACTTGCCGCGCCCCGACAGCAGGGTGGCGAAGGCCTCGTCGCGGTCGGCGACGACACCGCGCGCCACGAGGGCGTCGGCGATGTGGGGACGGCCGATGGTCGCGGGCCCGTGGACCTGCGCCTCGACGTCGGCCCAGCTCAGGCCGGTGTCGGGCCCGAGGCGTTCGACCATGCGCCGGGCGCGGCCCACGCGGGAGCTGCGCGACTCGGCGAGCATCGCCACGAGGGCGGGGTCGTCGGGGTCGTGGAGGTAGGACAGCAGGTGCACGGACACCCCACGGAGCAGACAGCTGATCTCGACCCCCGGCACGAACCGGAGCCCTTCTCGATCGGCCGCGGCCGTGGCCTCCGCCCAGCCCGTGCTCGTGTCGTGGTCGGTGAGGGCGACGACGTCGAGTCCGGCCTGCGCTGCGGAGGCGATCACGTCGGCCGGGGATTGTGTCCCGTCGGACGCCGTGGAGTGCGTGTGCAGGTCGATGCGCACGACACGACTTTACGCGGTCCGGGGCCGGTGCCCGCTCACGCGCGCGCGGGCACGTCCAGCCGGGCCCAGTGCAGTCGCGGCGACGGCGCCCCGCACGGCACGTCGAGCTCGTGGGCGGGATCGCGCAGGTCGACGAGGTGCAGGTCGTCCAGCAGCGTCACCCCGGCCGTCGCGGGCCACAGCAGCGCCCACAGCCAGACGGCCCCGGCCTCCCCCACCAGCACCGCGCGGTCGCCGTCGGCCGGCACGCTCCACAGGGGCGTGGAGGCTCCGGCGGCGTGCAGGCGCACCGCGGGCCGGCCGGTCACCAGCCCCTCCCCGGGGTCGAGGTCGTCGCGGCCGGCCAGGTGGGCCCCCAGGCCTGTGCCGGGCTGCTCGGAGACCAGCAGCAGGTCCGCGACGCGCGGGCCGCCCGCCGGGCCGTGGTGCGGGCCGCTGACGGCGACCACGACGGCCTGCGCCTCGTGCTTGTCGTCGCGAACGCACCGGGTCCCGGTGACGAGCCAGCCGTCCGGCAGCGGCCACGGCAGCCACACGGGGACGTCGGAGTGCCGGGCGATCCAGGCCAGGTGCTCGGAGTCGGCCGGGTGCGGCGGCTGCAGGGGGACCACCTCCCCGTGCACCGCGCAGGTGTGTCCGGAGTGCCAGATGCTGGGTGCCCTCACCGCGGAGTCGCAGCGGGGGCACTGCGCTGTACCGCCCATACCCCACGGTGGCCCCGATGCCCGTCGATCGTCAACCTGTGCTCACGCAGCGTGTCCGGTGCGCGCGGTGGCGGGACAACCCGCACCGGTCGGGGCGATGATGACGGGGTGACTTCCTCCCAGACGAGCACCGACACGTCCGACCCGATCGAGGGGGTCGAGCAGGTCCTGGACGTCCAGGCGCCCGAGACGAGCGGGGCGACGGTCGCCCCGGCCGTGGGCGAGGAGACCGACCACCGCACCACTCCCCGCTCGGAGGCCTTCCGCCGGTTCATCGCCGACGGCTGGGGCCCGCGCCCGGCCCAGGACCTCACCCTCGCGGAGGTGGCCCCGTTCGCGGCCCGCCGCCGCGAGGCGCTGTCCGCGCTGTTCCCCGGCGAGGTCCTCGTCGTCCCGGCCGGCACCCTGGTGCGGCGCTCCAACGACACCGACTACCGCTTCCGGCCGCACTCGGCCTTCGCCCACCTCACGGGCCTGGGCACCGACCGCGAGGCCGACGCCGTCCTCGTGCTGCACCCGCGCCACGACGGTCACGAGGCGGTGCTCTACGTCCGCCCGCAGGCCGGCCGGGACACCGAGGAGTTCTTCGCCGACGCCCGCTACGGCGAGCTGTGGGTCGGCCCGCGCGAGTCGCTGGCGGCCCTGGCGGCGCAGACCGGCCTCGCCTGCCACGACATCGGCGCCCTGGCCGAGGAGGTCGGCGCCAGCCGCGCGGAGGCCAAGGGGCTGCGCCTCGTGCCCGACGCCGACCCCGGGGTGACGACGCTGGTCACGCCGCTGCGCGGGGAGGTCCCCGACAAGACCGACGACGAGTTCGTCACGGCCCTGTCCGAGCTGCGCCTGGTCAAGGACGCGTGGGAGGTCGGGCAGCTGCGCGAGGCGATCGCGGCCAGCGCCCGGGGCTTCGAGCAGGTCGTGCGGGCCCTGCCCCGCGCCGTCGGCCACCCGCGCGGTGAGCGCGTCGTCGAGGCCACCTTCGACGGCAACGCGCGCGTCGAGGGCAACGCGGTGGGCTACGAGACCATCTCCGCCGCGGGCGACCACGCCTGCACGCTGCACTGGATCCGCAACGACGGGGCGGTCTCACCGGGGCAGCTGCTGCTCCTGGACGCCGGGGTCGAGGTCGACTCCCTCTACACCGCCGACGTGACGCGGACCCTGCCCGTGGACGGCACGTTCACCGAGCCCCAGCGGCGCGTCTACCAGGCTGTGCTCGACGCCGCGGAGGCGGCGTTCGCCGTCGCGAAGCCGGGGGTGAGGTTCCGCGAGGTGCACGAGGCCGCGATGACCGTCGTCGCCGAGCGGCTGTCCGCGTGGGGCATGCTCCCGGTCGACGCGAAGACCTCCCTGGAGCAGGACGGGCAGTTCCACCGGCGCTGGATGCCGCACGGCACGAGCCACCACCTCGGCCTCGACGTCCACGACTGCGCCCAGGCCCGCAAGGAGATGTACCTCGACGCCGAACTGCGCGAGGGCATGGTGTTCACGATCGAACCCGGGATCTACATCAAGACCGAGGACGAGCTCGCCCCCGTCGAGCTGCGCGGGATCGGGGTCCGGATCGAGGACGACGTGCTCGTGACGGCCGACGGCGTCGAGAACCTCAGCGCCGCGCTGCCGCGGACCCCCGAGGCCGTCGAGGCGTGGATGGCCTCCCTGCGCTGAGACCGGTGCGCTGTCCCGTTCCGGCACGCTGACTCCCCGGTGCCTCTCACCGGGACCGGGGAGTCAGCGTGCCGGAACGGACACCGGGACTACTGCGAGCCGCCCTGCTCCTCGCGCGCCCGCGCCTCGGCGGCCCGGCGCTCGCGGCGGGCCTGCTCGACCTTCTCGGCGTACGTCGGGCCCGACAGGTCCATCGGCGCGGGCTCCGGCTCCTTCTCGAAGCTGGGCGGCGGCGGCTGGTCGGAGGGGGCCGAGCCGGGCTCGGGCGGCGGCATGTACGGCTGGGTACCTCCGGGCGGCGGGCCCCACGGCCGCGTCGGCGGCTGCTCCGGGGCGCCCCAGGGGGCGGCGCCGGCGGCCGGGCCGGTGCCCTTGCCCAGGCCGTTGGGCAGGCGGGACAGCACGTCGCGGGCCTGACCGGCCAGCTGCGGCAGGCACAGCACGGTGTACTGCGAGGCGACGATCTGCGAGCTCGACGTGAAGTCGCGGCGGCCGCCGGTCAGCGCGTAGGAGATGACGCCGAACAGCATCCCGAAGCCGGCGCCGACGAGGATGCCCGTCACGAGCGCCCCCGTCCCGCCGGGGCCGAAGACGCTGAGCATCAGCCCGATGAGCAGACCGAACCACGCGCCCGACGCGGCGCCCGCCCCGGCGGCGCGGCCGTAGGTGAGCCGGCCGGTGACGCGTTCGACCATCTGCAGCCCGTTGCCGACGATGGTCACGTTCTGCACCGGGAAGTGCTCGTCGGAGAGGAAGTCGACGGCGCGCTGCGCCTCGGAGTACGTGTCGTAGCGGCCGATCGCCTCCCCCTGGGGCGGCGTGGGGGTGCTGATCCGCTGCGGACCCATGGGTCCGAGGTTCGACATGGGACGTCCTCACCGGTGGCCGGCCCGTCCCGCGACGTCGGCGCGGGATCGGGTGGGCGACCTCTCGCTGGAGATCACCCGTCATCTTGCCCAACGCGGCGGGAGCCGCGAACGTGCCCCCACGTCCGCGGCTCCCGGCCGGTGCTCAGGCCTTGCGCTTGGCGCCCGCACGACCGCCGGCGTCGCGTGCCGCGGCCACCTCGCTGCTGGCCTCCGAGGTCGACAGCTGCCCGCCGGAGGTCTCCAGGTGCGCGCGCACGAACCAGTGGAACTGCTCCAGCTGGCCGGCCTGGGCGATGAGCATGTCCTGGGTGACGAGGTCGAGGTCGTCGGTCGTCTCGATGGCCGCGCGGTGGTCGGTGATGACCCCGCTGTAGACCAGGTCGAGGGCCCCGAGGTGCTCGATGGCCCCCGCCCGCCCGATCGAGTAGTCGTCCCAGCCGCGGTCGGCGACCAGCGCGCCGGGGGTCCCGACGGGCGACAGCCCCAGGGTCGCGATGCGCTCGGCCGTGGTGTCGGCCATCTCGCGCACGGCGTCGACCTGCGGGTCGAGCATCTCGTGGACGGCGACGAAGTGCGGGCCGACCACGTTCCAGTGGACGTGCTTCAGCGTCAGGTGCAGGTCCGTGAGGGCGTTGAGCCGGTCCTGCAGGAGCCGGGCGATCTGCGCGCCCTGCTCGGTCGTCATCCCCGGGATGGTGAAGCGGGGGGTGCCCTCGGACGTCATCTTCTTGCTCTCCTTGGCCATGGCGTCACCGTAGGAGCGCCCCTGCCCGCTCGCGAGCCGGAAGACCTCTAGCCTGCACGGTGTGACCGGTTCCACCACACGCCTCTTCGCCGCCCGGCTGGCCGGCACGTCGGTGTTCGACCCGCAGGGCGACCAGGTCGGCCGCGTCCGCGACGTGGTGGGGATGCTCAGACCGCGCGGCCCGGTGCGCGTCATCGGCCTGGTCGTCGAGGTGCCCGGCCGCCGCCGCGTGTTCGTGCCCATGACGCGCGTCACGAGCATCGACGCGGGCCAGGTCATCACGACGGGCCTGGTGAACATGCGCCGCTTCGAGCAGCGCGGCACCGAGACGCTGCTGCTGGCCGAGCTGCTCGACCGCACGGTCGAGCTCGCCGACGGCAGCGGCCCGGCGACGATCGAGGACCTCGGCCTGGACGCGGTGCGCGCCCGCGACTGGCAGCTGACCCGCCTGTTCGTGCGGCGCGGGACCGCCCCGCGCGGGCTGGCCGGGCGGTTGCGCCGCCGAGGGGACACCCTGACCGTCGGCCTGGACGACCTGCAGGGTGGCGTGCTGAGCCTGGCCTCGGCCGACCTGGACCAGGGCGCGACGAACCTGCTGGCCGCCTTCGAGGAGCTCAAGGCCACCGACCTGGCCGACGTCATCCACGAGCTGACGCCCAAGCGGCGCCGAGAGGTCGCGGCCGCCCTGGACGACGAGCGCCTCGCCGACGTCCTGGAGGAGCTGCCCGAGGACGACCAGATCGAGATCCTGTCCGGGCTCGAGGGCGGGCGCGCGGCCCACGTCCTGGAGGAGATGCAGCCCGACGACGCCGCCGACCTGCTCTCGGAGCTGCCCACGGACCAGGCCGAGCGGCTCATGCAGCTCATGGACCCCGACGAGGCCGAGCCGGTCCGCCGGTTGCTGGCCTACGACGACTACACCGCCGGTGGGCTCATGACGACCGACCCGGTGGTGCTGGCCCCGGACGCCACGGTGGCCGAGGCCCTCGCGCACGTGCGCCGGACCGAGCTGAACGTGCCGCTGGCCACCGCCGTGTTCGTCTGCCGGCCCCCGCTGGAGACGCCCACGGGCCGCTACCTGGGGACCGCGCACCTGCAACGGCTGCTGCGCGAACCCCCGCAGACGGCGCTGGGGCAGATCCTCGACAACGACATCGACCCCCTGGCCCCGGAGGAGACGCTGCAGGCCGTGACCCGCCGGCTGGCGGCGTACAACCTCGTGAGCCTGCCGGTGGTCGACGAGGACGGGCACCTGCTCGGCGCGGTCACCGCCGACGACGTCCTGGACCACCTGCTGCCCGAGGACTGGCGCGACGCCGACGAGGACGAGGACCTCGAGGGGATCGGCGCGCCCGGCGCCGGCCCGGCGGGGGGCACCGGTGCCTGAGCTGCGTCGCGCGCGCCGCGAGGAGCGGCGCCCCGTGTCCCTGGACACCCCCCGCGAGACCCGCCGGCAGCTGCTGGCGCGCCCGGAGTTCGACCCGGACGCGTTCGGCCGGGCCTCGGAGCAGTTCGCCCGGTTCATGGGGACCGGCCGGTTCCTCGTCTACATGACGGCGTTCGTCGCGTTCTGGGCCGGCTGGAACACCCTGGCGCCGGCGGCGTGGCGGTTCGACTCCTACCCCTTCATCTTCCTGACGCTGGTCCTGTCGCTGCAGGCGTCCTACGCGGCGCCGCTGATCCTGCTGGCGCAGAACCGCCAGGACGACCGCGACCGCGTCCTCAACGAGCAGGACCGCTCGCGCGACGAGCGCGCGCTGGCCGACACCGAGTACCTCACGCGGGAGGTCGCGGCCCTGCGCATCGCGCTGCGCGACGTGGCGACCCGCGACTTCGTCCGCTCGGAGCTGCGCTCCATCCTGGAGGAGCTGGCCGACGAGGGCGTCACCGTCTCGGCCTCGCCCTCGCGCGACGCCAAGCGCAAGGGCAACGGCAAGAAGCGCAAGCGGGTGCCGTCCGAGGCTCCCGCCGTGCCCGCGAGCGCGGACTCAGGTCCGGAGGGTGATCTGCCGACACCTGCAGGGTGACGACTCTCGACGACGCCACCGGAGCACCCGGCACCGCCGCACCGCAGCCTGCCCCCCAGGTCCGCAAGCGGTTGGGTGACGTCCTCGTCGAGAAGGGCCTGCTGGTCCCGGAGGACCTCGAGGTGGCGCTGGCCGAGCAGCGCACGGTCGAGGGCCCGCGCCGCCGTCTGGGTCAGATCCTCGTCGACCTGGGCATGGTGTCCGAGGCGGAGCTCGCCCAGTGCCTGGCCGAGCTGCTGAACCTCGAGCACGTCGACCTCTCGCGCATCAACCTCGCCCCCGACGTCGTGCGGATCCTGCCGCGCGCGGTCGCCGAGCGCTGCCGGGTGCTCGTCCTGGACAAGACGCCGGAGTACCTGCTGGTCGCGGCCGCGGACCCGACGAACGTCCTCGCGCTCGACGACGTCAAGCTGTACACCCGCACGCCCGAGCTGCACGTCGTCGTGGCGATGGACTCCCAGATCCGCGACCACCTCGCGCGCGCGTGGTCCCTGACCGAGGACACCTCGCAGGTCTCGCGGATGGTCGAGGACGCCACCGACGACGACGACGAGGACCCGCTGGCCGCGCTCAACGGCTCGGTCGACGACGACGCCCCCATCGTCAAGCTCGTCAACCGGATCTTGTCCGACGCCGTGCGCCTGCGCTGCTCCGACATCCACCTGGAGTCCCAGCGCGACCAGCTGCGCGTGCGGTTCCGCGTCGACGGCCTGCTGCGCGACGTCATGAGCGCCCCCAAGCGCGTGGCGCCCAGCGTCATCAGCCGCATCAAGATCATCTCCGGTCTCGACATCTCCGAGCGCCGCATCCCCCAGGACGGCCGCACGCGCGTGATGGTCGACGGGGCGGCCATCGACTGCCGCGTCTCGACGCTGCCGGCGTTGCACGGGGAGAAGATCGTCATCCGTCTGCTGACGCGCGGCGACGACGTCCCGTCGCTGGAGTCGCTGGGCTTCGAGCCCGAGCAGCTGGACATCTTCAACAAGGCGCTGTCGGTGCCGCAGGGTCTGGTCCTCATCACCGGCCCGACGGGCTCTGGCAAGACGAACACCCTGTACGCCGCGATCCACGCGACGATGTCGCCGGAGAAGAACATCATCACGCTGGAGGACCCGGTCGAGGTCCAGCTGCCAGGCATCACGCAGGTGCAGGTGCACGCCAAGGTCGGGATGACGTTCTCGGCCGGGCTGCGCTCGGTCCTGCGCCAGGACCCCGACATCGTCCTGATCGGTGAGGTCCGTGACACCGAGACGGCCGAGCTGGCGCTCAAGGCGTCGATGACGGGTCACCTCGTGCTCTCGACGCTCCACACGAACTCGGCCGTCGGGGCTCTGACGCGCCTGGTCGACATGGGGGCCGCGCCGTTCCTGGTGGCGTCCTCGCTGACGGCGGCCATCGCCCAGCGCCTGGTCCGCAAGCCGTGCGACTCGTGCGCCGACGGGTACATCCCCGACGAGGACACCCTGGCGCTGCTGGACCTGACGATCGAGGACATCCTCGACGCGACGCCGCTGAAGGGCACCGGCTGCCCCGAGTGCGGCGGGTCGGGCTACCGGGGCCGCACGGCGGTCTACGAGGTGCTCGACGTGACCCCGAGCGTGCGCAAGGTGCTCATGCACGACGCGACGGAGGCGGCGCTGCTGGAGGAGGCCCAGCGCATCGGCATGAAGAGCCTGCGCGAGTCGGCGCTGGCCAAGGCGATGCGCGGGGAGACGACCTTCGAGGAGGTCATCCGCGTCACCGCGGGCTGACCGACACCTGTTGATCTGAGGGGCGTAGGCTCCTCGGCGAACCACTCGCCGAGGAGAGGAGACTGCCGTGCGCGCAGTCCAGTACCGGACCATCGGGGGCGCCCCGGAGGTCGTGGAGATCGAGCGGCCCACGCCGGGGCCGGGCCAGGTCCTGCTCGAGGTGACGGCCGCCGGGATCTGCCACTCCGACGACTTCGTCATGAACCTGCCGGCCGAGCAGTACACCTACGGCCTGCCGCTGACCCTGGGCCACGAGGGTGCCGGCCGCGTCGTCGAGCTCGGCCCCGGCGCCGAGGGCGTCGAGGTCGGCACGAACGTCGTCGTCTACGGCCCGTGGGGCTGCGGCGTCTGCCACCTGTGCGCGCAGGGCAAGGAGAACTACTGCCCCCGCGCCGCCGAGCTGGGCATCTACCCGCCCGGGCTCGGAGCCCCCGGCGCGCTGGCCGAGTTCATGGTCGTCGACTCCCCGCGCCACCTCGTGCCGATCGGCGACCTCGACCCGGTGAAGACCGTCCCGCTGACCGACGCGGGCCTGACGCCGTACCACGCGATCAAGCGGTCGCTGGGCAAGCTGCGGGCGGGCTCGGCCGCCGTCGTCATCGGCACCGGCGGCCTGGGCCACCTGGCCATCCAGATCCTGCGCGCCCTGTCCCCCGCGCGCGTGATCGCCCTCGACGTCACCGACGACAAGCTCGCCTTGGCCACCGCGGTCGGCGCGCACGACGTCGTGCTGTCGGACGCCGGCGCGGCGGCGAACGTCCGCAGGCTGCTGGGCGGGCGGGGCGCTCAGCTCGTCCTCGACTTCGTCGGCGCGCAGCCGACCATCGACACCGCGATGGCCGTGGCCGACGTGGAGTCCGACGTGACGATCGTCGGCATCACGAACACCCCCGCCGCCGCGCAGGTCGGCTTCTTCCGGCAGGCCTACGAGGCGTCGGTGACGGTCCCCTACTGGGGGTCGCGCTCCGAGCTCATCGAGCTGGTCGACCTGGCCCACCAGGGCGTGTTCGACGTGCACACCGAGACCTTCGCGATGGCCGACGCCCCGGCCGCCTACGAGCGCCTGGCCGCCGGGACCCTGACCGGGCGCGCGGTCGTCGTCCCCTCCCTCTGACCCGGCCGCTCCAGCCCGCCGAAGGCACACCTCGCGCCCTGCGGGAACGTTCCCGCAGGGCGCGAGGTGTGCTTCGGGCGGGGTCCTACGACGCGGCGACGGCGCCGAGGGCGAGCGCGCCGGGGCCCAGGTCGAGGTCGGTCGTGCGGACGGCCCGCCCCGTCTCCAGCGAGGCGTTGCCCGCGATCCCGACGACGACGGACCGGACCCCGTCGCGCCAGGACGCGGTGCGCCCCAACGGGTCCGCCGACGGCCCGGCGAACACGTCGCGCAGCAGCAGCGCGTCGCCGCCGCCGTGGCCACCCTCACCGGTGGGGATCTCGACCTCGCGGGCGGCGGCGAAGTGCTGCTGCACGACGAGCCGCTCGGACACCGGCCGGGTCTCGTCCCGCCCCACGCCCTCGGGGTGCATGCTCGGGTCGACGACCCCGTCGGCCAGCGGCACCGAGCCGCGCTCGACCACGGTCAGCTCGGCGCGACCGCGGGTCCCGTTGACGCTGACGACGTACCCCTCCCACGGGGAGTGGGCGTTGAGCGCGTAGGACATCGTCGCGGTCCCGCGCTCCACCGCGTAGTCCACGACGAGGGCGAGGTTGTCCTCGATGGTGATGCCGGCGTCGAAGACGTCGCGGTCGCGCAGGTACCCGTCGTACCCCTCGTTCTCCAGGTACAGCTCGCGGTACGTCGCGTTCGCGGCCAGGTCGAGGGAGAACGCGTCGGCGCGCCCGGCCTCCGACGTCCCGCGCGGCGGCCGGGGCCCCAGGCCGCGGGCGGCGGCGTTCTCGGCGCCGTAGAAGCGCAGCCCGCCGCTGGCGTAGACCCGGGTGGGCGTCCCGGCGATCCACCAGTTCACCAGGTCGAAGTGGTGGGAGCTCTTGTGGACCAGCAGGCCGCCGGAGTTCTCCTTCTGCCGGTGCCAGCGGCGGAAGTAGTCCGCGCCGTGGGCGGTGTCGAGGACCCACTCGAAGTGGACGGAGGTGACCTCGCCGATCTCGCCGTCGGCGATGACGCGCTTGAGCGCGCTGTTGCGCGGGGCGTACCGGTAGTTGAAGGTCACGAGGACCTCGCGCCCCGTGCGCTCGACCGCCTCGGCGATGCGGCGCACGCCGTCCTCGGTGGTGGTCAGGGGTTTCTCGACGACGGCGTCGGCGCCGGCGTCGAGGGCGGCCACGACGTAGTCGGCGTGGAAGCGGTCCGGGGTCGTGACGACGACGCGGTCGATCCCCAGGCGGCGCACGACGTCCGCGAGGTCGGCCGGGTCGAACAGCTCCGGCGCGGCCAGACCGGCGGCGACGAGGCGCCGCTGGTGGACCTGCGCCCGGCCGGGGTTGGTGTCCCCGAGGGCGACGAGCTCGCCGTCGCCGGCGTGGGCCCCGGCGAGGGCGTCGAGGTACATGGTCGCCCGGGAGCCGGTCCCGACGAGCGCGTAGCGGCGAGCGGACAAGGTTCCTCCACGGCGAGGGCTGGCGAAAGGGAAGCGCTTTCCGGCCTACCCTGTCACCGCCGTTCGGGACGGTCAACCACCGCCACGTACCCTGGGGCCATGCCTGGCCCCGAGAGCGTGCGCACCGCAGTCCTGCAGGCTCTGACGTCCGTGGACGACCCCGAACTGCACCGCCCGATCACCGATCTGGGCATGGTCGAGCGCGTCGACGTCGACGACGCGGGCCACGTGGACGTCAAGGTGCTGCTCACGACGGCCGGCTGCCCCATGCGCGACACCCTGACCCGCGACGTCACCGCCGCCGTGCGCACCGTCGAGGGCGCGCGCTCGGTCCGCGTCCACCTCGGGGAGATGACGCCGGAGCAGCGCCGTGAGCTGACCGCCAAGGTCCGCGGCACGACGGGCGCCGCGCCCACCATCCCGTTCAACGACCCGGGCAACCTGACGCGCGTCTACGCCGTGGCCTCCGGCAAGGGCGGTGTGGGCAAGTCCAGCGTCACCGCGAACCTCGCCGCGGCCATGGCCGCGGACGGCCTGCGCGTCGGTCTGCTCGACGCCGACGTCCACGGCTTCTCGATCCCCCGGCTGCTCGACGTGCAGGGCAAGCCGACCAAGGTCGAGGACATGATCATCCCGCCCGTCGCGCACGGGGTCCGGGTCATCTCGATCGGCATGTTCGTCCCCGGCAACCAGCCCGTCGCCTGGCGCGGGCCGATGCTGCACCGGGCCCTGCAGCAGTTCGCCTCCGAGGTGTTCTGGGGCGACCTCGACGTCCTCCTGCTCGACCTGCCGCCCGGGACCGGCGACATCGCCATCAGCGTCGGTCAGCTGCTGCCCACGGCCGAGGTCCTCGTCGTGACGACCCCGCAGGTCGCGGCGGCCGAGGTGGCCGAACGCGCGGGGGCGGTGGCGAGCCAGACCGAGCAGCGCGTCGTCGGGGTCGTGGAGAACATGAGCTGGCTGGAGCTGCCCGACGGGCAGCGCATGGAGGTCTTCGGCTCCGGCGGCGGCGCGGCCGTGGCCCGGTCGCTGTCGCAGACGCTGGGGACCGAGGTGCCCCTGCTCGGGCAGGTCCCGATGGACGTGGCGCTGCGCGAGGGCGGCGACGCCGGGACGCCCGTCGTGCTCTCGCACCCCGACTCCCCCGCCGCGACGGTCCTGCGCGACCTGGCGCGCACCCTGGCCCGGCGTCCGCGCGGGCTCGCGGGGCGCCGGCTCGGGGTCAGCGTCGCCTGAGGGGCCGGCGCCGGACGGCGACCGTCAGGTGGCGTCCTCGTCGTAGGGGACGGGCGACGGCTTCGCCTCCGACGGCTTCTTGCCGAGGTCGACCGCGCCGGCCGACCCGTTGGCCGTCACCTTCTTCGGTGCCGGTTCGTCGTCGTCGTCGTTCCACGCCTCGGTGAGGGCTTCACGCACGATGCGGCGGGGGTCGTACTGCCGCGGGTCGAGCTTCTGCCAGTCGATGTCGTCGAACTCGGGGCCGAGTTCCTCGCGCATCTGCGCCTGGGCGCCCTTGGCGAAGCGTCGTGCGGACTTGACGAGACTGGCCAGTTGCTCGGCGTAGTGCGGCAGCCGCTCGGGTCCGAGGACTACCAGCGCCACGACGAGGAGGACGAGGAACTCGCCCCCGTTGATGCCGAACACGGGGCGATCCTAACCGTCGGCGTCGAGGGTGACGGGCACGTCCACGGTCTCTCCACCCCGACGGACGGACAACGTCACCACGTCACCGGGTTCGCGAGCGCGGATGTCGACGATCAGCTCGGCCGGTTCGGTCACCGGCCGCCCGTCGATGGACAGCACGACGTCGCCGGGCTGCAGGCCTGCGCGGTCGCCCGGGCCGCCGGAGGCGACGGCTCCCGGCTCGTCGAGGATCCGCACGCCCTGCCCCGTGTAGGTGCTGTCGAGGGAGACGCGGATGACGGGGTGGACCGCCCGGCCCGTCCGGATGAGCTGCTCGGCCGTGCGCCGCGCCTGCTGGGAGGGGATCGAGAACCCCAGACCGATGCTGCCGCTCTGGGCCTGCCCGTCCACGCCGGGCAGCGAGGCGATCGCGGAGTTGATCCCGACGACCTGCCCCGCGGAGTTCAGCAGCGGCCCCCCGGAGTTGCCGGGGTTGATCGCGGCGTCGGTCTGGATGGCCTGGATGTAGGACGCCTCCGAGGCCGACTCCCCCGCGGTGACCGGCCGGTTCAGCGCCGAGACGATGCCCTCGGTCACCGTGCCCTGCAGCCCCAGGGGGGCTCCCACCGCGACGACGGGGTCCCCCACGACCACCGCGTCGGAGTCCCCGAAGGGCAGCGGCGTCAGGCCGGTGCGGTCGACGCGCACGACGGCGAGGTCGTAGGACGTGTCGGCGCCCACGACCGTGCCGGGGATCTGCTCACCGCTCTGCAGGACCACCACGATCCCGTCGCGGTAGGCCCCGGCGACGACGTGGTTGTTGGTCAGGACGAACGTGCCGCCGTCGCCCCCGGCGTCGAGGACGAAGCCCGACCCCGTGCCGCTGCCCTCCTGCCCCTCGACCTGCAGCGCGACCACGCTGGGCAGGGCCGTCGCGGCGATGCCCGCCACCGTGCCCGCGGGGCGCTGGGTCGACCCGGCCGACGGGGAGGGCAGGGTGACCGAGGGGTACGTGCCGCCACCGTCGGACAGCTCGTCCTGCAGCAGACCGCCCGCGAAGCCGCCGACGACCCCGAGGAGCAGGACGAGGGAGCCCGTGCCGATCCAGCGCGCGGGCGAACCCCGGCGCGGCCGGGCGGCGGCGGCGACGGCCGTGGCGGGCTCGCCCGGCGCCGGGGGCGGGAAGGCGTCGTGCCCGCCCGCGGGGTCCGCGGGCTGCCACCAGGAGCTCGCCGGCCCCGGGGTCGGTGTGCTCCACGGGTCCCGGCGAGCGGCCGGGTCGGCCCACCCGCCGGGGGGCTCGGAGCCCTCCTGCGGGGGCCGGGACCACCCGTCGCCCGACGGCGGGGTGCTCACGGGGTCGCGGAGGCGGTCGCACCGACCGGCCCGGCCGGGCTGGGCGTGACCGGCGGCACGGTCCGGCTGACCGGCAGGCCGGTCGTCGGCGTCGAGGACGTCGTCGGGGAGGCCGAGGGGGTGGTGCGCAGCTCGGCGACGGGGGCGTTGCCCACGGTCGGCACCCCGCCGAGCACGAGGACGCCGACGATCCCGGCCCCCAGCAGCGTGAAGGTCCCGGCCAGGGCGGCGGCCACGGGGCGGCGGCGCACCCGGCGCACGGCACGGCCGGCCGGACCGCGCCCGGACCGGGCGCGGACGGGGTCGGTCCGCGAGGGGGGCGCCACCCCCACGACGGGCCGGGCCGGGTTCGCCATGGGCGCGTCGCGCGGGCGCAACGGACCGCTGGGGCCGCCGATCTCCAGCAACCTCAGCACGAGGTCCTCGGACAGCTCGGGCGTGGTCATCGCCTGCAGCCGGGCGCGCACGAGCCGCTCGGACTCGACGGCGTCGGCGCACTCGGGGCAGGTCCTCAGGTGCTCGGCCGCGCGGGCCTCGACGTCCGCGGCGAGGCGGCCGTCGACGAGCGTGCTGACGCGCGGTCCGAGGTGCGGACCGCTCACCGGTTCTCCTCGCCGTAGGCGAGCTGGACCGGCGCGGCGGGGCGCGGGGCCCGGTGGGCCAGGGCGGCGCGCAGCTGCGCGCGGCCGCGGTGGATGCGCGAGCGGACCGTCCCGAGCTTGACGCCCAGCGTCGCCGCGATCTCCTCGTAGGACAGGCCCTCGATGTCGCACAGGACCACGACGGCGCGGAAGTCCGGCGGCAGGGCGTCCAGCGCGCGCTGGACGTCGTCGTCGAGGTTGCGGTGCTCGTAGGCCCGCTCGGGGCCGACGTCGGTGCTGGCCAGCTTCTCGTTCGCGTCCTCGGCGAGGGCGTCGAAGCGGATGCGCTGCTTGCGGCGCACCTGGTCCAGGAAGAGGTTCGTGGTGATGCGGTGCAGCCAGCCCTCGAACGTCCCCGGCTGGTAGTTCGACAGCGAGCGGAACACGCGGACGAAGACCTCCTGGGTGAGGTCCTCGGCGTCGTGGCGGTTGCCCGTCAGGCGGTACGCGAGCCGGTAGACCCGTGCCGAGTGGTCCCGGACGACCTCCTCCCACGTGGGCGGCACCCACGTCGAGGCCGCGACCGCCGGCGACAGGGTCGCGGGGTCCACGGCGGGAAGGCCAGAACGCCCGGCGGTCTCGCCGGTGTCGTCGTTCACGGTGTTCCTCCTGGAACGGGCGGGGAAGGGGGCCGCGCACGGCACCGCCACTGCTCCCATGGTCTCCCACTCCCATCGTCTCGGCCAGCCTGCGCCGCCAGAACCAGCCGGTCGGCGTCGAAGGGTCCAACGGAGGTCTGACCTGCGCGGTTCCCGGGCGTGACGCGGTGGGCGCGGTCCACGGGTCGTGCACGGTCCGCGCACCGCTGCTCGACATCGTCTGCACGGCGTGCGACGGATCGAGCACGGCGGGTGAGATCACGCGCGTGCACTAGATTGCGCACGTGCCGACGTCTTCGTCTCGCCCGACCAGCAAGCAGCCCGCCAGCTGGGCCTACGCCGAGCAGTTCGTCCCCGAGGACGACGTGCTGCAGCGGGCGAGGGAGCGTGCCGCCGACCTCGACCTCGAGCCCGTCTCCCCCGGCGTCGCCGCCACCCTCACCGTGCTGACCGCCGCGGGCGGGGCCCGCACCGTCGTCGAGGTCGGCACGGGCACCGGGGTCTCCCTGCTCAGCCTCCTGCGCGGCATGGGCGAGGACGGCGTGGTCACCACCATCGACTCGGACGGCGAGGCCCAGCGCGCGGCCCGTGAGGCCGTCGCCGACGACGGCATCCGCACCAACCGCGCCCGGTTCATCAACGGCCGCGCCCTCGAGGTGCTGCCCCGCCTCACCGACGGCGCCTACGACCTGGTGCTCCTCGACGGCGACGAGCGGGAGTACTCCGCCTACCTCGAGCAGGCGCACCGCCTGCTGCGCGTCGGCGGGGTGCTCGTCGTCGACGACGCGCTGTTCAAGGGCCGGGTCGTCGACCCCGCGGTGCGGGACACCTCCACCGTCGCGCTGCGGGAGGTGGCCCGGGTCGTGCTGGAGGACGGCAACTGGTTCCCCACGCTGCTGCCCTCCGGTGACGGCCTGCTCGTCGCCGTCAAGCACTCCTAGGCCCGGGGCCCGCCGGTCTCAGCGAGCGGCGACCGAGGTCTCCAGCCACTCCAGCAGCAACCGCGCCCCGAACCCGGTGGGACCGCGGGTGACCTCGTGCTCGGGACCGTCGGCGCGCCCGGTGCCGGCGATGTCCAGGTGGGCCCAGCGCCGGGCGCCGGCGAAGGGACGCAGGAACAGGGCCGCGACGATCGAGCCGGCGCCGTGGCCGGGGGTCGTCGTGACCTGGCGGGCGTCGGCGAGGTCGGAGTCGATGGCCGCCGCGTAGTCCTCCACCAGCGGCATGTGCCACAGGCGTTCGCCCGTCGCGGCCGAGGCTGCGAGGAGCTCGTCGACCAGGGCCGGGTCGGGCGAGTACAGCGGGGCGTGGCGCTTGCCGAGCCCCAGCGCGGCCGCACCGGTGAGGGTCGCGACGTCGACGAGGACGTCGGGGGCCAGCACGGCGTCGGCGTAGGCGAGGGCGTCGCCGAGCACCAGCCGCCCCTCGGCGTCGGTGTTGTTCACCTCGGTCGTGCGCCCGCCGTAGTGGGTCACGACGTCACCGGGCCGGTAGGAGGAGGCGCCGAAGGCGTTCTCGGCCAGCGCGAGCAGCCCCGTGACCTTCACCGGCAGCTTGAGCCGCGCCGCGGCGGCCACCACGGCCAGCACCGCGGCCGACCCGGCCATGTCGGTCTTCATCGCGACCATCGACTCGCGGGGCTTGATGCCCAGGCCGCCGGTGTCGTACGTGATGCCCTTGCCGACCAGGACGACGTGCGGCGCCCCGGGCGTCGCGCGGGGGGTCCAGCCCACCTGGACCAGCGCCGGCGGCGAGGACGAGCCCGCGCCGACGGCCAGCAGCCCGCCGAAGCCCTCCCGGCGCAGCCGGGCCTCGTCGCGGACCTCGACCTTCAGCCGCAGCTCGGCGGCGAGCGCGCGGACCTCCTCGGTCATCCACCGAGGGTCCTTGAGGTTCGACGGCGTCGCCGCGAGGTCGCGGGTCAGGACGGTCGCCCCGGCGCTCACCTCGGCGTGGCGCACGTCGGCGACGTCGACGTCGCCGAACAGGACCAGCCGCCGCGCGCCGCCGTCGGCCTCGTCCTTGGCGGCGGCCTTGCGCCCGCTGACGGGCGGGGAGTACGAGGCCAGCACGAAGCCCTCGACGAAGGCGCGCGTGCCCGCCGACCCGACGCCGTCGGCCAGCGTCGTCGCCACGTCGCGGGACCCCGTGGCGCGGGCCAGCGCGGCCCCGCTGCGCCGCAGGGCCGTCACGGAGGAGTCCCCCACCCCGACGACGACGAGCCGGTGCGGGCTGCCCTCGGGGGCGGGCACGGGCAAGCGGGTGGTGGTCGCCACCGCGCCGGTGACGTCCTCGGCGGCGCAGACCGCGGCGAGGTCGATGCCGTACCGGACGGCGGCGTCGGCGGCGCCGGGACGGGGCTGCAGCGGCGCGTCGGCGCCCTCGCCGGCCGCCACGGGCACGGCCAGCACGTCGAGCCCGGCGAGGTCGGCGCCGACGACGCCGCCGCGGCGGACCTCCACGACCGGCGGCGTCCAGCGGCGCAGGTCGGGCGCGGCGGCGACCGCGGGGACGGACACGCGCTCAGGCACGCGCTCGGACTGGCGCTCGGACTGGACGGAGGTGCTCACAGGGGTCCCGACTCTCGCTCCGGTGGTGCAGACGGCTCGGGGCGGGCACCGTCACCGGTGCCCGCCCCACGCTGGTACCTCAGCCGACGACCGAGGTGATGGCCTCTCCGAGCGCCTTGGCCTCGTCGGGAGTCATCTCCACCACGAGCCGGCCCCCGCCTTCCAGCGGCATCCGAAGGACGATGCCGCGCCCTTCCTTGGTGACCTCCAGCGGACCGTCCCCGGTCCTCGGCTTCATGGCCGCCATCGGCGTGCTCCCTCTCGTCGTCTCTCGTGCGCGCCGGACCCGGAGGGCCGACGTGTTGGGGTACATCATCCCCCACGGCGGACCCCGATCGGGTCCAGGGGCACGCCGACGATCACGGGCGGGTCACGCCCGGATCACGGCGGCCAGTCCGCCGGGGGTGAGAAGCGCCACAGCCAGGCGATCCACACCACCTGCAGCGCAAGCGAACACACCACCCAGCCCGTCAGCGGCAGCCGGCGCCCGGGCCGGGTCGCGACGAGTGCGCCCAGCGGGAAGAGGAAGATCAGGTACCGGAAGAGGCTGGTGAACGGGTCCAGGACGAGCAGCAGGTACCCCACGTAGGCCAGGCACCAGGTCCGCAGCTCGGGCCCCAGGACGCGGGCGCGGCGCGAGAGCACCCAGGCCACGTAGGCGACGACGGCCGCGATCAGCAGCAGCGGCCCGGCGGGCCCCAGGACGTACTGCGAGACGCCCCACCAGGGCTCCAGGGGCACGACCTCACCGCCGGCGCGCCAGGCCCCCATCGTCGCGGTGTACGCGTCGCGCTGCCCGGTCAGCCGCCAGGCCAGGAACGGCCACAGCAGGCCCGCGGCCCCCGAGGCGGCCAGCAGCCCCAGGCAGCGCAGCGCCTCCCGCCCACCCAGGTGCGCCCCGGCCCGGTGCCCCGCCCACGCGCGCAGGCCCAGGTGCACGACCACGACGACCGACAGGGGCACCGCCACCGGGCGCGTCAGGCCCAGCAGCACCGCGACCGCGGCGGCGGGGGCGTACCGGCCGTGGACCAGGCACAGCAGGAAGAGCACGAGCAGCGCCAGGGCGGGGCCCTCGGTGTAGGGCACCTGGAAGACCAGCGCGGGCGGCGAGACGCAGAACAGGACCGTCGCGGCCCACGCCCCGCGGCGGGCGAGCGTCGCGCTCGTGCGCCGGGCCAGCACCCGGCGCAGCAGCGCGTGCACCCCGCAGGCGGCGCCGGCCCCGGTCAGCAGGGAGACGGTCGCGCCGGCCGCCTCGAAGGACAGGCCCGTCGTCATCAGCGCCCGGGCCAGCAGCGGGGCCAGCGGGTAGAACGCCAGCGCCGACTGCTGCGGGTCGCCCGCGGCGCCCAGCGGCACCGAGCGCGGGTAGCCGTCCTCGGCGATCCGGCGGTACCAGGTCGCGTCCCACAGCCCGAGCATGCCGCCGTACCCGGGGTGCTCGGACGTCCAGTCGCTGGCGACCTGGAAGCGGGCGACCTCGGCGAGCACGACGGCGGTGAACAGCCGGGCGAGGGCGTAGACGGCCAGGACGCGCGCGGGGGCGGGCAGCCGCAGCCAGTGCAGCAGCAGCCGCGAGAGGGCGCGGGAGCGCCAGGACGGTCCCGTCCGGGCCTCCAGCGCCGTCACGACGGCGAGCGCAGGTCGTCGCCCGCCCGCCGCAGGACGGCTTCGAACGCGAGGCGGCCCGCCAGGGCCGGCAGCGGCCCGCCCCAGCCGGCCAGCCGGGCCAGCAGGGGCCGGCGGACCACGATGCGCTCGGTCCACTCCACGCCCACCCGCCCGGGCCCGAGCGAGCGCACGACGAGGTCGACGGTGCCGCCGAGGACGTCCCCGGTCTTGACGATGCCCACCCGTCCGTCGACGCCCCGGGCGACGTCCGGCGCGACCCGGGAGACGACCTCCATGGCGTCGACGAGC
Organism: Kineococcus rhizosphaerae; assembly: GCF_003002055.1. Classification (NCBI taxonomy): domain Bacteria; kingdom Bacillati; phylum Actinomycetota; class Actinomycetes; order Kineosporiales; family Kineosporiaceae; genus Kineococcus; species Kineococcus rhizosphaerae. The sequence goes on from NZ_PVZF01000005.1 coordinate 91,249, forward strand.
GTGAACGGGCCGAGCCTGGAGGTGGCGACGAAGCGCTCCCCCACGGCCCCCACGGGCGTGCCCTCGGCCCGGGCGACGACGGTGGCGGGCACCCAGGCGGTCTGCCGGGGCCAGTCGGTCAGGACGTCGAAGACGTGCCGCACGCGACCGGGGACGACCGCGGTGGCGGTGAAGTCGACGCTCCTGCTGCCGGTGCTCACGTCTCAGTCCTCCACGCTGCGCCAGGCGGCCAGCTCGTCGTCGCGTTCGCGGATCTCCTCGCGCAGCCGGTCGAGCACCGCGTCCACCTCGTCCATCCGGTAGCCGCGGACCCCGAGGGAGAACCGGACGGCGTCGACGTCGGAGGCCGTGACGGGCCCCTCCGGCAGTCCCCGGTAGGGGCGCGTGGAGGTGGCCGGGCCCATCCCCCCGCTGATGCGGCCGGTGACCACGGCCACCACCGCGCCGATCGCGAGCAGCACCAGGACCAGCAGCACGAGCGTCACGGCGCGCTCCCCCCCGCCCCCTGCGCGGGGGCCCCCGAACCGCCGGGGCCGTCGGTGGGGAACTCGGCGAAGGAGCCCACGATCTCCGAGCTCGGCAGCGTCACGCGCTCGCGGGGTGCGGCCTCCAGGAAGTCCAGGGCGTCGGCGGGGTCGTCGGTCCAGTGGATGACGTCGAAGACCAGCGGCCGGGCGAACCCGCGCGCGACGAGGCCCTCCAGCCAGGTCCGCAGACCCGCGTAGTGCCCGTCGCAGTCGAGGACGGCCAGGGGTTTGGTGTGCATGCCGATGGTCCGGGCGACCCAGATCTCGAACAGCTCCTCCAGGGTGCCCAGGCCCCCGGGCAGCACGACGAAGGCGTCCGCGCGGGCGTCCATCTCCGCCTTGCGCCGGCGCATGTCGTCGGTGACGACCAGTTCCCCGAGCCCGTCCGGCGGCAGCTCGAGGTCCAGCAGCGCCTGCGGCATGACACCGGTCGTGCGGGCCCCGGCGGCGCGGGCCGCGGCCTCGGCGGCGCCCATCACGGACGTCCCGCCCCCGCCGTAGACGAGGTCGTGGCCGCGTTCGCCGATGAGCCGCCCGACCCGGGCGGCGAGCTCGACGTGCGCGGGGGCGATGCCGCCCGAGGCGCTGCCGTACAGGCAGATCGTGCTCACGCGCCCGCTCCCAGCAGCCACCCGGACAGGACCTCGAGGCACTGCTCGACCTCGGCCGTGCGGCAGCGTTCGTCGTCGGCGTGGGCGGTGGCGTTGTCGCCGGGGCCGTAGTTGACGGCGGGCACGCCCAGGGCGGAGAACCGCGCGACGTCCGTCCAGCCGTACTTCGGCAGCGGCGCGGTCCCCGTGCGGGCCACGAAGTCCGCGGCGGCCGGCAGGTGCAGGCCCGGGCGGGCGCCGTCGGCGGCGTCGACGACCCGCACGTCGAAGCCCGCGAAGACCTCCCGCACGTACGCCTCGGCCCCGGCGGCGTCCACGGCGGGGGCGAAGCGGTAGTTGACGGTCACGACGCAGCGGTCCGGGATGACGTTGGTGGCGATCCCGCCGGAGATCAGGACGGCGTTGAGGGCCTCGCGGTAGACGAGCCCCTCGACGTCGACCTCGCGCGGGACGTGCCCGGCGAGGCGGGCCAGCACGGGCGCGGCGTCGTGGATGGCGTTGTGCCCGCGCCAGGGCCGGGCCGAGTGCGCGGCCGTGCCCGTCGTGGTGACCTCGGCGCGCAGGGTGCCGTTGCAGCCGCCCTCGACGATCCCCGAGGACGGTTCGAGCAGGACCGCGAAGTCGGCCGCGAGCAGGTCGGGACGGTGCCGGGCCAGGCGGCCCAGGCCGTTCCTGGCCGCCTCGACCTCCTCGTGGTCGTAGAAGACGAACGTGACGTCGCGCCGGTTCGCCGCCCCCGCGGCGGCCACGCGCCGGGCCAGGGCCAGCTGCACCGCGACGCCGCCCTTCATGTCGCACGTGCCGCGCCCCACGAGGACGTCGCCGTCGACGGGGTGCTGCTCGCGCCGGACCGGCAGGTTGGGCGGGTCGGTCAGCGGGACGGTGTCGAGGTGGCCGGCCAGCAGCACCCGCTCGCCGCGGCCCAGGACGGTCCGCGCGACGACGGCGTCCCCGTCCCGGGTCACCTCGAGGCCGGGCAGGGCGCGCACCGCGGACTCCACGGCGTCGGCCAGCGCCCGCTCGTCGCCGCTGACCGAGGGGATGTCGCACACCCGCCGGGTCAGCTCGACGACGTCGATCGCGGGGTCGGCCAGGTCCAGGACGGGTGCGGGGACGCTCACGCGACTCACCCTAGCCACGCGCCCGGACGGACCGTGGGCCCGTCGCGCCCGCGCTTGTAGGGTCGGGCGGGTGAGCGCGCAGAGCACCGACCCCCGCAGCCCCCACGAGACCCGCCGGGCCTGGGGCCACGGCCTGGCGACGTACGCCGCCGACGGCACGGTGCTCGACGTCTGGTTCCCCTTCCCCGCCCTGGGCGACCCGGCCTCGACGAGCTCGTACGGCGTGCCGGCCGAGCTGGCCTCCCTGGAGGACGACGACATCCACCGCCGCACGAAGCAGCGCGTGCTGACCGTCGAGATCGACCTCGACGAGGCCCCGCGGGACACCGCGGACGCCTACCTGCGCCTGCACCTGCTCTCCCACCGGCTCGTCGCCCCGCACGGCGCGAACCTCGAGGGCATCTTCGGGGTCCTGGCGAACGTGGTGTGGACCAACCACGGCCCGTGCGCGGTGGCCGACTTCGAACGGACCCGGCTGGCGCTGAAGGCCAACGTCGGGCCCGTGACGGTCTTCGGCATCGACAAGTTCCCCCGCATGACGGACTACGTGACGCCCACGGGCGTGCGCATCGCCGACGCCGACCGCGTCCGCCTCGGGGCGCACCTGGCGGCCGGGACGACCGTCATGCACGAGGGGTTCGTCAACTACAACGCCGGCACGGTCGGCGTCTCGATGGTCGAGGGCCGCATCTCGGCGGGCGTCGTCGTGGGCGACGGGTCCGACGTGGGCGGTGGCGCCTCGATCATGGGGACGCTGTCCGGCGGCGGCAAGGAGGTCGTCCGCATCGGCGAGCGCACGCTGCTGGGGGCGAACTCGGGCACGGGCATCAGCCTGGGCGACGACTGCGTCGTGGAGGCCGGGACGTACATCACGGCCGGCACCAAGGTCTCGCTGCTCGGCGAGGACGGCACGGTCCAGCAGACGGTCTCGGCCCGCACGCTGTCGGGCGCGGACGGGCTGCTGTTCCGCCGCAACTCGATGACCGGGCAGGTCGAGGCGCTGCCGCGCAGGGGCGTCAAGGTCGAGCTCAACGCGGCGCTGCACGCGAACTGAGGTGGCGACCCGCAGACCCCCCCGACCACGCAGACCCTCCCCCGGCACCCGGCGCACCCGCCGCCTGCGCCTGGTCACGACGCTCGCCGCCGCGGCGGTCGTCGTGGCGGGCGGCGTCGTGTGGGTCACCCGCAGCCCGGACGCCCCCGCGGTGCGCGAACGCTGCTCCGCCACCGTCGGTCCGGACTCGACGTCGATGTCGCCCGAGCAGGCGGCCAACGCCGCCACCGTGGTCGGGTTGTCGGTGCGCCGCGGGCTGCCCGCCCGGGCCGCGACGATCGCGATCGCGACCGTCGTGCAGGAGTCGGGGATCCGCAACCTCGACCACGGCGACCGGGACTCCCTGGGGCTGTTCCAGCAGCGGCCCTCGCAGGGCTGGGGCACGCCCGAGCAGGTCCAGGACCCCGTCTTCGCCACGAACGCCTTCTACGACGCCCTGGTGAAGGTGGACGGCTACCGCGACCTGCCGGTGACCGACGCCGCGCAGCGGGTGCAGCGCAGCGGGTTCCCGCTGGCCTACGGCGACCACGAGGCCGAGGCGCGCCTGGTCGCCTCGGCGTTGACCGGGAACACGCCGGGGGGCTTCACCTGCCACCTGCGGCCGGTGACCACCCCGCAGGAGGCCGGCGACGACGAGCGGCTGACCCCGACGGCCCAGCGCGTCGCCGACGCCGCGACGACCGAGGTGACGACCGCGACGCCGCGGGTCGTGGCCGGCACGAGCGGACGCGCCCTGGCCTTCACCCTCGACGGGGACGACGCCGAGCGGCTCGCGTGGGCCGTCGGCGGCTGGGCCGTGGCCGGCGCCGAGCGCTACCAGATCACCGAGGTGAGCGTGCAGGGCTCGCGCTGGACGCGGTCGAGCTCGGGCCGGGGGTGGGTGGGCACCGCCACCGGGTTGCCCCGGGGCGGCGTCCAGATCCGGCTCGGCGGTTAGCGGCCCTCGATGCCGACGTAGTCGCGCGCGCCCTCGCCGACGTACACCTGGCGGGGGCGGCCGATCTTCGTGGCCGGGTCGTTGATCATCTCGCGCCACTGCGCGATCCAGCCGGGCAGGCGGCCCAGGGCGAACAGCACGGTGAACATCTTCGTGGGGAAGCCCATGGCCTTGTAGATGATGCCCGTGTAGAAGTCCACGTTCGGGTACAGCTTGCGCTCGATGAAGTAGTCGTCGTGCAGCGCGATCTCCTCGAGCCGCATGGCGATGTCGAGCATCTCGTCGCGCTTGCCGAGCTTGGACAGCACCTCGTCGGCGGTCTTCTTCACGATGGCCGCGCGCGGGTCGTAGTTCTTGTACACCCGGTGGCCGAAGCCCATCAGGCGCACGCCCTTCTCCTTGTTCTTGACCCGGGCCATGAACGTGTCGACGTCGTCGCCGGAGTTCTTGATGGACTCCAGCATGTCCAGCACGGCCGAGTTCGCCCCGCCGTGCAGCGGGCCGGACAGGGCGTGGATGCCGGCCGAGACCGAGGCGAACAGGTTGGCCTGGCCCGAACCCACGAGCCGCACCGTGGAGGTCGAGCAGTTCTGCTCGTGGTCGGCGTGCAGGATCAGCAGCTGGTCCAGCGCCTTGACGAGCACCGGGTCCAGCTCGTAGTCCTCGGCCGGGTTGCCGAACGCCAGGCGCGTGAAGTTCTCCACCAGGCCCAGCCGGTTGTCCGGGTACAGCAGCGGCTGGCCCAGGGACTTGCGGTGCGCGTAGGCGGCGATCGTGGGCAGCTTGGCCAGCAGCCGGACGGTGGACAGCTCCACCTGCTCGGCGTCGAACGGGTTCAGGGAGTTCGGGTAGAACGTCGACAGCGCGCTGACGGCGCTGGACAGCACGGGCATCGGGTGCGCGTCGCGCGGGAACCCGTCGAAGAACCGCTTGAGGTCCTCGTGCAGCAGGGTGTGCCGCTGGATGCGGGCGGTGAAGTCGGCGAGCTCGCTCTCCGACGGCAGGTGACCGTGGATGAGCAGGAAGCTCGTCTCCACGAACGTCGAGTGCTCGGCGAGCTGCTCGATCGGGTACCCGCGGTAGCGCAGGATCCCCGCGTCGCCGTCGATGTAGGTGATCGCCGACGTGCAGGACGCCGTGTTGGTGAACCCCGAGTCCAGGGTCACCAGCCCGGTCTCCTTCAGGAGGCTGCCGATGCCGAAGCCGGCGGCGCCCTCGGTGGCAGGGGTCACGGGCAGATCGAGCTCGCCACCTGCGTGCTTCAGCGTCACGGAGTCAGCCATGCCGCGACCGTACCCGTCCCCGACGACGGTCCGCGACGCAGGTCCGCCACCCCTGCGCGCGCGCTCAGCCGAGGCCCGCGAGCCGTTCCGGCACGCGCGAGACCCGCTCGTCGGTGGCCGTCAGGGCGATGCGCACGTGCCGGGCCCCCGGCGGGCCGTAGAAGTCCCCCGGCGCGGCGAGGATCCCGCGCTCGGCCAGCAGGTCGACCGTGGTGCGCGAACCCTCCTCGCGGGTGCTCCACAGGTACAGCCCCGCCGCGGAGGCGTCGATGCGGAAACCCGCGCCCTGCAACGCTTCCCGCAGCACCTCGCGGCGGCCGCGGTACAGCTCGCGCTGGTGCGCGACGTGCTCGTCGTCGCCGAGGGCGGCCTGCAGGGCGACCTGGACGGGCCACGGCACGATCATCCCGGCGTGCTTGCGCAGCTCGAGGAGCTCGCGCACGAGGGCGACGTCGCCGGCCAGGAACGCCGCGCGGTACCCGGCGAGGTTCGACTGCTTCGACGTGGAGTACGCCACGAGCAGACCGGTGTGATCGTCACCACACACCCGCGGGTCGAGCACGGAGGCGACCAGCCCCCCGGCGGTGGTGTCGTGCTCGGGGCTCCAGCCGAGCTCGGCGTAGCACTCGTCGGAGGCCACGACGACGCCGTGCGCGCGGGCCCAGGCGACCAGGGCGGTCAGCTCGGCCACCGAGCGGACCGCGCCCGTCGGGTTCGACGGGGAGTTCAGCCACAGCAGCCGGATCCGGGCGCCGCCGTCCCAGGCGGCCTCGAGCTCGTCGACGGTGTCGGCGCCCAGCGGGGTGGCGCGCGCCAGCCGCGCCCCGACGTCGTACGTCGGGTACGCCACCGCGGGGTGGGCGACGACGTCGCCCTCCCCCAGGCCGAGCAGGAACGGCAGCCAGGCCACGAGCTCCTTGGACCCGACCGTCGGCAGCACGCCGTCGGGGTCGAGCGCCGGGACGCCGCGGCGGCGGGCGAACCAGGCGGCCACGGCCTCGCGCAGCGGCGCGGTGCCGTACGTCTGGGGGTACCCCGGCGCGTTCGCCGCCGAGCGCAGGGCGTCGACGACGACCTGCGGGGTGGGGTCGACGGGCGTGCCGACCGACAGGTCCACGATCCCGTCCGGGTGGGCCTGCGCCCGCGCCTTGGCGGCCGCGAGGGAGTCCCACGGGAAGTCCGGCAGCGACGCGCCGACCCTCCGCCGTTCCCCGGGCGGCGCCGGGACGAGGTGGGCCGGCGCGCTCATCAGTGCCCCTCGCCCTGCGGCGGGAGCGCGGAGACCACCGCGGCGTCGGCGTCGATCTGCCCCATCTTGGCCGCGCCCCCCGGGGAGCCGATCGTGTCGAAGAACACGACGTTGGCCGCGGTGAAGGCGGACCACTGCTCGGGGACGTCGTCCTCGTAGTAGATGGCCTCCACCGGGCACACGGGTTCGCAGGCCCCGCAGTCGACGCACTCGTCGGGCTGGATGTACAGCGATCGCTTGCCCTCGTAGATGCAGTCGACAGGGCACTCCTCGATGCAGGCCTTGTCCTTGACGTCGACGCAGGGCTGCGCGATGACGTAGGTCACTGGATGTCCTCCTCCTCCGGCGGACGGGCGGCCGGACGCGCTACGTAGTATCCCCGACGGGCACCGCCGGTGCTCGCCGCCCACCGCACCGGCCCCGCAGCAGCACCGCGCCACCCCCGGAGGACCACCCGTGCCAGGACCGAGCCCCACGCACCTCGTGCGCGAGCTGACCGTCGGCGCGCGGGTCGTGGTCCGGCACCGGCTGCCCGACGGCTCGGCCACCGACGCCCTGGGCGACCTGGTCTGCGCGGACGACACCACGCTCACCGTCGCGACCCGCCGCGGTGAGGTCGTCGTGGCCCGGGCCGACGTGCTGGCGGCCAAGGCGGTGCCCCCGCCGCCGGCGCGCCGGGCCGCCCCGCACGCCGCGATCGGCGTCGAGGACCTGGAACGGGTGATGGCCGAGCACTGGCGCCCGCTGGAGCGCCTCGACCTGGGCGGCTGGCGGCTGCGCGCGAGCGAGGGGTTCACGGGCCGGGCCAACTCCGCGCTCGCCGTGGGTGACCCGGGCGTGCCCCTGGTGCGGGCGGTCGCGGTCGTCGAGGAGTTCTACGCCGCCCGGGGTCTGCGTCCCCAGGTCGCCGTCGCGCACGAGGTCGACGGGCCCAGCGGGGTCGCCGACGTCCTCGACGCGCGGGGCTGGACGGTGCTCACCCCGACGCTGGTGATGACCGCCGCCACCGACGACCTGCCCGGCGCCCGCGACGCCTCCCTGCCCGACGGGCTGCACGTCGAGACGGGCCCGGCCCCCGACGACGCCTGGCTCGCGCAGTACCACTACCAGGGCTCCCCGACCGTGCCCGCCGCGGGCCGCCGGATCCTCGTCTCGGCCGACGAGCAGGTGTTCGTGCGGGTCGTGGACGGGGCGCGGACGGTCGCGATCGCCCGCGGCTCCCTGTCCCCCGGCTGGGCCGGGGTGACCGCCGTGGAGACCTCGCCGTCGCACCGCCGCCGCGGGCTGGGCCGCCGGCTGCTCGCCGAGGTCGCCGACTGGGCCCGCGAGCGCGGCGCCGCCTCGACGTACCTGCAGGTGCAGGCCGACAACGAGGCGGCCCGGGCCCTCTACGCGGGGCAGGGCTTCGGCGTCCACCACGCCTACCACTACCGCGTGGCCCCCTGACCGTCCCACCACGCGCGAGGCACACCTCGCACCCCGCGGACCCCCCTCCGCGGGGCGCGAGGTGTGCCTCGCGCCGGGGACGAGCGTGTCTCAGGACTCCCGGCGGGCGGGGGCCGGGTCGCGCAGGTCGACGACGCGCGGGGTCTCGTGCTCCCGACGGGCCGCCTCGAGCACGTCGGTGATCTCGTGCCCGATGAGCTCGTGGCGCTCCAGCAGCGCGTCGCGCAGGGCGGCCACGAGGTGCCGATTGCGCTCCAGGAGCTCGCGGACGGACTCCTTCTGCTCGCTCAGCAGCTTCTCCACGAGGCGACGTCCCTCGGCGTCGCCCAGGACGCGGGAGACGAGGTTGCCGTCGGCGAAGGCGCCCTGCTGGACGGCCGCGAAGGACACGAGCGTGCCGGCCATGCCGGCGGAGCCGACCATCTGCGCGGCGACCGACGTCGCGGACTGCAGGTCGCCGGCGGGGCCGGTGGACACGTCGCCGAAGAACAGCTCCTCGGCCACCTGCCCGCCGAAGGCGATCCTGATCATCCCGGCGAGCTCGGTGCGCGAACGGGTGTAGACGTCCTCGGCGTCACCGTGGGCGAGCAGGCCCAGGGCGTTGGCGCGCTTGACGATGGTGAGGACCTCCAGCCGGCGCTGCGGGGCCACGAGCCAGGCCACCGCCGCGTGCCCGGCCTCGTGGGTGGCGATGAGCCGGGCCTCGTGGTCGGTGTAGCCGACGGGCTGGCCCAGGCCGACCTCGGTGACCAGGCGGGCGTGCTCGACGTCGGCCCAGCTCATGCCGTCGCCGTCGCGGCGCACCGCGTTGACGAGAGCCTCGTCGAGCAGGTTCTCGATCATGACGGGCGAGTAGCCGTTGGTGATCCCGGCCAGGGCGTCGCGGCGCTCGGGGTCGTCCAGGGCGCTCTCGTGGGCCTTGCGGGCCAGGAAGTGGTCGACGAGCTGACGCCGGCCGGCCTTGTCGGGCAGGCCGAAGCTCATCCGACGGTCGAAGCGGCCCGGGCGCAGCAGGGCCGGGTCGAGGGAGTCGGCGCGGTTGGTGGCGGCGATGAGCAGGACCTCCACGGGTTCGCTCACGGGGCGCTTGAGCCGCCGCTGCTCGGGCAGGAACCGGTTCGCGGTGTCGACGAACCAGCCGTGGACCCGCTCGGCGCCGGTGGGCTCGTCGAAGGACTGCATCTGGACGAGCAGCTCGTTGACGACGCCGCTGGCGCCCTCGCTGGAGGCGAGGCGCTCGACCTGCAGCGCCGCCGCGTTCGTCGCGGGCCCAGCCGTCGGCAGCGTCATCGGCAGGTTCGTCAGCCCCCCGCAGCCGACGACCGCGTTCGTGGCGGACGGGCTCATCGCGCTCATCCCACCGCGCGCCCCGGCGATGGCGTCGATCTCCTCGATGAACCCGATGGCCCCGCCCTCGCGGCGGGCGGCCTTGCGCAGCGCCTTGAAGTAGGAACGCAGCTTGCGGGCGGTGGCGCCGTACCACATGGACTGGAAGCTGGTCGCGGAGACGAAGAGGAACGGGACCCCGGCCTCGCGGGCCATGGCCTTGGCCATGTGCGTCTTGCCCGTGCCCGGCGAGCCCTCGAACAGCAGGCCGCGGCGGGGCCGGCCGCCCATGCGGGTGCGGAAGGTGCGCGCGGCGAGGAACAGGTCGAGGCTGCGCTCGACGTCCTCCTTGACCGGGTCCAGGCCCACGACGTCGTCGAGGGAGACGTCGATCTGCTCGGGCCGGTAGACGACGTGCGGCGAGCGGCCCGAGACCAGCGTCTGCCCGAGCAGCAGCGCGATCATCAGGGCGAAGAAGACGCCGACCATGACGTAGATCGGGTCGACCGCGGGCAGGACGGGGACGAGGGACCCGCCGGTGGCCAGCCGCACGTCGACGAGGAGCACGGCGGCCAGGACGACGAGCAGCAGCGTCCGGGTGCGGCGGCGGCGGTTGCGTTCGCGGGCCCGCCCGACGTCGGCGCTGTCGCGGCCGGTGCGGGCGGTCGGCGGGGCGGCGGCCACGCGCTGGTCGTGAGCCACGGGCGGCTCCTCTCGGATCCCGCCCGGCGGGTTCCGGGCGTGGGTCCACCCAACCCCGCGTGCTCACGCACGGCCACCCACGGTGACGCGTTCGGACGATCGCGTTCACCCGGCCGGAGCAACGGAGAGTGGTCGGGTGAACACGTCCGTGCCCGCTGCTCCGTCTCACCCGGCGGGGGCCACCCCGGCGAACAGGTCGGTCTCGTGCCCGTCGGCGTCGAAGGGGCCGGAGGCGACCCCGTGCACGAGCCGGAACCGCTCGACGGGCCAGATCGGCTGCGGCACGCCGTTGGACAGCCGCATGACGGGGACCTCGGCGTCGAGGTCCAGGCTGATCTGGGTCGCGTGGGCCCGCAGGGCGGCGATCTTCGCCGGCAGCTGCCCGGTCCCGTCGACGACCGTCGTCACCTGCTCGTCAGGCACGACGACGCTCGGCAGCGGACCGTCGGGGTCCGCGGCACCGGCGGCCCCCGAGTCCGCGACCTGGCGCAGGGCCTGCCGGGTCGCAGTCTCGGGCTGGACGATCTCGTAGACCTTGGCGACCTGCCACGGCACCGTGCCGTCGTGCTGGTCCCCGGCGGCCAGGACGAGCCCGCGCAGCGTCGCCTCGTGGGCGCGGACGTGGTCGGGGTGCCCGTACCCGCCACCGGGTTCGTAGGTGACGACGACCTGGGGCCGGACCTCGCGCACGACGGCGGCGACCTGCGCGGCGACCTCCTCGGGGTCGGCGGCGGCGAGGGCCCGCGGGTCCACGTCGTCGCCGACGGCGGCGCGCCCGGGTTCGAGCCAGACCATGCCGGAGTCGCGGTACCCGCTGCCGTCGGGGCGGTCGAGGAACCGGTGGTCGGTGACTCCCAGGGCCTCCATGGCGGTGGCCAGCTCCTGCACCCGGTGCGCGCCCAGGGCGTCGGGGTCCAGGTGCGCGAGGTCGGCCGGGATGACCTCCCCCAGCTCCCCGCGCGTGAGCGTGAGCAGCACGACGGTCGCCCCGGCCTCGGCGTACCGCGCCATGGTCGCCCCGGTCCCGATCGTCTCGTCGTCGGGGTGGGCGTGGACGAAGAGCACCCGCCGCGGCTGGTCGAGCGCGTCCATCGCCGCCAGCTCCTCGGGCGCCAGCTCCCCCGCCACGTCCTCCACGACGTCGGCGGCGATCTCCAGCGGGTCCCCGCCCAGCACGGGCGTGTCGTCGGGCGGTTCCGGAGGCGTCGTCGTCATGCCCCCATCCAATCCCCCGCACCCCCCGCACGCAGAAGCACCCCCATCCGCCACGCGCAGCGTGGCGGACAGGGGTGCCTGATCACGACCGGGAGGTCTTCGACCACCTGAGGCGAGGCCAGAGGGCGACGCGACGGTGGAGTCGTCGGACGTCCGGAGAGAGCGCCCTGCGTGCGAAGGCGAGGTCAGCGACCGCTCGGCGCGAACGGAGAGTCCGACGACTCCACCGTCGCGCTGCCCGGCGACCGACCCAGCCCCGACGACGCGGAGCCCCGAAGGCGCAGCCTCAGCCCTTCTTGGCCTTCGACGCCGTCTTGCCCCGCTGGTTCGCGTCCAGCACGACCTTGCGGATGCGCACCGCCTCGGGCGTCACCTCGACGCACTCGTCCTCGCGGCAGAACTCCAGGCACTGCTCCAGGGACAGGTGGCGCGGCGGGATGAGGCGCTCGAACTCGTCCGAGGTGGACGAGCGCATGTTGGTGAGCTTCTTCTCCTTGGTGATGTTGACGTCCATGTCGTCGGCGCGGGAGTTCTCCCCGACGATCATGCCCTCGTACACCTCGGCGGTCGGCTCGATGAACATCTGGCCGCGTTCCTGCAGGTTCGTCATGGCGAACGCGGTGGCCGCCCCGGCGCGGTCGGCCACGAGGGAGCCGGACTGGCGGGTGCGGATCTCGCCGGCCCAGTGGTCGTACTGCGCGAAGAGCGCGTGGGCGATGCCGGTGCCGCGGGTGTCGGTGAGGAACTCGGTCCGGAACCCGATGAGCCCGCGGGAGGGGACGTAGAACTCCATGCGCACCCAGCCGGTGCCGTGGTTGGTCATGGTCTCCATGCGGCCCTTGCGGGCGGCCATCAGCTGGGTGATGGCACCGAGGAACTCCTCGGGGGAGTCGATGGTGAGGTTCTCGTACGGCTCGAGGGTCTTGCCGTTCTCGTCCTTGCGCAGCACGACCTGCGGCTTGCCGACGGTCAGCTCGTAGCCCTCGCGGCGCATCTGCTCGACGAGGATGGCCAAGGCCAGCTCACCGCGCCCCTGGACCTCCCACGCGTCGGGGCGGTCGGTCGGCACGATGCGCAGCGAGACGTTGCCGACGAGCTCGGACTCCAGGCGGTCCTTGACCAGGCGCGCGGTGACCTTCGAGCCCTTGACCCGCCCGGCCATGGGCGAGGTGTTCGTCCCGATGACCATGGAGATGGCGGGCTCGTCGACCGTGATGAGGGGCAGCGGGCGCGGGTCCTCGGGGTCGGCCAGGGTCTCGCCGATGGTGATGTTCTCGATGCCGGCGACGGCGACGATGTCCCCGGGGCCGGCCTTCTCACCGGGCACGCGGGTGACGGCCTCGGTGACGAGCAGCTCGGTGATCTTGACGCGCTCGATGGTGCCGTCGTGCTTGCACCACGCCACCTGCTGGCCCTTGACGAGCTCGCCGGAGAAGATGCGCAGCAGCGCGAGGCGGCCCAGGAACGGCGAGGCGTCGAGGTTGGTGACGTGCGCCTGCAGCGGGGTCTCGGGGTCGTACGTCGGCGCGGGGATGGTGTCGAGGATCGTCTGGAACAGCGGGACGAGGTCCTCGGAGTCCGGCAGGCCGCCGTCGGCGGGCTGGGTCAGCGACGCGCGCCCGTTCTTGGCCGAGGCGTACACGACGGGGACCTCGAGCAGCTTGTCGGCGTCGATGCCCTCCACGTCGGCGGCGAGGTCGAGCAGCAGGTCGTAGGTCTCCTCCACGACGGCGGCGATGCGCGCGTCGGGGCGGTCGACCTTGTTGACGAGGATGACGACGGGCATGCCGGCGGCCAGGGCCTTGCGCAGCACGAAGCGCGTCTGCGGCAGCGGGCCCTCGGAGGCGTCGACGAGCAGGACGACGCCGTCGACCATGGACAGGCCGCGCTCGACCTCGCCACCGAAGTCGGCGTGGCCGGGGGTGTCGATGATGTTGATGGTCATGCCGCCCTCGGGAGCACCGGGGCCGGAGTACCGGACCGAGGTGTTCTTCGCGAGGATGGTGATGCCCTTCTCGCGTTCGAGGTCGCCGGAGTCCATGACGCGCTCGTTGACGTCGGCGTTGGCGCGGAAGGCGCCGGACTGCCAGAGCATCGCGTCGACGAGCGTCGTCTTGCCGTGGTCGACGTGGGCGACGATCGCGACGTTGCGCAGGTCTTCGCGGGTGCTCAAGGGCATGGGGTTTCTCGATCCGCTCTTCGAAGTCTCGACGTGTCCGGACCCCCGCGCGCGCACGAGCGAGCAGGCCGGTCGGGAGGGTTGACACCCCAGTCTATCCGCGCCTGGGCCACCCCTGGCGGCCCAGCGCCGCGTGAGGGCACAAGCACCCGCCTGACCTGCGGCGATGCCCTCGAGATGGCTCGTCGTGACCACCGCTGGTTGGCCCGGACTAGTCATTCCGTGCCACCCTCGGCGCCATGTCCGCACCGCCTGAGCACCGATCCGACACGTCTGCGACCCCTTCCTCACCCCCCTCCCCCGCCCGTCCCCCGGTCGACCGCCGGACGTTCGCGGTCGCCGCGGGCGTGGTCATCCTCTTCCTCCTCGTGGGGGCCGTGTGGCCCACCCAGCTGAAGGCCGGCGCGGACGCCGTCCTCGAGGTGGTCGTGCAGGACTTCGGCTGGGCCTTCGTGCTCGGCGCGACCGGTTTCGTCGTCCTGGCCCTCGTCCTGGCCTTCAGCCGCTACGGCCGCATCCGCCTGGGCCGCGACGAGGACCGGCCCGAGCACTCGCGGGCGTCCTGGGTCGCGATGATGTTCTCCGCCGGGATGGGCATCGGCCTGATGTTCTACGGGGTCACCGAACCCGTCACGCACCTCATGACGGTCCCGCAGGGCGACGCCGAGCCCGGGTCGCAGGCGGCGGCGCGCGAGGCGATGGACTACTCGCTGTTCCACTGGGGCCTGCACCCGTGGGCGATCTACGCCGTCGTCGGCCTGGCGCTGGCGTACTCCAGCTACCGCAAGGAGCGCGCGGGCGGCTTCTCGGCCGCGTTCGCCCCGCTGCTGCGCGGTCGCCGCGGCCGGGGCGCCGCCCGGGTCATCGACGTCTTCGCGATCTTCGCGACGCTCTTCGGGTCGGCCGTGAGCCTGGGCTTGGGCGCGGCGCAGATGAACGGGGGCTTGACCGAGGTCTTCGGCGTGCCCAACTCGACGACCGTGAAGGTCGCGATCATCGCCGTCCTGACCGTCTGCTTCGTCGTCTCGGCGATCAGCGGGATCGAGCGCGGCATCAAGTGGCTGTCGAACACCAACATGGTGCTGGCCCTGGCGCTGCTGTTCTTCCTGTTCGTCGTGGGACCGACGGTCTTCGTGCTGGACCTGGTGCCCGCCTCGCTGGGCAACTACCTCACCGCCCTGCCGCACATGGCCACGCGCACGGGCGCCTTCGGCGGCACCGACTGGCTGAGCGCCTGGACGCTCTTCTACTGGGCGTGGTGGGTCTCGTGGACGCCGTTCGTGGGCGCCTTCCTGGCCAAGATCTCCAAGGGCCGGACCATCCGCGAGTTCGTCATCGGCGTGATGCTCGTCCCCACGGCCGTCAGCCTGGTGTGGTTCTCCGTCCTGGGCGGGGCCGCGATCGACCTGCAGCGCAGGTTCGTGGAGGGCACCGGCGGCGCCGACATCGCGGGCATCGCGGACCAGGAGTCGCAGATGTTCACGTTCCTCGACCAGTTCCCGTGGGCGGGGTTCACGTCCGTCCTGGTCGTCGTGCTCGTCGCGATCTTCTTCGTCTCCGGGGCCGACGCGTCGAGCATCGTCATGGGCTCGCTGAGCTCCTACGGCGTCGACGAGCCGCAGAAGTGGCTGACCGCGGTGTGGGGGGCCCTGATGGGGCTGGTCGCCATCGTGCTGTTCTTCGCCGGTGGCCTGGAGGCGTTGCAGGACATCACCATCATCGCCGCGGCACCGTTCCTCGTCCTCATGGTCGTGATGGCCGTCGCGCTGGTGAAGGACCTGGTGCGCGACCCGGCGGTGACCACCCAGAAGCGGCGCAGCGGCGACCGCCGGGACCCGCGGGTCACGGCCATCGACCACGATTGGGCGAGCCCCGTCCGTTCCGAGGACTGACCCCCGGGGTGGTGGCTCGTGGTCCGGCGCTGCGCGCCGGACCACGACGCCCACCCACCGGCCCGCTACGCCCGCTCGAGGGCGGCGATGAGGGCGACGTCGCCGGGCAGCCAGTCGACGCTGCCCCACTGCCCGCGCGGCAGCCACCGCAGCTCGTCGTGGTCCTCCAGCGGGGCCGGCTCGCCGTCCACGACGGCCCACCAGACGCGCATCCGCAGCGCGGGCGTCAGCGGCCACGCCCCGTCGGGGTGCACGACCTCGGCGCCGAGCCGGGCCGTGACGCCGAGCTCCTCGCGCAGCTCCCGGTGCAGGGCCTCGACGGGGGTCTCGCCCGCCTCGACCTTGCCGCCGGGCAGCTCCCACTTGCCCGCCAGGGCCGGCGGGGCGCTGCGGCGGGCGGCCAGCAACCGCGTCGGCGCGTCGAGCGCGTCGACGATGGCGGCCCCCACGACGAGCCTCACGAGGCCGCCAGGGGCTGCGCGCCGCGGGCGGTGAGGTAGTCGGTGAGGAGCTGGGACTCGGCCCGCTGGCTGTTCACGATGGCCGTGGCGAGGGCGCGGACCTCGCTGGTCGTGGCGTGCTCGGCGCCGAACTGCGCCATCTCGATCCCTCCGGCGTGGTGGCGCAGCATGAGCTGCAGGAAGTCGACCTCGAAGGTCTGCCCGGTCTCGCCGTTCAGCCGGGCGATCTCGGCGGGGGTCGCCATGCCGGGCATGACGCGGCCCTGGGCCTGCTCGACCTCGTGGCGGGCGTGCAGGTCGGTCCCGGCCATCCAGGCCATCACGGGGGTCCCGGCCGAGGACACGGGCTGCCCCCAGGACTGCAGGAGCTGCTGCATGCGGCCCAGCTGGTTGCCCTGGGTGGAGGCGATGTCGACGGCGAGCTGACGGACCTCGGCGCTGGGGGCGGTCTGGATCGCCGTGTAGGCCATGGACACCGCCTGGGCGTGGTGGGTCGCCATGTCGCGGGAGAACCCGACGTCGACGGAGTTGGCGCCCGGGGCGGTGGGCAGGGCGCGGCCGGCGAGGACGCCGAGCACGAGCGCGAGCAGCAACCCCACCACGGCGAGCAGCACCTGCCGGGCCGTGAGCGCGCGCATCAGCCGGTCGGCGTCCCGGTGCCGTTGGAGCACAGTGCGCCGGGCTCGGGCGTCTGGGCACCCTGCACGTACTTTTCGAGGAAGGCGTCGACGCGCGGGTCGTCGGCCTTCTCGATCTTCAGCTGGTGGTTCCAGGCCGACAGGACGATGGGCGAGGGCAGACCCTCGTAGGGCGACAGGACGGTGTACGTCTCCCCCGCGACGTCCTCCTTCAGCCGGTCCACCTCGGAGGCCGCGAGGTCGGGCCGGTAGGTGATCCAGACGGCGCCGTGCTCCATGCTGTGGACGGCGTTCTCGTTCGGGACGGGCGCGTCGTAGACGCCGCAGTTCAGCCAGACGGGGTTGTGCGGCCCCCCGACCGGCGGGTTCTCCTCGTACGTCTGCGGTTCGGTGCTGTGCTGGCTGCCGACGTAGTCGTACGTCTGGACGGCCGCCAGGGACGGCGGCGCGGGCCGGTTGAGGAAGACGGCCGCGACGGTGCCGGCGACGGCGAGCACGACGACGGTCGGGATCGCGACGAGCAGCGCGACCCGGCGGCGCCCGCGGGCCTTCTCGGCCTGCTGCATGGCGAGGACGCGCGCGGCCCGGTCCTGCCGCGCGGCGCTCGGGTCCTTCTCGGCCACGTTCTCTCCCGTCGTGGTGGCGCCGCCACGGCGGGTGTGGCGATCTCTCCTGGACTGCAACGGTGCGGCCCGCGGGGTGGTTCACCCGGCGGCGACACGCGCCGGGTGAGTCACGTCACAGGCCCTGGCGGCGGGCCTCCTCGCGGGCACGGCGGGCCCGGTCCCCGTGGTCGTACCGGGCGACGGCAGCGACCCGGTGGCGGGGGCTGGTGCGCCAGATGACGACGGCGATCCCGGCGGCGACGGCGAGAACGACGAGTGCGATGAACTGCATCCGATCACCGTAGACCCCGGACCGCCTGCGAGACAGCCCCTCGGCCTGCTTCCGAGGGACTTCCCACCTCCGGCCCAGCGGCGTGGGAGGCCCCCCGGGCGCCGGCCTCAGGCCCCGAGCTGGATGCTCCCGCCGGGGATGGCCTCGAGCAGGGCCTTGGTGTACTCCTGCTGCGGGCTGGTGAAGACCTCGTCGACGCTGGCGTGCTCGACGAGCCTGCCCCGCTGCATGACCACGACGTCGTCGGCGATCTCCCGCACGACGGCGAGGTCGTGCGTGATGAACAGGTAGGTCAGCCCCAGCTCGGCCTGCAGGTCGTTGAGCAGGTGCAGGATCTGGCCCTGCACGAGCACGTCGAGGGCCGAGACGGCCTCGTCGCACACGACGACCTCGGGCTGCAGGGCCAGGGCGCGGGCGATGGCGACGCGCTGGCGCTGGCCGCCGGACAGCTCGTTGGGGTAGCGCCGCAGCGAGCTCTGCGGCAGGGAGACCTTGTCCAGCAGGTCGCGCACGCGGGCCTCGCGGCTCTTGGCGTCCCCGACCCGGTGCACCCGCAGCGGCTCCTCGATGGAGGAGAAGATGCTCCAGCTCGGGTCCAGCGAGCCGTAGGGGTTCTGGAAGATGGGCTGGACGCGGCGCCGGAAGGCGAACTGCTGCTTGCGGTCCAGGGTCGTGATGTCGACCCCGTCGAAGAGCACCTCCCCCGAGGTGGCCGGCAGCAGGTTCAGCACCATCTGCGCGACCGTGGACTTGCCCGAGCCGGACTCGCCGACGACGGCCAGGGTGGTGCCGCGGCGCACCGAGAAGTTCACGCCGTCGACCGCGAGGAGCTTCTCGCCGCGGGGACCGGCGCCGCGGATCGTGAACTCCTTGGTGAGGTTCCTGACCTCGATGACGTCGGCGGTCACCTGGTCGGGGACGGTCACCGGCGTCTGGGCCGCGACGATCTCGTGGGCCTGCTCGGCCCGGGCCTCGGCCTGCTCCACCACCTGCGCGCGGTGCTCGGACTGCATGCGCCGCGACGCCAGCGAGGGCGCCGCCGAGACGAGCCGCTGGGTGTAGGGGTGCTGCGGGGCCTGCAGGATCTGCAGCGCCGGGCCGGACTCGACGACCTGCCCCTTGTACATGACGACGAGGTGCTCGGCGCGCTCGGCGGCCAGCCCCAGGTCGTGCGTGATGAGCAGGACCGCCGTGCCCAGGTCGGAGGTCAGGGAGTCGAGGTGGTCCAGGATGCCCCGCTGGACGGTCACGTCCAGCGCGGAGGTCGGCTCGTCGGCGATGAGCAGGCGGGGGCGCGAGGCGAGCCCGATGCCGATGAGGGCGCGCTGGCGCATGCCGCCGGAGAACTCGTGCGGGTACTGCTTGTACCGGCGGGCGGCGTCGCCGAGCCCGGCCTCCCCGAGGACCTCGATGGCGCGCTTCTTCGCCGCCGACCCGCGGGCGATGCCGTTGGCCTCGATGGCCTCCTTGACCTGGAACCCGATGTTCCACACGGGGTTCAGGTTCGACATCGGGTCCTGCGGGACCATGCCGATGTGCTTGCCGCGCAGGTTCACGTACTCGCGCCGGGAGGCGTGGGCGATGTCCCGGCCGTCGAACAGGACCTGCCCGCCGACGACCTTGCCGGTGCCGGGCAGCAGGCCGATGACGGCCATCGCCGAGGTGGACTTGCCGGACCCGGACTCCCCCACGATGGCGACGGTCTGCCCGGGGTAGACCGTGAAGTTCGCCTTGCGGACGGCGTGCACCGCCCGGCCGCCGGAGGTGAAGTCGACCTCGAGGTCGCGCACCTGCAGGAGCGGCTTGGTCCGGTCGACGGTCGGCGTGAGCGGGCTCATCGGGTGCGGCCCTTCGGGTCGAGGGCGTCGCGCAGGGCGTCGCCGAGCATGAGGAACGACAGGACCGTCAGGGACAGCCCGAGCGAGGGCCACAGCAGGATCGCCGGGTCGGTGCGCAGGGTCGTGCGGGCCAGCGAGATGTCACCGCCCCAGGACACGATGTTCGGCGGGAGCCCGACGGACAGGAACGACAGCGTCGCCTCGGCCGCGATGAACGTCCCCAGCGAGATGGTGGCGACGACGATGACCGGCCCCAGGGCGTTCGGCACGACGTGCTTGACCAGGGTGCCCATCCGTGACAGGCCCAGGGACTTGGCGGCCGTCACGTACTCGGCCGTGCGCACCTGCAGCACGGCCCCGCGCATGATGCGCGCCACCTGCGGCCAGCCGAACAGCGCCAGCGTCAGCGCCACGGTCCAGACGTTGCGGCTCTTGAGCATCTGCAGCAGGACGATCGCCCCGAGGATGAGCGGCAGCGCGAAGAAGATGTCCCCGACGCGCGACAGCACGGCGTCGAGCCATCCCCCGAAGAAGCCGGCCAGGGCCCCGACGACGCCGCCGACGACGACGACGAGCAGCGTCGTGAGGATCCCGACGCTCACCGAGGCGCGGGCCCCGTAGACCAGCCGGGCGTAGACGTCGGTGCCGGCCTTGGTGACGCCCAGGGGGTGGGCGTCGGAGGGACCGGCCAGCGAGGAGGCCAGGTCCACGAACCGGGGGTCGGTCGAGGTGAACCACGACGGGAAGACCGAGACCACGACGAGCGCGAGGATGATCAGGCTCGGGACGATGAACAGCGGCCGCTTGCGCAGCTGGCGCCAGGCCTCGGTGAACAGCCCGCCGCTGGGCGCGGACTCGTCGACCGCGTCGACCGCGGCGAGCGGGGTCTCCTCCAGCGGGGCGACGAAGTGCTCCTGGCCGGGACGGACGGCGGTGCCGCCGGGCCTGCCCACGGTGTTCTCAGACATAGCGGATCCTCGGGTCCAGGACGGCGTAGAGCAGGTCGACGACGAGGTTGGCGATCAGGTACACGAGCACCAGGATCGTCACGACCGACACGACGGTCGGGCCTTCCTGCCGGATGACGGACTGGTAGAGCAGGTTCCCCACCCCGGGGACGTTGAAGATGCCCTCGGTGACCACGGCCCCGCCCATGAGCGCGCCGAGGTCGGTCCCGAGGAAGGTGATGACGGGGATGAGGGAGTTGCGCAGGACGTGCACGGTCATGACCCGCGGGCGCGAGAGCCCCTTGGCCGTCGCGGTGCGCACGTGGTCGGCGGACAGGCCCTCGGCCACGGAGTTGCGGGTCAGGCGCAGGACGTAGGCGAACGACAGCGCCCCCAGCACCGCCCCGGGCAGGATCAGGTCGACCCAGGCCGGGTCACCGCCCACGGTGGCCCGGGCGATCCCCCACTTGATCCCGATGAAGTACTGCCCGACGAAGCCGAGCACGAACACCGGGATGCCGATGACGACGAGGGACAGGAACAGGACGGTGGAGTCGAAGATCCCGCCGCGGCGCAGGCCGGCGAGGAAGCCGAAGACGATCCCGAACACGGCCTCGATGACCAGGGCGACGATCGCCAGCTTGATCGTGACCGGGAAGGCCCGGGTGATCTGGCTGATCACGGGCTGGCCCGAGAACGAGGTCCCGAAGTCGAGCGTGAAGACGCCCTTGAGGAAGTACAGGTACTGGACGAAGAAGGGCTTGTCCAGGTGGTACTGCGCCCGCAGCAGCGCCAGGGCCGTCGGGCTGACGGGCTTGTCCCCGAACAGGGCCCGGATGGGGTCGCCGGGCAGCGCGAACACCAGGGCGTAGATGAGGAGCGTGGCTCCGAAGAAGACGGGCACCATCTGCAACAGACGGCGCCCGATGTACCAACCCATCACGAGCCTCCTCGGGGGGACGGCCGTCGCTGGCCGTCCCTGCTTTCAACGTCGGTGATCAGTGTCGCGCCCGTGCGTCCACGCGCGAACGGGGGTGGGCCGGACCTCCGACCCACCCCCGGACCTCACGTCAGGACTTGGTGACCTGGTAGTACAGCGGGACGCTGTTCCAGCCGAACTCGACGTTCGAGGCCTTCTCCCCGTAGCCGCCGGAGGCGTTGGAGTACCACAGCGGGATGGCGGGCAGGTCCGTGAACAGGATGGTCTGGACCTCCTGCAGGATCTTGTTCGCCGCGTCCTGGTCCGTGGTGCCCTCGGCCTGCTTGAGCATCGAGTCGACCTGCGGGTTGGAGTAGTCGCCGTCGTTGGAGTCGGCGCCCGTGGCGTACAGCGGCCCGATGAAGTTGAACAGGCCCGGGTAGTCGGCCTGCCAGCCGCTGCGGAAGGCGCCCTTGATGGTGCGGTTGGTGATGTCGGTGCGCAGCGCGGCGAACGTCGGGTACGGCGCGCCCTCGGCCTTGATGCCGAGCGTCTGGCGCAGCAGCGCCGTCACGGCGTCGACCCACTCCTGGTGCCCGCCGTCGGCGTTGTAGCCGATGGTGAAGGTGTCGGAGTACGGCGAGATCGCGTCGGCCTGCTGCCACAGCTGCTTGGCCTTGGCGGCGTCGGCGGTCAGCACCTCGTTGCCGGGGACCGTCTCGGAGTACCCGGCGATGACCGGGGACGTGAAGTCCTTGGCCGGGGTGCGGGTGTCGCTGAAGACGGACTTGCAGATGGCCGCGCGGTCGATGGCGTAGCTGATGGCCTGGCGGCGCAGCTTGCCCTCGTCGCCCTCGAAGTGGGCGAGCTTCTGCGGGATGGTGAAGGACTGGAAGACCGCGGACGGCTGGTTCACGGCGCGCTTGCCGAGCTCGTCCTGGTAGGTCGCCAGCGCCGACGGCGGGATGTTGTCCAGGACGTCGAGGTCACCGGACTGCAGCGCCGCGTAGGCCGCGTCGTAGGTCTCGTAGAAGACGAAGGCGAGGGAGTCGTTCTGCGCCTTGCGGGGCCCGTCGTAGGTGTCGTTCTTGACGAAGTCGATGCGGACGTTGTGCTGCCACGCACCTTCTTCCTTCAGCTTGTACGGGCCGTTGCCGACCGGGTTCTCGCCGTACTTGTCGATGTCGTCGAAGGCGTTGCTCGGCAGCGGGTAGAAGGCCGAGTAGCCCAGGCGCAGGGGGAAGTCGGACTGCGGCTGGACGAGCTTGACGGTGAAGCTGGTGTCGTCGACGACGGCGAGCCCGGACAGCGTCTGCGCGGTGGGCGGGTCGGCCTGGACCGCGTCGAAGCCCTCGATGGGCTGGAAGAAGTAGCTGGAGAGCTGCTTGTTGGTGCCCAGCGCGCCGTAGTTCCAGGCGTCGACGAAGTTCTTGGCGGTGATGGCCGTGCCGTCGGAGAACTTCTGGCCGGTCTTGATCTTGATGGTGTAGTTCTGCGCGTCGGTCGACGTGATGGAGTCCGCGAGGTCGTTCTCGGGGGTCCCGTCGGCCTTGTAGTAGACGAGGCCGGCCCACAGCGAGTCGAGCAGGCGGCCGCCGCCGACCTCGTTGGTGTTGGTGGGGATGAGCTTGTTCTGCGGTTCGGAGCCGTTGACGACGACGTCGCCGCCCGTGCCGCCGCCCCCGCCGCCCCCGTTGCCGGAGCCGCCGTTGTCGTCGTCGTTGCCACCGCAGGCCGCCAGGGTCGCGAGGGCGGCGAGGCCGAGCGCACCCTTCAGGCCGTTGCGACGGCTGAACGCGGACCCGGTGACGACACCGATGCGCTGGACCGGCTTCAGGTCGTCCTTCTCGAAGCTGCTCAAGGTGGAACTCCTCCTCGCAAGCGATGACTGGGTGGGCACGTTGCCCAGCTGTGGCGACTCCCGACGCGCAGGATGTCCACCTCTACAGGTCGGGCAGCACGTTAACACCCGGGCAACCCGATTCCTGACGCGTGTGAACACCGACCCGCGCAGGGGCCGGACGCTCCCGCCCAGTGTCCCCCGTCACGGAGCGCTCCGCAGCCGAAAGATCACGTCTTGTTACCCGATCGACGCACGACGTAGCAGGTCAGCGACCCGGACGGCCTACTGCGGGCCTCAGGTAACGATGTCGTTGCGAACTGGACGCCGTGCGGTCGCCCGGGTGACGGACGCGGCGCGGGAGTGTGAGCGGTGGGATCCCCGTCGACCCCACCGCCCGTGCAGCATGGCGCACCCGCGCCGCCGTGCCCAGCACCACGGACCTCCTGGAACACGATCGAGACCTCGTCGTTCCCTGCCGGAAACGAAGCGGTGGTACCCGCTCACCCCGGACCCGTCCGGCCACCCGGGATCCCGGCGTCGACGAGCCCGTCCCACGCGGCGACGAAGTCCTCCCCCAGGGCCCGTCCCCCTTCGAGCGCGGCGGCGACCACGGCCCCCGTGCGCAGCATCATCAGCTGGACCGCCGTCCGCGCCGGGCTGTCGTGCCCCGCGTCCTCCAGGAGCCGGCGCAGCTCCCCCGTGACCCACGTCCTGATCTCCTCGGCGTGGCGGCGGACCGGGTGCCCCTGCGGGAACTCCGCGGAGGCGTTGACGAACGGGCACCCGCGCCGCACCGCGCCGAAGTCGTCGGCCGTCAGCTCCACCGCCAGGGCGCGCAGGGCAGCGCGCGGATCGTCGCGGTGGCGTGCGAGCACGGCGCCCACCTGGTCGTGGTCGGCCTGCGCGCGCCGCTGGAGGTAGGCCGTGACGAGGTCGTCCTTGGCGGGGAAGTGCCGGTAGAGGGTGACCCGGGTGACCTGCGCCTCCGCGATGATCCGCTGGATCCCGACGGGGTGGACGCCCTCGGCGTAGAAGAGCCGGTCGGCGGTGTCGAGGATGCGCTCGCGGGCGGCCGAGGGCCGGCCGGTCGTGCTCGGTGGGGCGCTCATGCGGTGCGTCGGTCCTCCGGGGTGTCGACGGGCGGGGCCTTGTGGCGGGTGCAGCGGTGGCTCTAGGTTACGCGACAGGTAGGTAGATCGGTCGGTACACCCATCGGAGGTCCCCGTGCCCGTTCCCCCCGTCCTCTTCCTCCACGGCCTCTGGCTGCACGCGACCTCGTGGGCCGACTGGGTCGACCTGTTCACCGACCGCGGCTGGACCGCCTCGGCGCCGGGCTGGCCCGGCGACCCGGACACCGTGGCCGAGGCGCGCGCCCACCCAGACGCCCTCGCCGACCACGGCATCGACGACGTCGTGGCCCACTACGCCCAGGTCATCGCCGCCCTGCCCACGCGTCCCGTCCTCGTCGGCCACTCCTTCGGGGGGATGATCGCCCAGCGGCTGCTCGGCGAGGACCTCGCGGTGGCCGCCGTCGCCGTCGACGCCGCCCAGATCAAGGGCGTCCTGCCGGTGCCGCTGAGCGCCCTGCGCGCCACGCTGCCCGTCTTCAAGAACCCCGCGAACCGGCACCGGGCGGTGTCCCTGACCGCCGAGCAGTTCCGGTTCGCCTTCGGCAACGCCCTCGACGAGCAGGAGTCCGACGCGCTGTTCGAGCGCTGGACGATCCCCGCCCCCGGCAGACCCCTCTTCGAGGCGGCGTCGGCGAACTTCGACCCGCACTCCCCCGCGAGGGTCGACACCGCCAACGCCGGCCGCGGTCCCCTGCTGCTCGTCGCCGGCGGGGAGGACCACACGGTCCCCGAGGCGGTCACCCGGGCCACGCTGAAGCAGTACCGGCACAGCTCGGCGACCACCGACTTCCTGCGCTTCGCCGACCGCGGGCACTCCCTGACCATCGACCACGGGTGGCGGGACGTGGCCGAGGCCACGTTGACCTGGCTGCGCGAGAAGGGGTTCTGACGTGGACCTCGGACTGGACGGCAAGGTCGTCGTCGTGACCGGCGCGAGCCGGGGCATCGGGCTGGCCGTCGTCCGTGCCTTCGCCGCCGAGGGCGCGCACGTCGTCGCCGCCGCCCGGGGCGGCAGCGCCGAGCTGGACGCCCTGGCCGCCACCGGCTCCGTGCACCCCGTCCTGGCCGACCTCACCGCGCCCGGGGGTCCCGAGCGGGTCGTCGCCGAGGCGGTGACGCGCTTCGGCGGCCTCGACGTGCTCGTGAACAACGTGGGCGCCGTCAAGGCCCGCGTCGACGGGTTCCTCGCCCTCACCGACGCGGACTGGGCCTGGGCGCTGGACGTGAACCTCCTCGTCGCCGTCCGGACCCTGCGCGCCGCCCTGCCGCACCTGCTGCAACGGCCCGGCGCCGACGTCGTCACCGTCAGCTCGGTCAACGCGTTCCTGCCCGACCCAGGGGTCGTCGACTACAGCGCGGCCAAGGCCGCGCTGGGCAACCTGAGCAAGTCCCTGTCCAAGGAGTTCGGCTCGCGGGTGCGGTTCACCACCGTCAGCCCCGGGCCCGTCCGCACCGACCTGTGGCTGGCCGGCGGCGGGGTCGCCGACGCCGTCGCCCGCGCCCGGGGCACGAGCGCCGAGGAGGTGGTGCGCGAGCAGGCCGCCGCCGCCCCCAGCGGGCGGTTCACCACCCCCGAGGAGGTCGCCGACGTCGTCCTGCTGCTCGCGAGCGCACGCTCGGGCAACACGACCGGCACCGACGTCGTCGTGGACGGGGGGCTGGTCACGACCCTGTGAGCCCAGCCGGTGCGGGTCCGACGGGCCGACGGGCCGGCGGGCGCGGTAGCGGTCGCCGCGCCTCACGCCAGCCCGACGGCCCGCTCCAGGGCCTCGCGCGCGCCGGCGTCCACGGCGTCGACCGCGTCGAGGGTGAGGGTGAAGCGCGAGCCGCCCCCCGCGGCGGGCTGGTGGGTGAGGTCACCGCCGTTGGCGTTGGCCAGCTGCCGGGCGATGTAGAGCCCCAGACCGGTGCCCTTGCGGTCCGCCGCGACGCCCGTGGTGGCCCGCGCGAAACGGGTGAACAGGCGCGGCACGAACTCCTCGGGGACCCCCTCACCGGCGTCGACGACGTCGAGGGCGACCTGGTCCCCCCGGCGGCGGGCCGTCAGCCGCACCGGCGGGGCGCCGTACGTGAAGGCGTTGGCCACCAGGTTGGTGAGGACCTGCTGCAGGTGCCCCCGGTCGGCCAGGACGGTGAGGTCCTGCACCCCGGTGGTGTCCACGAGCGAGGCCTGCACGTGGAGGCGGTCCACGACGTCGGCGACCAGCGCCGGCAGGTGGACGCGCGCCGTCCGCGGAACCGGGGTGCCGGCCTCCAGCTGGGCCATCGTGAGGATGTCCTCCAGCAGGTCGTCGGCCCAGCGCCCCGCCCGGTGGATGCGGCCCAGGTGCTGTCGCTTCTCGTCCTCGCCGATCTCGTCCCACTCGTCCAGCAGCAGCTCGGCGAAGCCCGTGGTCGTCGACAGGGGTTGGCGCAGGTCGTGGCTGAGGGTGGCGACCAGGTCGTCCTTGAGGCGGTTGGCCTCGCGCAGCCGGTCGTTGGAGGCGGCCAGGGCCGCCTGGTCGCGCAACCGCTCGGACAGGTCGCGGACCAGGGTGAGGGTGGCCCGGCCCCCGGCGTCGGGCAGCGGCACGGTGGTCACCTCCACGGGCACGCTCGTCCCGTCGGCGTGTCGCAGGGCGGTGACCGTCGAGGCGCCGGCCCCCAGCTGACCGGGAGCGAACGCGCGGCGGGCCGACCAGGCCTCCTGCTCGGCCTCGGGGACCAGCAGCAGGGACGTCGGCAGGGCCAGCAGGGCGGGGGTGCGGCGCCCCGTGAGGCGGGCCAGCGCGTCGTTGGCGTAGGTGATCTGGTCCTCGTGCTCGACCAGGACCCCCTCGCCCAGGTCGCTGAGGGCCCGCAGCAACCGGGTGGACACGTCGCGCTGACCGCGCACCGCCTCCTCGGCGGCGACGCGGGCGCTGACGTCGACGATCTGGCTGGCCAGGTGCACCGGCCGTCCCCGACCGTCGGTCACCAGCGCGGAGGAGACCTGGGTGTGCACGACGTGCCCGTCGCGGTGCAGGTGGCGCACCTGACCGCCCAGGGCGGTCGTCCCGCCGGAGCCGGTCCCCCGGGGGCCCGCGAGGAACTCGCGCATCGCCTCCCTGCGCGCGCTCCGGTCCTCGGGGTGCACGAGCTGCCCCCAGCTGCGTCCCACGAGGTCGGCGGGGTCGTGGCCGAGCATGGCCGCGGCGGCGGCGTTGACGCGCAGCGCCGTGCCGGTGAGGTCGAGGTGGACGTTGCCCACCATCGAGGCCTCGAACGCCGCGCCGAGCAGGTCGGCCTGCTCACGGGCCTGCGCCCGGGCGCTCTCCAGGTCCCGGCGCAGGGCCCGGTCGGCGCTGACGTCGGTCATGGCGACCACGGCGCCCAGGGGGGTGCCGTCGGCGCGGCTCATCCGCCGGCCCGAGCAGAGCACGGTCAGCGCCTCGCGGCCGGTGGGGGCGATGACCATCTCGGCGCCGGTGACCGCGCCGGTGCGCATGACCTGCGCCAGGGGGACGTCGTGGGCGGCGAGGGCGGTGGTGCCGTCGGCGGCGAACAGGTCGTAGCGGCCCGCGTGCTCGTCCGGCTCCAGTCCGGCGTCGGCGTCCAGGCCGTGCCAGGCCTGCGCCGCGCGGTTGAACAGCGTCAGGCGGCCGTCGCCGTCGGCCACGACGATGCCGACGTCGACCGAGTCCAGCACCGCCCGGGTCAACTCCCCGCGCAGCTCGGCCTCGGCGGCGGCCTCGACGGCCTCCCGGCGGGCCCGCTCGGCCAGGGCGCGCTGCTCCTCGGCGACGACCCGCAGCGCGGCCGCCTCGCGCGCCGAGCGTTCGCTGGCGGCGGTGGAGGCGACCATCGCGGCCAGCAGGAGGTCGCGCTCGTCGCGGCCCATGGCCAGCGCCAGGCCCAGGACGGCCAGCACGACCACGTACAGCTGCACGACGACGGCACGGGTGGCGTCGTCGGCGATCATCGCGAACGGGCCGTCCCCGGCCAGGGTCAGCAGCACGGCCACCACGCCCATGAGCAGGTCGTGGACCAGGACGATGGTGGTGTCGAAGCGCAGCGCCACCCACGCCGACAGCGCGATCAGGGGGAAGGCGACCGGCAGGCGGTGGTAGACGCCGAAGACCAGCGCGTAGGCCAGCACCGAGCACGCCAGCGCGAGCGCCAGCTCGACCAGCCGCCCACCGCGGGGCCAGCGCACCGGGGCGAGCACAGCGGGCCCCGCCGGACGGCCGGTGTCGGCGGACGCCTCGCGGGAGGCGTCCCGGCGGGCGCTGAGCAGGCAGCCGACGCGGAAGGCGGTGGCGGCGACGAGCAGGATGCTGGCGGTGTTGCGCGTCATCCACACCAGCGCCGTCAGCCACGACCAGTGCCCCGTCAGCGCCCACACCGAGGTCGGTCCCAGCAGGGCCCCGGCGCCGGTGGCCAGCACCGCCGCCGCCAGCAGGCGCATCAGCTGCGCCACCCCGGTGAGGGGTTCACGGCCCCCGGCGCCCCACGCGTCCGGGCACCACCGGGCGAACAGCGCCCCGAAGGTGGCGACCTGCGCCAGGTTGGCACCCACGAAGCAGGCCGCGAGCGCCGGGGACGCCCCGGTGACGGCGTTGAGGACGAAGGTCGCCGCCGAGACCAGGACGACGTCCAGCCAGCGCGTCCCGGCGCGCCGCTGGGCGGCGAACCACACCACCGCGACCCCGGCCGCCGGCCACACCAGGCTCAGGCTGGTGCCGTCCATCACGGTCATCCGTCCGAGGAGCACCGCGGCGCAGAACACGACGGCGAAAGCGGCGCTGCGCAGCACGGCACCGGTCGAGGGCACGGGCACGGGCACGGGCACGGGGAGCCTCCAACCGGGGCCGGGACGGTGGACGGGGTCGTGCGGTCGTCCCGCGCGGGACGCCGTCACTCTCCGACATCGGCCGGTGCGCCGCTGGGCTCGAGGGGTGTCACCCCCGTGGCGCAACGCTCACGCGGCCGGGCCCACCGGGACGGGGTCGTCCGCCCCGTGCACGACGGTGGCGTCGCGCCCGCCCTCCTTGCCCCGGTACAGGGCCTCGTCGGCGCGGGCGATCACGTCGTCGGCCCCCAGGCCCGGCTGCCACTGGGCGATGCCGACGGTGCAGGACTGCCCGCGCGGCACGGCCGCGCGGATGCGGTCGGCCACCGCCACGGCAGCCTCGGCCGTGCACCCGGGCAGGGCCAGGACGAACTCCTCCCCGCCCCAGCGGGCCAGGGTGTCCACCTCCCGCAGGCAGTCGGCGGCGGCGGCGGCGAACTCGCGCAGCAGCACGTCCCCGCCCAGGTGGCCGTAGGTGTCGTTGTAGGCCTTGAAGCGGTCCAGGTCCAGCAGCGCCACGCTCAGCGGTGCCCCGGTCCGCGCGGCGCGGGCCACCTCCCCGGTGATCGCCTCGTCCCAGCGGCGTCGGTTGGCCAGCCCGGTCAGGGGGTCGCGCTCGGCGGCCCGCTCCAGGCGCTGCAGCAGGTCGGCGCGCTCGACGGCGTGGGCCACCTCCCCCGACAGCGTCTGCAGCGCCAGCACGTCGTGCTCGGGCAGCTGGGCCAGCGGGGAGCGCCAGAAGACGCCCAGGACGCCGACGGTGCGCTGCCCCGGCAGCACCACCGGCTGCCAGAGCCCGGAGACGACCCCGCTGGACTCGACGTGCCGGCGGGAGGCGAGCGGGTGGGTCCGGACGTCGGCGACGAAGACCTGGGCCGAGGAGGTGAAGCAGGTCCCGGCCAGGGACGAGGCGGTGGCCGGGTAGAACACGTCACCGGCGTGCAGGTTGGACAGGGCCACGGCCCGCAGCCCGTCGACGCCGTCGACCGTCGCCGGGCGCAGCAGGTACGCCGCGTCGGCGCCGGTGAGCTCGCGCAGCAGCGTGCACACCGCCTCCTGCGGCTCCTGGGCCGCGGCCAGGGCGCGGGAGGCGTCGGCCAGGGCCTGGACGCGCCGGGTGTGCTGCTCCAGGGCCGCGTGGGCCTGCGCGATGGCCGCGTGCGCCCGTTCCGTCTCCGCGTGGGCCTCGGCCAGCGCCCGCTCGCGCTCGCGGTCGCGGGTGACGTCGTTCAGGGCGACCACAGCGCCCAGGGGGGTGCCGTCGGCCCGGCTCATCGCCCGGCCCGAGCACACCAGGGTGCGCGGGGCCCGGCCGGGCGCGGCCAGGACGACCTCGGCGCCCTGGACGGCCCCCTCGCGCAGGGCGCGCAGCCACGGCAGCTCGTGCGCCTCCAGGGCGGTGGCGCCGTCCGCGGCCAGGTAGGTGGGCCGTTCGAGGTGGGAGGGGCCCTGCCACTGGCGCACGGCGCGGTTCAGCGAGGTGACCTGCCCGTCGGCGTCGACGGTCACCAGGCCGGTGTCGACGGTCTCGGCCACGACCTCGCTCAGCTCCCAGCGGGCCTCGGACTCGGCCATGGCCAGGACCGCCAGCTCGCGCGCCTCGGCGGCCTGCCGCCGCTGCTCGGCCTCCCGCCGGACCTGGCGCCGGCGCTCGAACAGCGCGACCAGGACCCCGGCCAGGTCGCGCAGGACGTCGAGCCGGCGCTCGCTGAGGGACCCGGGGACGGTGTCGAAGACGCACAGCGAGCCCAGGGCGTGCCCGGCGGGGGTGACCAGCGGGGCGGAGGCGTAGAAGCGGACGCGCGCGAGCCGGCCGTCCACCCACGGGTTGCGGGCGTAGCGGCCGTCCAGGGAGGCGTCGGTGACGTGGACGACCTCGCCGTCCTCGAAGTGCAGGGCGCACATCGAGTCCGCGCGCGCCGAGTCCGCGCCCTCGAAGCCGACCGTGGTCAGCTGGCACTGGCGGTGCTCGTCGATGAGGTTGAGCGTGGCGTGCGGCACCCCGGCGACCACCGCGGCGGCCCGCACCACGGCCGACAGCTCGTCGTCGGCGGGGGTGTCGAGGAGGCCGTACTCGTGCAGCGCCGCGAGCCGGGCGCCCTCGGCCGAGGGGGCCGGCCCGGCGACGACGGCGGTGGGCGCACCGGTCGTCGCGTCCTGCAGCTCCGTCTGCGCCAGGGCGAGCCAGTCGTCTCGGTTCACCTCGGTCACGTCGGCCGGTGCGGGCCTCGACTTGATCCGTCCGGCTGCCCCCTCGGCGAGGTGGTCCGGGACGGGTCAGACGTTGAAGCGGAACTCCACGACGTCCCCGTCGGCCATGACGTACTCCTTGCCCTCGATGCGCACCTTGCCGGCGGCCTTGGCCTCGGCCATCGACCCGGCGGCGAGCAGGTCGGCGAACGAGACGACCTCGGCCTTGATGAAGCCGCGCTGGAAGTCGGTGTGGATGACCCCGGCGGCCTGCGGGGCGGTCCAGCCCTGGTGGATGGTCCAGGCGCGCGACTCCTTGGGGCCGGCGGTCAGGTAGGTCTGCAGGCCGAGGGTGGCGAACCCGACGCGGGCGAGCTGGTCGAGGCCGGACTCGTCCTGCCCCACGGACTCCAGGAGCTCGGCGGCCTCCTCGGCGGACAGCTCGACGAGCTCGGACTCCAGCTTGGCGTCGAGGAAGACGGCCTCGGCCGGGGCCACGAGGTCGCGCAGCTCCTGCTTGCGCCCCTCGTCGCCCAGCACCGTCTCGTCGACGTTGAAGACGTAGATGAAGGGCTTGGTGGTCAGCAGGCCCAGTTCCCGCAGCGCGGCGACGTCGACGTCGTCGGCCTTCGTCGCGGCCGACAGGGGGCGGCCGGAGTCGAGGACCTTCGAGGCGGCCTCGGCGGCCCGCAGGACGGCCGCGTCGGTCTTCTTGCCCTTGACCTCCTTCTCCAGGCGCGGGATCGCGCGCTCGAGGGTCTGCAGGTCGGCCAGGACGAGCTCGGTGTGGATCGTGGCGATGTCGTCGGCCGGTTCGATCGACCCGGCCACGTGCACGACGTCCGGGTCGGAGAACGCGCGCGTCACCTGGCAGATCGCGTCGGCCTCGCGGATGTTGGCGAGGAACTTGTTGCCCAGCCCCTCCCCCTCGCTGGCGCCCTTGACGATGCCCGCGATGTCGACGAAGGAGACGGTCGCGGGCACGGTCTTCTCGCTGGAGAAGACCTTCGCGAGCTCGTCGAGCCGCGGGTCGGGCAGCGCCACGACGCCGACGTTGGGCTCGATGGTGGCGAACGGGTAGTTCGCCGCGAGCACGTCGTTCTTGGTCAGGGCGTTGAAGAGCGTGGACTTGCCGACGTTGGGCAGTCCGACGATGCCGATGGTGAGAGCCACGGGAACCAGAGCCTACCGTCTGCGCCCGCCCGGACCCGGCGGCGAGGGCACGGGGTGCCGCGGGCCCCGGGGAGTCGCACCGGCGTGTCGGACCGACGTGGCACAGTCCCTGGGCATGGACGTCGTCGCTCTCCTCGTGGGGCTGCTCGCGGGCCTGGCGGCCGGGGTGGTGGCCGGGATTCTGCTCGCGCGGTGGGTGCACCGCGCCCGCACCGACCCCGAGGCGCAGGCCGTGCGCACCGAGCGGGACCTGCTGCGCGCCCGGGTCGCCGAGCTGGAGGACCGCGTCGGCGCAGGCCACGAGCTGACGGCGACCGTCACCCCCGTCGCGGCGAGCCTGCAGCGCGTCGAGGCCCAGGTCGCGGCCCTCGAGCGCGACCGCGTCGAGCAGTTCGCGCGGCTGAGCGAGCAGCTGCGCACCGTCGCCGAGGGCACCGACGCCCTGCGCGACCAGACCGCCACCCTCGCCGGGGCGCTGCGGGCCTCCTCCTCGCGGGGGTCGTGGGGCGAGGTGCAGCTGCGCCGCGTCGTCGAGCACGCCGGGATGCTCGACCGCGTCGACTTCTCCGAGCAGTCCACGCTGACCACCCGCTCGGGGCGGACCGTGCGCCCGGACCTGGTGGTCAACCTGCCCGGCGGCAAGCACGTCGTCGTCGACGCCAAGGCCCCGCTGGCCGCCTTCCTGCGCGCGGGCGAGGCCGCCGACGACGGCGAGCGCCGCCGCGAGCTGGCCGCCCACGCGCGGGCCGTGCGCGGGCACGTCGACGCCCTGGCCGCCAAGGAGTACCCCAGCGCCGTCGAGGACTCCCCCGACGTCGTCGTCTGCTTCGTGCCGGGCGAGGCGTTCCTGGCCGCGGCGTGCGAGGCCGACCCGGCCCTGCTCGAGCACGCCATGTCCCGGCGCGTGGTGCTGGCGACCCCGACGACCCTGCTGGCCCTGCTGCGCACCGTCGCGCTCACCTGGCAGCAGGACGCGGTGGCGGGCGGTGCGCGGGAGCTGTTCGAGGTCGGCCGCGAGCTGTACGAGCGGCTCGGCACCCTCGGCGGGCACACCGCAGCCCTGGGCCGGACGCTGCACCGCGCGGTCGAGGACTACAACCGCTTCGTCGGCACCCTGGAACGGCGGGTGCTCGTCTCGGCCCGCCGCATCCGCGACCTGGACCTCGCGGACGAGGACCTGCCCGCCCCGCGGCCGCTGGAGGACACCGTGCGGCCGCTGACGGCGCCGGAGCTGCTGGAGGAGCCGGTCGCCGCGCTCAGACGGGAGTGACGGGCAGCGTCCGGCGGCCCCCGGTGACGTTGGCGGCCTTCAGGTCGCGGCGCAGGTCCGTGGGCAGCGCGAACTGCAGGTCCTCCATCGCCGTCGTGACCTCCTCGACCGCGCCGTAGCCGCGCTCGCGCAGGTGGGCCAGGACCTCGTCGACGAGCACCTCGGGCACCGAGGCGCCGGAGGTCAGCCCGACGGTCGTGACGCCGGCGAACCACGCGTCGTCGATCTCCCCGGCGTTGTCGACGCGGTGCGCGGCCCTCGCGCCGGCGTCGAGGGCGACCTCGGCCAGCCGCACGGAGTTGGAGGAGTTCGCCGAGCCCACGACGATGACGAGGTCGGCCTCGGGGGCGATCTTCTTGATCGCCACCTGACGGTTCGACGTGGCGTAGCAGATGTCCTCGCTGGGCGGGTCCTGCAGGTTCGGGAAGCGCTGCCGCAGCCGGCGGACGGTCTCCATCGTCTCGTCGACGCTCAGCGTGGTCTGCGAGAGCCAGACGAGGTTGTCGGGGTCCTTGACCTCGATGCGGTCGGCCACGTCGGGGTTGTCGACGATCGTGATGTGCTCGGGGGCCTCACCCGCGGTGCCCTCGACCTCCTCGTGGCCGGTGTGGCCGATGAGCAGGATCTCGGCGTCCTGCTTGGCGAAGCGGACGGCCTCCTTGTGCACCTTGGTCACCAGCGGGCACGTCGCGTCGATCGTCTGCAGCGAGCGCGCCTCGGCGGCCGCGCGGACGGCGGGGCTGACGCCGTGCGCCGAGAACACCAGGTGCTCGCCCTCGGGGACGGCGTCGGTCTCGTCGACGAAGACCGCCCCGCGCGCCTGCAGCGTCTTGACGACGTGCTTGTTGTGGACGATCTCCTTGCGGACGTAGACGGGCGCCCCGTACAGGTCGAGGGCCTTCTCCACGGCGATGACGGCGCGGTCCACGCCGGCGCAGTACCCGCGCGGCGCCGCGAGCAGGACCCGCTTGCCGCCGTCCCAGGCCGCGCGCTGCGCGGGGGTGCTCAGCAGGGAGGTGTCGTTGCAGTCGTCGGCGCTCTCGTCGGCGGGGGCCTGGGCCTCGGTCGCAGCTCCGGTCACGCTCTGGGTCACGCCCCCATGGTAGGTCGGGCCCCGGACACCGCCGGGCGCCCGCGCGACCGGACGCGGCTGGGAGGATGGCGCGGTGCCCGCCGACCCGACCGCCCCACCCCCCGCGCGCCGCCCGACCACCGCCGGGGAGACGACGGCCGAGAACCCGTGGCCCGTGCGCCTGCTCGCGGCCAAGATGGACGCCTACATCGCCAAGATGCCCTGGACGTGGGTCGAGGGCCAGGTCGTGCAGGTCAACGACCGGCCCGGCGCCTCCGTCGTCTTCGTGACGCTGCGCGACGCCGACACCGACATGTCGCTGCCCGTCACGATCGCGCGCCGCGTCCTGTCCCGGCTGCGCGAGGCGCTGCCCGACGGCCTGGGCCACGGGACCCGCGTCGTCGTGCACGCCAAGCCGGAGTTCTTCGCCAAGCGCGGGTCGCTGAGCCTGGCCGCCGACGACGTGCGGCCCGTCGGCGTCGGCGAGCTGCTGGCCCGCCTCGAGCACCTCAAGCGCGTGCTGCGCAGCGAGGGGCTGTTCGACGCCTCGCGCAAGAAGGAGCTGCCGTTCCTGCCGCACACCGTGGGGCTGGTCTGCGGGCGGGCCTCGGCCGCCGAGCGCGA
The DNA here is from genome assembly GCF_003002055.1 of Kineococcus rhizosphaerae. Lineage (NCBI taxonomy): Bacteria > Bacillati > Actinomycetota > Actinomycetes > Kineosporiales > Kineosporiaceae > Kineococcus > Kineococcus rhizosphaerae. The sequence continues at coordinate 126,603 of NZ_PVZF01000005.1, forward strand.
CGTCGTCGAGAACGCGCGCCTGCGCTGGCCCGCGGTGCGCTTCGAGGTCCGCGAGGTCGCCGTCCAGGGGCCGAACGCCGTCACCGAGGTGGTGCAGGCCCTGGCCGAGCTGGACGCCGACCCGCACGTGGAGGTCGTCGTCCTGGCCCGCGGCGGCGGCAACGTCGAGGACCTGCTGCCCTTCAGCAACGAGGCGCTCGTGCGGGCCGTGGCCAGGGCCCGCACCCCGGTCGTGTCCGCCATCGGGCACGAGGTCGACTCCCCGCTGGTGGACCTCGTCGCCGACGTCCGCGCCTCTACGCCCACCGACGCCGCCCGGCTCGTCGTGCCCGACGTCGCCGAGGAGCTGGCGGGGGTCGCGCAGCTGCGGGCCCGGGCCCGGCGGGGGGTCGCCGCGCGCGTCGAGCGCGAGGAGCACGCCCTGGCCGCCCTGCGCAGCCGTCCCGTCCTGGCCGCCCCGCACGTCCTGGTCGAGACCCGCGCGGCGGAGGTGGACGCGCTGCGCGAGCGCGCCCGCCGGTCGGTGCAGCACCGGCTGGAGCGGGCCGGGGTCGAGGTCGAGCACCTGCGCACCAGCGTGCGGGCGCTGTCGCCCCGCTCGACGCTGCTGCGCGGGTACGCCGTGGTCCAGCGGCCCGACGGCGGCCTGGTCCGCGTCCCCGGGGACGCCCCCGACGGCACCCGGCTGCGCATCCGGCTTCCCGACGGCGAGGTCGCCGCCACCGCTGGGTAGCCTCGCCCGGTGCCCCCCGAACCCAGCACGGAGCCCACCGCGGAACCGCTCGCGCCGTCCGACCTCAGCTACGAGCAGGCCCGCGACGAGCTCGCCGACGTCGTGCGCCGGCTCGAGACGGGCGGGACGGGTCTGGAGGAGGCGCTGGCGCTGTGGGAGCGCGGCGAGGCCCTCGCCGACCGCTGCCAGCAGTGGCTCGACGGGGCCCGTGCGCGCCTCGACGCCGCCCGCGAGGGCGGGCCCGGGGCCGGTTAGCCCTCCTTGACGCCCCACGGGGTGCCGGCGTCGGCCCAGCCCTGCTCGGCGGCCGTGACGAGCTGGGCCAGCAGGTCGTAGCCGCCCTCACCGGTCACGAGCAGGGTCTGGCCGTCCTGGGTGCGCGTCAGGGAGTAGCGCTCGCGGTCCGGCTGCAGGTACCGCTGCCACGCCTGCCCGTCGATCGTCTGCTCGCCGTCGGCGTCCCCGCTCTGGGTCTGCGCCTTCAGCCAGGTCCGCGTGGTGCCCTGCGCGGTCTCCAGCGCCAGGTACTTCCCGCCGTCGGTGCGGTACCCGACGTGCCAGGTGAGCACGCCGTCGGTGGAGCGGTTGACGTTGGCCGACGTCGCCGTCCAGCCCTGCGGCACGTCGGGCACGACGGGGTTGAACGGCAGCTGCGAGACGGCCCCGGCCGCGGCGTTGCGCACGTCGACCGCGGGCTGCTCGATGGCGTTGGGGCGCGGGATCAGCCAGACGACGACGGCGACGAAGGCCAGGATCACGGCCATCGACAGGACCATCGACTGCACGTTGCCGCCCCGGCGGGGGGCCGGGGGAACGCCTCGCGGGTCTTCTCCCGCCGCGATCTGCTCGGCCGACGGGGTGGTCTCGGGCGTGCTCACGTCCCCATGGTGACGGATAGAGTCGGCAGCCGACGACGAGCGTCGCCGGCGGCCCGCCCGGGGGCACCGGATCCCGCAAGCCCAACCGCGAGAGCGGCTGTCGCCCCAGGAGGTCCCACCCGTGTCCCAGCACACCACCCTGCCCCCCGCCCTGGCCGTCGGCGACGAGGCCCCCGACCGCAACCTGGCCATGGAACTGGTCCGGGTCACCGAGGCCGCCGCGATGGCCGGCGGCCGCTGGGTCGGGCGCGGGGACAAGAACAAGGCCGACGGCGCGGCCGTGAACGCCATGCGCACCCTCATCGGCACGGTCTCGATGAACGGCACCGTCGTCATCGGCGAGGGCGAGAAGGACAACGCCCCGATGCTCTACAACGGCGAGCGCGTCGGCGACGGTTCCGGGGCCGAGTGCGACGTCGCGGTCGACCCCATCGACGGCACCACCCTGACCGCGCGCGGCATGCCGAACGCGGTCTCGGTCCTGGCCGTCGCCGAACGCGGCACCATGTACGACCCCAGCGCCGTCTTCTACATGGACAAGCTCGCCGTGGGTCCCGAGGGCGCCGACGTCGTCGACATCCGGCTGCCGATCCGGGAGAACGTCCGCAAGCTGGCCAAGGCCAAGAAGCGCTGGGTGGAGGACGTCACCGTCTGCATCCTGGACCGCCCGCGGCACGCGCAGCTGGCCCAGGAGGTCCGCGACGCCGGGGCCCGCATCAAGTTCATCTCCGACGGCGACGTCGCCGGGGCCGTGATGGCCGCGCGCGAGGGCACCGGCGTCGACCTGCTCCTGGGCGTCGGCGGCACCCCCGAGGGCATCATCACGGCCTGCGCCATGCACTGCCTGGGCGGCACCATCCAGGGCCGGTTGTGGCCCCGCGACGACGACGAGCGGCAGAAGGCCCTGGACGCCGGGCACGACCTGGACGCCGTCCTGGACACCGAGGCGCTCGTGGCCAGCGACAACGTCTACTTCGTCGTCACGGGCATCACCGACGGCGAGCTGGTGGACGGGGTCCGCTACCGCGGGGACACCATCACCACCTCCAGCATCGTGATGCGCAGCAAGTCCGGCACGATCCGCAAGGTGGAGAGCGAGCACCGGTTGTCCAAGCTGCAGGCCTACTCGGCCGTCGACTTCACCGGCCCCCGCTGATGGGCACCCCCTCGGCCGGCGCACGCACGGTCGTCGTCGGCGAGGCCCTCGTCGACGTCGTGCACCGCGCGGGCGAGACGGACAGCGTCGAGCACCCGGGCGGGTCGCCGTTGAACGTGGCGTACGGCCTGGGCCGCCTCGAGCACGACGTCGCGCTGCTGACCCGCCTCGGCGACGACGCCCACGGTCGGCTGCTGCGCGCGCACCTGGACTCCGGCGGGGTGCGGCTGCTGCCCGGCGCCGTCGACGGCGACCGGACGTCGACGGCGCGCGCGGAGATCGACGCCGAGGGCAAGGCCACCTACGAGTTCGACCTGGTCTGGCGGCTGCCGGGCACGCCGCTGCCGGACGACGTGGCGCTGGTGCACACCGGCTCGATCGGGGCGGCCGTCAGCCCCGGCGCGGACTCGGCCCTGGCCCTGCTGCGGGCGGTCCGCGGCCGGGCCACGACGAGCTACGACCCCAACGTGCGGCCGGCGTTCTTCGAGTCCCCCGCCCGGGCCCTGGCCCGGGTCGAGGAGTTCGTCGAGGCCGCCGACGTCGTGAAGGCCTCCGACGAGGACATCGCCTGGCTGCTGCCGGGCGAGGACGTCGAGGACGTCGCCCGGCGCTGGCAGTCGCGGGGCCCGGCCCTGGTCGTCGTGACCCGCGGCAGCCGGGGCGCGGTCGCCGTCTCCGGGCCGGGCACGCTGCACGTGCCCGCCCCGAGGGTGGACGTCGTCGACACCGTGGGGGCCGGCGACGCGTTCATGTCCGGCCTGCTGCACGCCCTCGCCGAGCACGACCTGCTCGGCGGCGGCGCGCTGCCCCGGCTGCGGCGCCTGGACCTGGGCACCTTCGAGGACCTCGTGACGACCGCGATCCGCTCGGCGTCCATCACCTGCTCCCGGGCGGGGGCGAACCCGCCCACGCGCGCCGAACTGGCGGCGGGGCTGCCCTGACGACACCCTGACGGCGTGGACCAGACCCTGACACGCACCACCACCGCCCGCCGGCGGGCGGCCCGGTTCTCCTGGCTGGCCGTCCTGGTGGCGGGGGTGGTCGCCTACGTCGTGGTGCTGCGCGTCATGGTGCGCACCCAGAACCTCAACTTCTTCCCCTCGCTGCTGCTCATCGGCGCGATCACCGTGCCGGTGACCGTCCTGGCGTTCGCCGAGACCGGCGGCCGGGCGCGGCCGGGGGGCCCGGCGGTGCGCGGCTGGCTGGTCGCCACGGTCGCCATCGCCGGCGGTGTCGTGGGCACGGTGACCGCGGGGACGCTGGAGTACGACACCCTGCGCACGCTCGGGACCGTCCCGATGCTGTTCGTGGGGGTCATCGAGGAGTTCGCCAAGCTCATCGTCCCGCTGGTCCTCTTCCTCGTGCTGCGGCCGAAGGACCCGCGCGGCGGGGTCGTCGTGGGCGTCGCGGCCGGCACGGGGTTCGCGGTGCTGGAGACCATGGGGTACGGCTTCCAGGAACTGCTGCGCGCCCGGAGCATCGCCGCGGTCGACGGCGAGCTGCTGCTGCGGGGCCTGCTGTCCCCGGCGTGCCACATCGCCTGGACGGGCATGACGGTGGCGGTGCTGTGGCGCATCCCGACGGCCCGGCACCGGGTCCGGGCGGTGTGGGCCTTCGTGGCGACCTACGCCGCCGCCGTCGCCCTGCACGCGACGTGGGACTCCTCGGGCAGCCAGCTCGTCCACCTCGTCGTGGCCGTCGTGGGGCTCGTCGTCCTGTTCGTCTTCGTGCACCGCGCCCACCGCCGCGAGGCGGCCCGGGGGACGTCAGCGGCGCCGGCGCCGGACCCCCGGTAGCCCCGGTAGCCCCGGGAGCCCTGGGAGCGCGGCCCGGCGGCGGGACACCTCCCCGCGCAAGCGGTCGAGGGCGCCCGCGAGCGCGTCGTAGGAGCGGTCGAGCCGTTCGTGGCGGCGGATCTCGTCGCGGTAGGTGCGCCGCAGGACGCCGAAGCGGTCGACGAGCCCGGGCAGCAGGTCCTGCCCCGTCGGGGTCAGGACGAGGCGCACCGTGCGCCGGGCCACCGGCTCCAGCCGCTTCTTGTAGGCCTCGTCCCCGCGCAGCAGGTCGAGCTCGGTGAACCCCGACACGATCGCGCGCCGGAGCAGGCGCAGCAGCAGCAGCGTCCCCGGACCGGTCGCGGCGTAGCGGGACCGGTAGGACTGCACGTACCCGTGCAGCGCGCGCGGGCCGGCCAGGCAGAACGCGTAGGCGACGAGCTCGCCGTCGACCCGCAGCCCCGACAGCTGCACCGTGCCGGCCGGGGCCGACCACAGCACCTCGGTCAGGGTGCGGCCGGAGGCCCCGCGCCAGGGCCGGCGCCGGCGGGCGGCGTGGGGGTGGGCGTCGTCGACCTCGGCCAGCTCGGTGACGAGCTCCTCGAGCCGGTCGGCGGCGGCCTCGGGGTCCTGCGCCCGCAGCTCGGCCAGGCCGTCCAGCAGGTCGTCGGCCACGACGAGCTCGCCGAGCTCGGCCAGCCGGCGCCACTGGCGCCGTTCCTCGTGGCGCGCGTGCCGGCCCAGGGCCGCGTCGTGCTCGGCGACGGTGGCCGGCAGCGGGACGACCTGGACGGTCGCCTGCGGCAGGGTGCGGACGGCGTAGCCGCGGTGGAGGGCCCACTGCGTCAGCAGCTCGACCTGCTCGCCGCCGGCGGGGACCTGCTCGAGGTCGAGCACCGCCCCGGGGGCCTCGCGCACGGCGCCGTCCAGGACCGCCGCGACCAGCCGCGCCACGGAGACGCCGGTGTCCGGGTCGGCCAGGACGGCGGCGTAGTCGCTGCCGCCGGCCCCGAGGAAGGTCAGCAGCGGCCGCGGACCCCCCAGCAGCGCGAAGGCCCCGAAGGCCAGCAGGCGCCCGTCGCGGCGGACGCTGACGAGCAGCGGCTCCCCCGCCCCGAGGTGGGTGTGCACGGCGCGCAGCCAGTCGGGACCGGTGAAGGGCGACTGGCCCGCGCGGGCGGCGAGCACGCGCCACTCCGGGACGGGGGCGCTGTCGAGGTGGCGGCGGACGGTGACGGACAGCCCCTGGGCCGGGTCCTGGACGAGTTCGAGGTCGGCCGTGCGGTGCGGGGGCAGCGCGAGGTCCGTCACCGCCACCACCCCCCGCACGAGATGGGCCCCACCCGTGCGCAGGACCCGTGCGCGCACCTTAACCGCGCCTCACGACACGAGCACGGACCCTCCCCACGCGGCGTCGCACTATCGACGCAGCGTCACCGGAGCCTCACTCAGGGCCGTGATCTGCGCCCCGCGGCGGTCGGGACCCCGACCGCCGCGGCACGTCGGCGACCGCGGAGGTCAGGCGTGGGCCGGGGAGCGGGCCCCGGCGCTCTGGGCCCGCTCCAGCGACCGCTTGCGCAGCGCCTCGGACTGCTCGCCGATCTTGACGGCCTTCGCCTCGTCGCGCGTGAGGTTCACCCCCGTCGTCGGGTCGAACACGTGCATCCGCCGCGGGTCGAACCACAGGTTCGCGGTGTCCCCGTCGCGCACCCCGCTCATGGCGTCCAGCGTCACGACGAGCTGGGAGCGCAGGCTCTCCCCGTCCAGCTCCCGGTCCAGCTCGGCCAGCTGCTCGCGGGTCTCGTCGGCGGCCTCGAACGGGATGTAGGCGTACAGCTCGTTGCCCAGCCACTCGGTCACGTCGACCTGCGCGGAGAACGTCACGGCCGCCTCCGGGGCGTCGGTGACGTCGGCGTCGTCGAAGTGCTCCGGGCGCACCCCCACGATGAGCAGCTTGCCCTCGTAGCTGCCGTCGACCTGCTCGGGCCGCGGCACCTCGCAGAACGGCAGCTGCAACGTCGTGCCCCTCACCCGGGCGGGCAGGAAGTTCATCGGCGGGGACCCGATGAACCCGGCCACGAAGAGGTTGACGGGCTGCTCGTACAGCTCGCGCGGGCTCGCCACCTGCTGCAGGACGCCCTTGCGCAGGACCGCCACCCGGTCGCCGAGGGTCATGGCCTCGGTCTGGTCGTGCGTGACGTAGACCGTCGTCGTGCCCAGCGAGCGCTGCATGCGGGCGATCTCGGTGCGCATCTGCCCGCGCAGCTTCGCGTCGAGGTTCGACAGCGGCTCGTCGAACAGGAACGCCTTGGCGTCGCGGACGATGGCCCGCCCCATGGCGACGCGCTGGCGCTGGCCCCCGGACAGGTTCGCGGGCTTGCGGTCGAGGTGCTCGTTGAGCTCGAGCATGTCCGCCGCGCGCTGGACCCGTTCGCGCACCTCCGCCTCGGGCACCTTGGAGTGGTTCAGGCGCAGCGGGAAGGCGATGTTCTCGCCCACCGTCAGGTGCGGGTAGAGGGCGTAGTTCTGGAACACCATCGCCAGGTCGCGGTCGCGCGGGGCGAGGTCGTTGACGCGCTCGCCGTCGATGAGCAGGTCCCCGTCGCTGATGTCCTCCAGCCCGACGATCATCCGCAGCAGCGTCGACTTCCCGCAGCCGGAGGGGCCGACGAGGATGACGAACTCGCCGTCGGCGATGTCGAGGCTGACGTCGTTCACGGCGGGGAAGCCGTCACCGTACTTCTTGACGATGTTCTTCAGTTCGATGCGAGCCATGGTTCAGATCAACCCTTCACGGCACCGTTGGTGAGACCTGCGACGATGCGGCGCTGGAACACCAGCGCCAGGACCACGACGGGGATCGTGACGATGACGGCCGCGGCCGAGATCGCCCCCGTCGGCTGGACGAAGTAGCTGGACCCGGTGAAGCTCGACAGCGCCGCCGGGACCGGCTGCGCGTCCGACGTCGAGGTCAGCGAGATGCCGAACACGAAGTCGTTCCAGGCGATGAAGAACGCGATGATCGCCGTGGTGAACACCCCGGGGGCGGCGAGCGGGACGATCACCTTGCGGAACGCCTGCCAGCTCGTGGCCCCGTCCACCTGCGCGGCCTGCTCCATGTCCCACGGGATGCCCCGGAAGAACGCCGACATGGTCCAGATCGAGATGGGCAGGGTCAGGGCCAGGTAGGGGATGATCAGACCGGGGATCGTGTCGTAGAGCCCGATCTGGCGCCACAGGTTGAACAGCGGCGTCACCATCGTGATGACGGGGAACACCGCGACGGCCAGCGCGCTCGTCAGGACGACCCGCTTGCCCGGGAAGTCCAGCCGCGCGATCGCGTAGGCCGCGAACATGGCCAGCACGACCGCGATGAACGTCGCGACGAGGCACGTGATGATCGAGTTCCGCAGCGCCGGCAGGAACAGGTCGGCCCCGTCGCCGGCGAAGATGCCCTGGTAGTTGGCCCAGGTCGCGTTCGTGGGGAAGAACGTCTTCTCGCTGAGCGCGGCCTCGGACTTCAGGCTCATCGAGACGATGTAGACCACCGGCACGATCGCGTACAGGACGATGAGGAGCGCCCCGACGTACCAGCCGGTCTTCTCCTTCGCGGACATCGCACCCATCAGCCTTCACCTCTCGCCCGGGCCAGGTCGACCTTGAACACCTTGATGGCGATGAAGCAGATCGCCAGGACGCACACGAACAGCAGCACCGAGACCGCCGACCCCAGCCCGATCTCCAGGCGGGAGATCGTCTGGTTGTAGGCCAGGGAGGAGACCGTCTCGGTCCCCGCCGCACCCTTGGTCATGATGTAGACGTTGTCGAAGATGCGGAACGCGTCGAGCGCGCGGAACAGCAGGGCCACCATGATCGACGCCTTCATGTTCGGCAGCGTCACCTTCCACAGCCGTTCCCACGCCGTCGCGCCGTCGACCTTGGCCGCCTCGGTCATGTCCGAGGGGACCTGCGCCAGACCGGCGAGCAGCAGCAGGGAGATGAACGGCGTGGTCTTCCAGATCTCCGAGAGGCAGATGACCGCCAGCGCGCTCCACTTGTTGGCGAACACGTCGAAGTCGTCGAGGCCGAGCACGACGTTCATGAAACCCGTCGTCAGCCCGAAGGCGTACTGCCACGCGTAGGCGGACACGACCGTGATGACGGCGTAGGGGACGAGGATCGCCGTGCGCACGATCGGCCGCAGCCAGCCGAGCACCTTGTGCATGACCATGGCCAGCGCGAAGCCGATGACGAGCTCCACGGCGACGGTGACCACCGTGATCATCGCGGTGTTGCCCAGGGCCTTCCACCACAGGCTGTCCGTGAGGATCACGCCGTAGTTCTTCAGGCCGACGAACTCCCGGTCGCCCGGGGCCGTGAGCCGGTAGCTGAACAGCGACTCGTACAGCGCCTGCAGGATCGGGTAGCCCGTGACGGCCACGAGGATGACGAACGCCGGGCCGGCGAGGTACCAGCCGAGGCGCGCCTCGGCCCGGGCCTTGTCCGAACCCCGCGCCCGTCTCTTCGCCGGCCGGGAGACCGACAGGTCCCCCGCCGACCGCGTCTCGACCTGGCTCACAGCAGCTTCTCCCCTCGGAGAACCTCACCGATGTACTCCTGGGAGGCGCCCGGGGTGCGGTCCGTGACCCCCGAGACGGGCTGCCACTGGTCGGCGATGCCCTGGCTCACCTCGTTGTAGTAGGCCGTCTGCGGTCGCGGCGCGGCGGCCTGCAGGGAGGTCCGGATGGTGTCGTACATGGGGTACGCCTCCTGGACCTGCGGGTCGTCGTAGACCGACTCCAGCGCCGCCGGGTTGCCGTCGGAGACCATGTACGCGGCCTGGTTCTGCTCCGAGACGATGCAGGAGACGGCCTGGAACGCCGCGTCCTGGTGCTCGCTGAACGCGCTGACGCCGATGTCGATGCCGCCGAGCGGGGGTTTGGCCTCCTGGCCCTCGCTCATCGCGGGGTAGGTCGTCCAGCCGTAGTCGTCGAAGACCGCCTGGTCCATCGTGCCTTCCTCGGCCGCCGACTTGCCCTGGGCGTAGACGAACGGCCAGTTCACCATGAAGGCGGCGCCCCCCTGCTGGAACAGGTTGGCGGTGGCCGCCTCGTCGCGGTTGTCGATGCCCGGCCCGCCGACACCCGCGGCGGTGATGTCCTGCATCACCTTCGCCGCGGCCTTCCCGGCGTCGGACTCCAGCCCGAGCCGGATGTCGGGGCCCTTGGCGTCGGGGTTCTCGATGACCTCGCCCCCGGCGGAGGCGATCATCGCGTTGACCCACACCGTCATGGACTCCGCCCGCTGCCCCTGGACGCCGATCGCCGTGCCCTGGGCCTTCGCGGCCTGGACCAGCTGGTCCCACGTGAGGGGTTTCGTCACGTCCAGCCCGGCGGCCTGCGCGACGGACTTGCGGTACCACAGCAGTTGCGTGTTGGCCCAGAACGGGGCGGTGACGAGTTCGCCCTTCCAGCTCGCTCCCTGCACGGCCCCGTCGACGACGCCGTCGGACCACTGCTGCTGCAGGTCGGCGGGGACCTTCGCCAGGAACCCCGCCTCGGACGTCTCCGGCACGAAGACCGGGTCCAGGCTCATGAGGTCGATCGAGCTGTCGTTGCCCGCGAGCCGGCGCATCAGCTGCTCGCGCTGGGCGGCGGCGTCACGGGGCAGGATGGACGTGTCGATCGTGTACGCGCCCCCGGACTGCTCGCTGCAGTCGGCGGCGATCTTCGCCTGTCCCCCGTTGTCGGGGTTGACGTACCAGTTGAGCGTCGGGGTCCCCGACGCCGTGCTCGAGCCTCCGCAGGCGGTGAGACCCCCGGCGAGCACCGTCGCTGCGCTCAGGATCCCCAGCCGGGTGCGCCATCGGCCAGCCACAGTCCCTCCTCCGACTTCGTCGTCCGGTTCTGTGGGCCATGCCTACACCGGCCGTTCTCACAGCGCACCCTGAGCACGCACCCAGGAGCGGATCGTGAGCTCCCCGTGATCCGCACCACCGGGTGCCCCACCTCGCGGGCGGGCTTGGCAGGATGACCCCCATGGCCAGTGAAGCCCCCTCCCCGCAGTCCGGCGACGAGTTCCGCATCGAGCACGACACCATGGGGGAGGTCCGGGTCCCCGCTGCCGCGAAGTACCGCGCGCAGACCCAGCGGGCCGTGGAGAACTTCCCGATCTCCGGGACGCCGCTGGAGCGGGCCCACATCGAGGCCCTGGCGCGCATCAAGAAGGCCGCCGCCCTCGCCAACGCCGAGCTCGGCGTCCTGGAGCGCGACCTCGCCCAGGCCGTCGCCGACGCCGCCGAGGAGGTCGCCACCGGCCGCTGGGACGCCGACTTCCCCGTCGACATCTTCCAGACCGGCTCGGGCACCAGCTCGAACATGAACGCCAACGAGGTCATCGCGACCCTGGCCACCGAGCGGCTCGGCTCCCCCGTCCACCCGAACGACCACGTCAACGCCTCGCAGTCGTCCAACGACGTCTTCCCGACCTCGGTGCACGTCGCCGCCACCTCGGCCGTCGTCAACGACCTCGTGCCGGCGCTGCGGCACCTGGAGCTGGCGCTGGCGCGCAAGGCGCACGAGTGGGCGGACGTCGTGAAGTCGGGCCGCACCCACCTGATGGACGCCACCCCGGTCACCCTGGGTCAGGAGTTCGCCGGCTACGCCACCCAGCTGCGGCGCGGCATCGAGCGCGTCGAGGCGACCGTCGTCCGCGTGGCCGAGGTGCCGCTGGGCGGCACCGCGGTCGGCACGGGCATCAACACCCCGCCCGGGTTCCCGCAGCGCGTCATCGAGCTGCTGGCCGCCGACACGGGTCTGCCGCTGACCGAGGCTGAGGACCACTTCGAGGCCCAGGGCGCCCGCGACGCGCTCGTCGAGCTGTCCGGGGCGCTGAAGGTCGTCGCCGTCAGCCTCACCAAGATCTGCAACGACCTGCGCTGGATGGGTTCCGGTCCCCGCACCGGCCTGGGCGAGCTGCGCCTGCCGGACCTGCAGCCGGGGTCCTCCATCATGCCGGGCAAGGTCAACCCCGTCGTGCCCGAGGCCACGCTCATGGTGTGCGCGCAGGTCGTCGGCAACGACGCCACCGTCGCCTGGGCCGGGGCCAGCGGGTCGTTCGAGCTGAACGTCCAGATCCCCGTCATGGCCCGCAACGTCCTGGAGTCGGCGCGCCTGCTGGGCAACGCCGCCAGGCTGCTGGCCGACCGCACGATCGACGGCCTCGAGGCCGACGTCGAGGCGTGCCGCCGCTACGCCGAGTCCTCCCCCTCGATCGTGACGCCCCTGAACCGCGCGATCGGCTACGAGGCCGCCGCGAAGGTCGCCAAGCACGCCGTGGCGACCGGTTCGACGGTGCGCGAGGCCGTGATCGACCTCGGCTTCGTCGAACGCGGCGAGGTGAGCGAGGAGCAGCTCGACGCCGCCCTGGACGTCATGTCGATGACCCACCCGTAGTCCCCCTCCCGGCTCCTGGGGACTTTCGAACGTCTCACGAGACTCTGAGACGTCGGAGGATCCCCAGGAGTCGGCATCGGGTTGGATGGGCGGCGTGTTCGCCCAGCTGCTGATCGTCGTCTTCGCCGCGCTCGCCCTGACGATCGTCGCCGCCCGCCGCGGCTGGCAACCTCCCCTGCTGCTCGCGATCGCCGGGGCCGCGGTGTCCTTCGTCCCCGGCGTCCCCCGGGTGGAACTGTCCCCCGAGGCGATCCTCACGGTCGTCCTGCCGCCGCTGCTGTTCTCCACGACGCAGGACTTCTCCCTCAGCGGTTTCGTGCGGCGCTGGCGGTCCATCACGAACCTGGGGGTGCTGCTCGTCGTCGTGACGACGGCCGTCGTGGGGCTCGTCGCGAGCCTCGCGATCCCCTGGGTCACCCTGTCGACGGCGCTCGTCCTGGCCGCGGTGGTCTCCCCGCCCGACGCGGTGACGGCCGTCGCGATCGGCGGCCGGCTCGGGTTGCCGTCACGGGTCCTGAACACCCTCAAGGGCGAGAGCCTGGTCAACGACGCCGCCGCCCTGACCCTGTTCTCGGTGACGGTCGCCGCAGCCACCCACTCCGACGACGACGGTTTCCTGCCCGCCAACCCGGTGCTGTTCTTCCTCGTGACCGCCGCGATCGGGACGGCCGTGGGGTTCGCGCTGGGCCACCTCGCCGCCGCCGTCCGCGCCAAGCTCACCGAGCCCTCGCTCATGACGGCGTTCGCGGTGCTGCTGCCCTTCGCCGCGTACGCCGTCGCGGAGGCCGTCGACGGGTCCGGGGTCCTCGCCGTCGTCGTGGCCGGTTTCGTGCTGTCGCGGCACTCGCTGTCCGCGGTGTACGCCACGCGCCTGGCCGAGCGCGAGATCTGGAACGTCGTCGACGTCCTGCTCGAGGCGTTCGTCTTCGCCTACCTCGGCCTGCAGTTCCACTTCCTGCTCGCCGATGCCGTCACCGACGGCTCCCGCGCCTGGTCGTTGCTGGCCGCGGGTCTGGTGGTCCTGGCCGCCGTCGTGCTCGTCCGGGTCGCGTGGGTCCTGGGCGGCGGGTTCCTCATGCGGAACCTGTTGCACGGCAGGTTCTCCCCCGGCGGCAGGCACTACAGCCCCGCCGAGGACGTCGTGCTCGCCTGGACCGGGATGCGCGGCGTGGTGACGCTGGCCGCGGCCGCCGGCATCCCCGAGGACTTCCCGCACCGCGCCGACCTGCAGGTCCTCGCGTTCGTCGTCGCCGTGGGGACGCTGCTGCTGCAGGGTTCCACGCTGCCGCCGCTGATCGGCAGGCTGCACCTGGACACGTCGCGGGAACGCACCTGGCGCGAGGCCGAACGGCGCAAGGCCCAGGACGTCTCCCGCGCGAGCATGTTCGAGGTGCTGCGCGTCGCCCGCGACGAGGCCACCGACCCGCGCGAACGGGACCTGGTGGACGCCCTGCTGGAACGCGCCGACCGGCTCTCGCGGGCCCGGCTGGCCGAGCAGGAGGAGAACGAGGGCACGAGCCCCACGGCGGCCCGCGCCGTCGAGGTGCGCCGGCGCACGCTCGTCGCCCAGCGCGGGGCGCTGCTGGCGGCCGAGGAGTCCGGCGAGGTGTCCGAGGACGCCGTGCGCGAGGCGCTGGAACAGCTCGACCTCGACGAGGCGTCCCTCGCCCACCGGGGTTCCCCCCGCCTGTGAGCGCCCGGGGTTTCGGCACGTTGACTCCACGGTCCCGTTCATCGGGACCGTGGAGTCAACGTGCCGGAACCACGCCGACCACCCGGGAACGACGACGGGCGCCGACCCCCGTGGGGATCGGCGCCCGTCGAGCGCGGTGCGGCAGGCTCAGCGCGAGTAGTACTCGACGACGAGCTGCTCGTCGCAGGTCACCGGGATCTGCTCGCGGACCGGGAGGGCGTTCACCGTGGCGGTGAGGTCCTCGCGCTCCACGGACAGCCAGCCCGGGATCTCGTTGTCGCTCCAGCCGCCCTCACGGGCGACGATGAACGGCGTCTTGGCCTTCGAGCGCGGCGCGACCTCGACCGTCTGGCCGGGGACGACGCGGAACGAGGGGCGGTCGACGCGACGGCCGTCGACGACGATGTGGCGGTGCACGACCATCTGGCGGGCCTGGTAGATGGTGCGGGCGAAGCCGGCACGCCAGACGACGGCGTCGAGACGCGTCTCGAGCAGCTGCACCAGGTTCTGACCGGTCTTGCCAGGCTTGCGCTTGGCGAGGTCGTAGGCGCGACGCAGCTGCGTCTCGCTCACGTCGTACTGGTAGCGCAGACGCTGCTTCTCGCGCAGCTGCGTCGCGTAGTCCGACGCCTTCTTCTGCTTGCGGCCGTGCATGCCCGGGGGGTACGGACGGCGGTCCATGAAGCGGGCGGCCTTCGGCGTGAGGGCCACCCCGAGCGCGCGGCTGATGCGCACCTTGGGTCGGGCGTTGTTCATTCCACTCTCCTGATCGTAAGGTGAGCCTGACCAAAGTCGAGAAGCCCTCGACCGGCCAGGACGATCGCGCACCGAGGAGGCACTGTGGACCACCGGATCCAGGGGATCGAACGGGCCACGGCACCGGATCCCCATCGGACTGGGGGTTCGGAACGCACCGACTCCAACTCTACGGCCTCCGACGGGGTGCGGGTGACCACCCGCCCGACGCCCGCGCAGTGGGCCCGCACGCTCGCCGTGGGCACCGTCACCGGGACGCTGCACCTGCCGCGCACCGACGCGGCCTGCCCCCACCAGCGGCAGCCCGGCGCGGACGACGTCTTCGCCCGGGCCACCGCGGTGCAGCGCCGGGCCGGTGAACCGCGCACCGAGAGCCACCCCGTCCAGCACCTCACCGACGCGTGGGGCGGACTGCTGCTGCTGCTCGAGGACGGCTCCCCGGTGCACCGCAGGCTGGTCGAGCTCGAGACCGACGCCCGCTGGCGCGGGGTCCCGGCCGTCCTGGACGTCCTGGACGTCCCGCCGGGGCAGGCGGCCCTGCCCCGCGCCCGGCTGTGCGTGACGGGCTGGGTCGAGGCGGTCCTGCCTGCCGACCAGCGCCGGGTGGCCCAGACCGCGGCCGCCGTCCGCCCCCTGGGCGCCCTGCTGGACGTCGGCACCACGCGCTCGATCTGGCGCCTGGAGGTGGCCGACGTGCGCGTCACGACGGCCGGCGGGGTGCACCTGCTGGAGGACGAGCAGTTCACCGCCGCCGCCCCGGACCCGCTGTACGACGACGAGGACGGCCTCGTCGCGCACCTGGAGACCCACCACCGCGACGCGCTCGTCGGCTGGGTCCTGGACACCCTGCCCGCGGAGCAGGCCCGCGAGACGCGCGAGGTGGCCGTCGTGGGCGCCGACCGCTACGGCCTCGACGTCCTGGTGACGGTCGGCGATGGCACGACGACCCTGCGCGCCGGGTTCGCCGAACCCGTCACGCACGAGCACGACGTCGCCCGCGCCCTCTGCCGGCTCTTCGAACGTCCCTGCGCCGCAACGGGTTGCATGCACGCAGGCGCGTGATCCCCCCGAGGGGTCACGCGCCTGCGCGGGTGCTCGGCGTGCTCAGTACCAGTTGCTGGCCCTGGAGTGCGACCACGCGCCGCAGGGGGTCCCGTACCGGCTGGCGATGTAGTTCAGCCCCCAGGTGATCTGGGTGACGGGGTTGGTCTCCCAGTCGGCGGCGATGGAGGCCATCTTGCTGCCGGGCAGGGCCTGCGGGATCCCGTAGGCGCTCGAGGAGGGGTTGTCGGCCGTGTAGTCCCAGCCGCTCTCCTTGGTCCACAGCGAGTCCAGGCAGCCGAACTGCGCGTCGTTCCAGCCGCGGTCCGCGACCATGATCCTCGCGATGCCCCTCGGGTCGCGCTGCGCGTTCCGGGTGGCCTCGGCGGCCGCGGCCTGCCGGGCCTCCTCCGCCAGGCGCGCGGCCTCGGCGGCCGCAGCGGCTTCCGCGGCGGCCTGCTCGGCGGCGACGCGCTGGTCGCTGGCGACGCGGACGTCCGCCTGCTGGAACCAGTTGTCCGAAGTGGTGCTCTGGCGCTCGGCGGTGGCCGCGACCACGAGGTGGTCGGGCACGGCGGCCTCGGCGCGGGGGGCCGGGCCCGAGGTGAGGGCGGCGCCGGCGAGGACGGACGCCGAGACGGCGACGACGCCCGGGGCGGCGATCCACGACCAGCGGCGACGGGCCGTGCGGGTCTTCCGGTCCTGAGGGGTCTGAGCGGTCTGCTCGTCCGTGGGCGCGGTGGGGCGGTGGGGCGGCAAGCCGAACCTTCCGACGTTCTCCCGGCCCACGCCCGGTCGAGCTGTCCACCTCGTCGGCCGGGCCGTGGCAACCCCCTCGCAGGGGGCTGCACCGTGGGACCCGGTCGGCCGCGGGACGCGTCGTGCGTCCGGGCGGCCGACGTCCGCGGCCGGCCGGCGTGCCGGTCGACCAGGGGCTCGGAGGTGCTGTCGGACGGCAACGCTGCCCCGCGGACCCGCGTCCAGGCAAACTCAGACCCTCCGGTTCGTCACGGTGAGGTCACGAATGAGCGACGGTCTGTCGACTTTTGTGGAACTTCTCACACCGATCGCGCTATGGGCTGAGGTTTCGACGCACCGGAACCGGGTCCGGTTCCGGCTCTGGGCACGAACCCGGAGCCGGAACCACGCGTATCAAGAGTCGACTCACGCCCCGAAGTCGGCCAGCAGCTCCGTCACGAGCGCCGCCACCGGCGAGCGCTCGGAGCGCGTCAGCGTCACGTGCGCGAACAGCGGGTGGCCCTTGAGGGCCTCGACGACGGCCGCCACGCCGTCGTGGCGACCGACCCGCAGGTTGTCGCGCTGGGCGACGTCGTGGGTCAGCACGACCTTGGAGTTCTGCCCGATGCGCGACAGGACCGTCAGCAGGACGTTGCGCTCGAGGGACTGCGCCTCGTCGACGACCACGAAGGAGTCGTGCAGGGACCGGCCCCGGATGTGGGTCAGCGGCAGGACCTCGAGCATCCCGCGGGCGAAGACCTCCTCGACGACGCGCGGGTCCACGACCGCCTCGAGGGTGTCGAAGACCGCCTGCCCCCAGGGCCCCATCTTCTCGGCCTCGGTGCCGGGCAGGTACCCGAGGTCCTGCCCCCCGACGGCGTACAGCGGCCGGAAGACCACGACCTTGCGGTGCTCGCGGCGCTCCATGACGGCCTCCAGACCCGCCGCGAGCGCGAGCGCCGACTTCCCCGTCCCGGCCCGGCCACCGAGGGAGACGATGCTGACGGTGGAGTCGAGCAGGGCGTCGAGCGCGATGCGCTGCTCGGCCGAGCGGCCCCGGACGCCGAACGCCTCCCGGTCGCCCTTGATCACGCGCAGGTGCTTGTCGGCGGTGACCCGGCCCAGCGCGTGCCCGCGCGGGGAGGACAGGACGACACCGGTGTTGGCGGGCAGCTCCCGGATCTCGGGGGTGTCCAGCCTGCCGTCGTCGTAGAGGGTCGCGACGTCCTCGGCGCTGGCGTCGAGCTCCACGACGCCCGTCCAGCCGGAGTCGGGGGCGAGCTCGGCGCGGTACTCGTCGGCGGTCAGCCCGACCGCGGACGCCTTGACCCGCAGCGGGACGTCCTTGGAGACGACGGTGACGTCGTGACCTTCGTCGGCCAGGTTGCGGGCCACGGCCAGGATGCGGGTGTCGCCGGCCGTGGCCAGCGGGCCGTTGCGCAGCGCCGACGGCAGCGTGGAGACCTCGGAGTGGTTCAGCTCGACGCGCAGCGTCCCGCCCTGGTCGCCGACGGGCATGGGCTGGTCGAGACGCCCGAACTCGATGCGCAGGTCGTCCAGGCGCCGCAGCGACTCGCGGGCGAAGTACCCGAGCTCGGGGTGGTGGCGCTTGCCCTCGAGCTCGCTGACGACGACCAGCGGCAGGACGACGTCGTGCTCGGCGAAGCGGAACAGGGCGCCGGGGTCGGACAGCAGGACGGAAGTGTCCAGGACGAACGTGCGGCGGGTCGGGTCGGGGTGCACGGAGGTGGTCGACACGGAGGTGTTCGGCACGGCGGGGCTGGAGGTGGTGGCCACGAACGTCTCCCGTTCTCGGGAACCCGGTGCGCGTGCGCGCCCGGACTCCCCTCAGCAGCGGCGGACCGGGACTCAGGTCGTCGTGCGGGCGACCCGGGGCCGGGCCTCCCTGCTGCGCTGGGCAGCGTGCACGGTGACCTCCCGAGGGCGGGCAGCGGTTGCTCCCCGTCCGCTCCCGACGGTAGTCCCCCGGCCCCCGCGCGCAGGCAGGAACACGCGCGGGGCTGTGACGAGTGGGTGACATCCGGGCGACCTCCCTGGGGCGCGGCGCGGGGTGGGAATCGGCACGTTGTCCAGCGCTGCGCGCTGGCTCCATCCCCGGTCCCTTTGATCGGGACCGGGGAGTCAGCGTGCCGTCACGCCTCAGGCGCCGTACCGCCGCTCCCGCGCGGCGTAGGACCGCAGCGCGCGCAGGAAGTCGACCTTGCGGAAGTCGGGCCAGAGCACCTCGGTGAAGAAGAACTCAGAGTGCGCGCTCTGCCACAGCAGGAAGCCGGACAGGCGCTGCTCCCCCGAGGTACGGATGACGAGGTCGGGGTCGGGCTGGCCCTTGGTGTAGAGGTGGTCGGCGATGTGCTCGACGTCGAGCACCTCGGCGAGGTCGCGCATCGAGGTCCCGCGGTCGGCGTGCTCGCGCAGCAGCGAACGGACCGCGGCGGCGATCTCCTGCCGGCCGCCGTAGCCGATGGCGACGTTGACGACCCCGGAGGTGATGTCCGCGGTCTGCTCCGCGAGCTCGCGCAGCCGGGCCGCGCTGGGCTCGGGGAGCAGGTCGAGGGAGCCGACCGGGTGCACCTTCCACCGCTTCGTCGCCGCGACCCGGGCGACGGCGTCCTCGACGATCCGGATGAGGGGCTCGAGCTCGTCGGCCGAACGGTTGAGGTTGTCCGTCGACAGCAGGTACAGGGTCACGACCTCGATGCCCTCGTCGGCGCACCAGCCCATGACCTCGACGACCTTGTCCGCCCCGGCGCGGTGGCCGTGGGAGCTGGGGGCGCCGAAGGCCTTGGCCCAGCGGCGGTTGCCGTCGAGGATGATGCCCACGTGGCGGGGCAGCACGTCGGGGTCCAGCGACCGTTCCAGCCGCCGCCCGTACGCGCCGTAGAGGAGATCGCGGAGGCCCATCGGCGCTCACGCTATACCCGGGCCCGACACGGTCGGACGCCGCACGGGGCGTCTTCCTTGACCGGTTGCCACTGGTTACCTAAGTTCTTGTCACCGACGGCGCCGTCGGTGGCCCCGGCCCCGCCCGGGGTCCGCGCTGCCGCGACGACGCGGCTCGTCCCGGAGGAACCGCATGTCCGCCACGACCTCTCGCCGATCGCTCCTGGCCCTGGCCCTGTCCGCGCCGCTGGTCGGCACCGCCCTCGCCGCCTGCGGGGACTCCGGCCCGGCCGGCAGCTCGGGCTCGGGTGGCGGCGGCGGTGGCGCCGCCACGATCTGGATCCTCACCGGTCAGCCCGCCGAGGGCATCCGCACGGATTCGGTCAACGCCTTCAACAAGGCCAACCCCGACTCCAAGCTGACGGTGTCGACGTACCAGAACGACGCCTTCAAGACGAAGATCCGCACGGCCATCGGCGCCAACCAGAGCCCCACGATCATCTGGACCTGGGGCGGCGGCGGGCTGCGTGACTACGTGAAGAACGGCCAGGTCGAGGACCTCACGTCGTTCTTCGCCGACAACGCGGCGTTGAAGGACAAGCTGTTCGCGAGCGCCTTCGGGGCCGCCACGGTCGACGACAAGATCTACGCCGTCCCGTGCGAGAACGTCTCCCCGATCGTCATGTTCTACAACAAGAAGCTGTTCCAGCAGGTGGGGGCGGAGCTGCCCACGACCTGGGACGACGTCATGGCCCTGGTCCCGAAGTTCAACGCCGCGGGCATCGCGCCGTTCTCCCTGGGCGGGCAGTCGCGCTGGACGAACATGATGTGGCTGGAGTTCCTCTACGACCGCATCGGCGGCTCGGAGCTGTTCGACTCGATCTACCAGGGCAAGCCCGACGCGTGGTCGCACCCGGACTCCATCACCGCGCTGACCAAGGTGCAGGACCTGGTCAAGGCCAAGGGCTTCATCAACGGGTTCGCCTCGATCACGGCCGACTCCAACGCCGACCAGGCGCTGCTGTACTCGGGCAAGGCGGCGATGATGCTGCACGGGGCGTGGACGTACTCGTCGATGAAGAGCGACGGCGGCGACTTCGTGACCGGCGGCAACCTGGCGTGGTCGTCGTTCCCGACCGTGACGGGCGGCAAGGGGGACCCGACCGACACCGTCGGCAACCCGTCCTCCTACTACGCGCTGTCCTCCAAGGCCAGCGACGAGGCCAAGACGGCGGCGAAGAAGTTCCTCGCCGAGGGTCTGGTCACCGACGCCACCGTCAAGGCGTGGGTGGAGTCCGGGGCCGTCCCGATCGTCAACGGCTCGGACAGCGAGTTCAGCGGGTCCGACGACGCCGACTGGCTGAAGTTCATCTACGACACGGCCTCGGGCGCGAAGGTCTTCCAGCAGTCCTGGGACCAGGCGCTGTCGCCGACGCAGGCCGAGACGCTGCTGGACAACATCGAGAAGCTGTTCGGGCTCGCCATCACGCCCGAGGAGTTCGCGAAGAACATGAACGCCACCCTCGCGGGGTAGTACCGCGGTAGGTGTCCGGGGCGCAGCCGCGACGGTTACGGTCGGGTCGTGGAGACCGACCTGCCCCGCGCGGCCCTGGCCGCGGTCAAGCCCAGGCTGCGCGGCTGGCTGCACGCCGGCACGTTCCCGGCGGCGCTGGCCGCCGGTGTCGTGCTGGTGTGCCTGGCCCCGACGACGAGCGCCCGCTGGGCCGCGGCGGTCTTCACGACCACCGCGGCCCTGCTGTTCGGCACGAGCGCGGTGTACCACCGCGGGGACTGGTCACCGCGGTGGGCCGGCGTGCTGCGCCGGATGGACCACAGCAACATCTTCCTCATCATCGCCGGCACCTACACCCCGCTGGCGGTGACGACGCTGCCGGCCGCCGAGGCGCGGGGGCTGCTGACGATCGTGTGGGCGGGTGCGCTGGCCGGGATCGCGTTCCGCGTGTTCTGGATCGGCGCCCCGCGCTGGCTGTACACCCCGGTGTACCTGGCCCTGGGCTGGGTGGCGGTGGGCTACTTGGGCGACTTCGCCCGCGGCGGCGGGACCGCGGTCGCGGTGCTGGTCGTCGTGGGCGGGCTGCTGTACTCCCTCGGGGCCGTCGCCTACGGGACGAAGCGGCCGAACCCGAGCCCGCGGTGGTTCGGCTTCCACGAGGTGTTCCACGCGTTCACAGTCGTCGCGTTCGCGGCGCACTACGTGGGGATCTCCCTGGCCACGTACTCCCTCGCCGCCTGAGCCCCCGCCTGACCTCCCGCCTCACTCCCCGCGTGCGCCCACCGCGGCGGCCAGGTCCTGCGGAGACGTCGTCGGCACCTCGCACACCTGCCCGCGGCACACGTACGCCGCGGCCAGACCGCCCACGAGGTCGCGCTGGGCCAGCAGCTCCGGGACCGCGTCGCCGGGCACGCCGCGCGCCACCACGAGCCCGGGGGCCGTCCCGGCCAGCGCGACCCGGTGCAGCGCGGCCGTCCCCGCGTCCGCCGACGCACCGATGACGGCCACCTCGCGCGGCCCGTCCGCGAGGGCCTCGGCGACGGCCAGGCCCCACCCCGCGAACCGGGGCGAGGCCGCGGCGACCGCCCCCGCGGCCCCCAGCGCCGCCACGGCGGCGTCCCGGAAGCGTGCCTCACCGGTCAGCGCCCCGAGCGTGAGCAGCACCCCCGCCGCCGCGGAGCCCCCCGACGGCGTCGCGCCGTCGGAGGGGTCGGACGGGGAGCCCGCCCCGGCGCGCGCGGCCGACAGGGCGGGGTCGACGTCGGCGACGTCGAGCAACCCGTCCTCACCGCGGAACCGGGCGAGGACCTCCTGCCCCAGTTCGAGGGCGACGTCGAAGAACCGCCGCTCCCCCGTCGCGGCGTGCAGGGCGAGCAGCCCCTCGGCGAGGTCGGCGAGGTCCTCCAGCACCGCCGCGGGCCGGCCCACGACGCCGTCCCGGGACACGCGCCGCCAGGACCCGTCGACGCGGTGGACGTCGAGCAGGAACCCGGCCGCCTCGTGCGCGGCGAGCAGCAGGTCGGGCCGCTCCAGCAGCGCCCCCGCCTCGGCCAGCGCCGCGACCGCCAGCCCGTTCCAGGCCAGCACGACCTTGTCGTCGCGGGCCGGCTGGGGACGGTCCGCGCGGGCGGCGGCGAGGCGTTCGCGGACCCGTTCCCAGCGCTCCACCTCCGGCCCGGGGTCCCGCGTCAGTCGCGCGGTGGAGGTGCCGTGCTCGAACGTCCCGGCCTCGGTGACCCCCAGCAGCTCCGCGGCCCACGGCCCGTCGTCGAGGCCGAGGACCTCGACGAGGTCGCCCGGGGTCCACACGTAGGTGGCCCCCTCGACGGCCCGGACGTGCCCGTCGGCGTCCGGCACCGGGGTGTCCGCGTCCAGCGAGGCGGCGAAGGCGCCCTGCGGGGTGCGCAGGTCGCGGACCAGGAACTCGCAGGCGTGCTCGGCGACGCGGCGGTGCTCGGCGTCACCCGTCGCGCGCCAGGAGTGCAGGTAGACCCGTGCCAGCAGGGCGTTGTCGTACAGCATCTTCTCGAAGTGCGGGACGACCCAGCCGGCGTCGACGGCGTAGCGGGCGAAGCCCCCGCCGACCTGGTCGGCGGTGCCGCTGCGGGCCATGGCGGTCAGGGTCCGCTGCACCAGACCGGCCGCGACGGGCGAGCCGGTGCGGGCGGCGTGCCGCAGCAGGAACTCGCACACCATCGACGGCGGGAACTTCGGGGCCCCGCCGAAGCCCCCGTGGACCACGTCCTCCTCGGCGGCCAGCCGCGCCACGGCGGCCTCGAGGTCGTCGGGCCCCGGGACCGCGCCGGACGCGGGGACCATGGCCGCGAGCGCCGCCGCGATCCGCTCGCTGGAGGCGAGGACCTCCTCCCGGCGTTCCCGCCACGCCTCGCTGACGGCGGCGAGCACCTGCCGGAAGGAGGGCAGCTGCGGGTGCGGGCGGTCCGGGAAGTACGTCCCGGCGTAGAAGACCTGCCCGTCGGGGGTGCAGAACGTCGTCATGGGCCAGCCGCCCTGCCCGGTCATCGCGGTCGTGGCGGCCATGTGGACGGCGTCGACGTCGGGGCGTTCCTCGCGGTCGACCTTGACGTTGACGAACCAGGCGTTCATCTCGGTGGCGGTGGCCTCGTCCTCGAAGGACTCGTGGGCCATGACGTGGCACCAGTGGCAGGCCGCGTACCCGGTGGAGACGAGGACGGGCACGTCGCGGCGGCGGGCCTCGGCGAACGCCTCGGCGCCCCACTCCTGCCAGTCGACGGGGTTGTCGGCGTGTTGGAGCAGGTAGGGGCTGGTGGAGCGGGCGAGGCGGTTGGGCACGGGACCACCGTGTCACGGGGTCCGGACCCCGGACACCCGGGACGCGATCACCACGGACACGAGCGCCGCGGGTTCCTCACTGCCCGAAGGAGTACCGCAGGTCCGCGTTGATCAGCTGCTGCACCCGACGGCGCAGGTGCCCGAGCAGCGACGGACCCGGCAGCTCGCCGGCGACGAACAGGGTCCAGCGCAGGTCGGTCCCCTGGTGCCCGGCGTCCCAGGGCAGGTCGAAGCGCAGCCGGGCGTCGGGGCGCACGGGCCACAGCGAGGACCAGACGACGAGGTGCGGGGCGTCGAGGTCCACCACCTCGGGCCGGACCTCGTCGGGGCGCAGGTCCAGCCAGGGCCGCGCCGGGTCGCGGTCGGGGTGCACCAGCGCCTCGCAGACCACGTGCGGCGGGGCGGGCTGGTTCCTGCGCCGCGAGCCCGCCTCGATCACGCCCAGGACGGTAGCCCACCGCACCCGCGGGCAGCCCGGTAGCGTCGTCCGCGTGAGCACCCCCACCCGGTTCGGCGTCCTCGGCACCGGGCACTGGGCCCGCACCACCCACGGCGCGGCGCTGCGCGCGCACCCCGACGTCGAGCTCGTCGGCTTCTGGGGCCGCGACCCCGGCCACGCCCGGGCGGCCGCCGAGGAGCACGGGACCCGCGCCTACGCCGACCTCGACGACCTGCTCGCCGACGTCGACGCCGTGACGGTGGCGCTGCCGCCGGACGTGCAGGCCGACGTCGCGGTGCGCGCCGCGGACGCGGGCCGGCACCTGCTGCTGGACAAACCCCTCGCGACCTCGCTGGAGGACGCGGTGCGGGTGGTGGAGGCGGTGCAGCGCAACGCGGTCGCCTCGGTGGAGTACCTCACGTACCTGTTCCAGCCCGACATCACCGGCTGGCTGGACGGGATGCGCGCGCTGGCGGCCGAGCACGGCCCGTGGGAGGGCGGGGTGTTCCGCTGGGCGGGCACCATCGACGCCCCGGGCAACCCCTACGCGGGCTCGGCCTGGCGGCGCGAGCGCGGCGGGTTGTGGGACACCGGACCGCACGCCCTGAGCGTCGTCCACGACCTGTTCGGCGACGTCGAGCGCCTCGCGGCGGCCCGGGGCCCGCGCGACGCGGTGACCGTGGCCCTGGAGCACGCGAACGGGGCCGGCACGGCGCTGGCGCTGACCCTGACGGCCCCGGTGGGGACCGGCGGGTCGTTCGCGACGGTCTGGGGCCCGGGCGGCCGGCACGACCTGCCGCGCTTCGGCGGCACCCCGCAGGAGGGGTTCGGCCGGGCCGTGGACCGGTTGCGCGAGGCCGCGCGCACGGGTGAGCCGGACCCGCTGGACGCGGCGAACGCGGCGCGGGCCGTCGCGGTCCTGGCCGCGGTCGAGGAGCACCTCGCGCGGCCGGGCTCCACGACGGCCGTCCCCCAGCCCTGACTCAGCCCTGAGGGCCGCTGCGCTCCCGAGCCTCGGCCTCGGCCTCGGCCTTCGCCTCGGCCTCGGCGCGCGCCTCGAGGTTCACCCGCCGGATGCGGCGGGCCATGCTGCGCCCCAGGAAGTACACGGCCACCGCGAGCACGAAGAGGATCAGGAAGCCCTTCAGCCCCGGGGTGACGAGGTCGGCGTCGACCTTCGGGGTCGCGGTCGCCGAGGGAGTCACCGTGGCCAGCAGGAACGACGTGATCACGGCCGCAGCCCCGCGAACAGGTCGGTCTCGGGCGTCGTCGTGGGCACGTGGCTGATGGCGAGGTGGAAGTCCTCGGTCGGCCACAGCTCGCGCTGCAGGTCCAGGGGGACGCCGAAGAACCAGCCGTCGGGGTCGATCTGCGTGGCGTGCGCGAGCAGCGCCCGGTCGCGCGTCTCGAAGAACTCCCCGCACTCCACGCGCGTGGTGATCTCCAGCTCGGTGCGCTTGCCGGGCTCCTCCTCCGCGATGCGCTTCATCCACTCCGCGAAGGGCGACTCCTTGCCCTGGGCGATGAGCGCCTCGTGGAAGGTGCGCATCCGGTCGCGCGAGAAGCTGGCGTGGTAGTAGAGCTTCGACGTCCGCCAGGCCTCGCCGGCCTTGGGGAACCGCTCGGGGTCGGCGGCGGCGTGGAAGGCCGCCAGGGACACCGTGTGGGTCATGATGTGGTCCGGGTGCGGGTAGCCGCCGGACTCGTCGTACGTCGTCATGACGTGCGGGCGGAACTCGCGCACGACGTGCACGAGAGCGTCGACGGTGAACTGCTCGGGCGTCAGCGCGAAGCAGCCCGCCGGCAGCGGCGGCAGCGGATTCCCCTCGGGCAGCCCGGAGTCGACGTAGCCCAGCCAGCGGTGCTGCACCCCGAGGATGCGGGCGGCCTCGGCCATCTCGTGCCGGCGGTACTCCCCCATGTCGCGCAGCAGCGACGCGTTCTCCTTCAGCCGGGGGTTGAGCACGTCCCCGCGCTCCCCGCCCGTGCACGACACGACGAGCACCTCGACGCCCTCGGCCACGTACCTGGCCATCGACGCCGCACCCTTGCTGGACTCGTCGTCCGGGTGGGCGTGCACGGCCATCAGCCGCAACGTCTCCGCCACCGTGGCTCCTCTCACACAGGTCTGCCGTCGTCACCCCCGCGGCGGGGGTGCGACCATCGGGGTCCATCCTCGCCGATCCGCGGCGCCCACCGAGCACCGCCCTCGACCCGCCCGCCCCCGCAGCAGGAGCCCCGACCTCGTGAGCAGCCCCCAGGCCCCCCGGGACGTCCCTCGACCCGCCGACCGGCCCCTGGACCCCGACGTCCTCGCCGCCCGGTACGGCCGTCGCCCGCCGCGCAGCGGGCCGCCGTGGTACCGGCGCCCGGCGCGGCTCGCCGCCGCGGTCGTGGGGGCCGCGCTCGTCCTGGCGTACGGCGTGTGGCTGGCGGTCGCGCAGTCCCAGGGGCCCTCGTACACCGAGATCAGCCACGAGGTCCTCGACGACCGGACGGCGCAGATCCGGTTCAGCGTGACCCGCGACCCCGGGACGGCCGTGCGCTGCCAGGTGCACGCGCTGGACGACTCCTCCTCCGAGGTCGGCCTGCTGCAGGTGGACGTGCCCGCCTCGCCCGAGAGGGACGTGGAGGAGACGGTGCAGGTCAGGACCACGTCGAGGGCCGTCACCGTCGGGGTCGAGTCCTGTTCGGCGGTGTCCTCCTGAGCCTTTCGGGGCTAGGCTTGTCCTTTCGAGTCGCTCGCTCCCGCGGTCGCGGGGCCGGGCGACTCGGTTTTTTGCGCCGGGGGGCAGGAGGCCTCCCGGGAGGTACGTGACAGGGAGCAGACCGTGAGCGAGACGACCACCGGCAGCACCACGTGGCTGACGCAGGACGCCTACGACCGCCTCAAGGCCGAGTACGAGCACCTCGCCGGTGAAGGCCGCACGGAACTGGCCAAGCGCATCGAGCAGGCGCGCGAGGAGGGCGACCTCAAGGAGAACGCCGGCTACCACGCGGCCAAGGAGGAGCAGGGCAAGCAGGAGCTGCGCATCCGGCAGCTGCGCCACCTGCTGGAGACCGCCCAGGTCGGCGACGCCCCGGTGTCCGCCGCGGGCGAGGTCTCCCTCGGGCACGTCGTGACCGTGGAACTGGCGGGCGACGAGATGAGGTTCCTGCTCGGCAGCCGGGAGATGGGCGACGCCGCCGGTCTCGACGTCTACTCCGAGAAGTCCCCGCTCGGTTCGGCCATCCTGGGCCACAAGCCCGGTGACGAGGTCCAGTACACGGCCCCCAACGGCAAGGTCTTCCCCGTCAAGGTCGTCAGCTCCGAGCCGTACACCGGCTGAGCGCCCGCTCCGGGCGCGCGGTGGCGCGGCGCCCGGTCCCCGAGCGCCGCGCCACCACGTACCTGCCGGCTAGCGCCGCAGCTCCCCGTCACCGGCGACGGGCCGCTCGTGCTCGGTGGCGTCGTTGGGCGCGGGGGTGTCCGGGGCCAGCGGGGCGTCGGAGTCCTCGATCTGGCGGACCTCCTCGCTGGGGCGGCCACCACGGGCCAGCGCCCCGACCCCGGTCTTGAGCACCGCCACCAGCGGCACCGCGAACAGGGCCCCGACGATGCCGAAGACGGTCGCCCCGCCCGCGACGGCCAGGATGACGGCCAGCGGGTGGACCGCCACCGCGCGCCCCATGAGGAACGGCTGCAGCAGGTGCGACTCGACCTGCTGCACGAGGATCACCACGCCCAGCATGATCAGGGCGGTCACGAAGTCGTGGGCGACGAGGGCGACGAGCACGGCCACCGTCCCCGACAGCAGCGCACCGACGATCGGGATGAAGGCGCCGAGGAAGACCAGCAGCCCCAGCGACGTCGCCAGGGGCACCTTCAGGACCGCCGCGCCGATCGCCACGCCGAGGCCGTCGACGAAGGCCACGATGATCGTGGCCCGCATGTAGTGCGTCAGCGTCACCCACGACTGCCGGGAGGCGTCGTCGAGCGGGTCGCGGGCCGGGACGGGCAGCAGGTGCAGCAGCCAGGACCAGATCCGGCGCCCCTCCAGCAGGAAGAAGAACGACGTGAACAGGCAGATGAAGAACCCGGCGACGACGTGCCCGGCCGTGGACACGACCCCCGTGGCCCCGGCGATGAGGGTGTTCTTGTTGTCCGAGATGGCCGTCTCGATCTGCGACACGTAGTCGGAGATCGCCGTCGAGGTCAGGTGCAGCGGGCCGGTGGACAGCCAGCGCTCCACCTCGGTGACCCCCTGGGTGGCCGAGTCGGCGAGCTTGGACCACTGGCTGGAGGCCTGCGAGCCCACGATCGTCACCAGGCCGGCCACGATGCCCGCGGCCACGAGCAGCGTCACGAGCACCGAGACGGCCCGCGGCACGTGCAGCCGCAGGTTGAGCAGGTTCACCACCGGGGACAGCAGCGCCGTGATGAGCATGGCGATGAGCACCGGGATGAAGATCTCGCTGACGAAGCTGAGGCCGTAGGCCAGCAGCACGACACCGGCGACGACGATCACGAACCGCCACGACCAGTCGGCGGCCGTCCGCAGGGCCGGGCTGACGTACGGACGGTGGACCGCGTCGGGTCCCGGGGGGCGTTCGGACATGGGGATCATCCTGCCCCCGTGCAGGTCAGGGGGCCTGCGGGGGCCGGGACGAGCACGGTTCCACCACACCGCGGGCACGGGGCGCCCCCGCGGCCGGGCCGCGGGCCCGCCCCGGACCCCGTCGCCAACTCGGCGGAGCGGACGTAGGTTCACCCGTGTGAGCACCAGCGACACCTCCACGCTGCCCCTCGAACCCCCCGCCGACCTGCCCCGCACCCTCGGCGCGCTGCGCGCCTCCGGCCACGAGCACGTGTCCGTCAAGGACGAGCTGCGCGCCAACCTCGTCGCCCGCATGAAGGCCGGCCAGGACCGCTTCCCCGGCGTCGTCGGCTACGAGGACACCGTGGCCCCCGAACTCGAACGGGCCCTGCTCGCCGGGCACGACGTCGTCCTGCTCGGTGAGCGCGGCCAGGGCAAGACCCGCCTGCTGCGCTCCCTGGTCGGCCTGCTCGACGAGTGGACCCCCGTCATCGAGGGCTCAGAGCTCAACGAGCACCCCTACGCGCCGCTGACCCCCGCCTCCCGCCGCCGCGTGCGCGAGGAGGGCGAGGACCTGCCCGTGGCCTGG
This sequence comes from Kineococcus rhizosphaerae, assembly GCF_003002055.1. Taxonomy (NCBI): domain Bacteria; kingdom Bacillati; phylum Actinomycetota; class Actinomycetes; order Kineosporiales; family Kineosporiaceae; genus Kineococcus; species Kineococcus rhizosphaerae. The sequence goes on from NZ_PVZF01000005.1 coordinate 155,660, forward strand.
TTGCACCGCTCGCTGCGCTACGGCGAGAAGCTCGCCACGCCGGACACGTCCGTCGGCGACCTCATCGGCGACGTCGACCCCGTCAAGGTCGCCGAGGGCCGTGCCCTGGGCGACCCCGAGACCATCCACTTCGGCCTCGTGCCCCGCACCAACCGCGGCGTCTTCGCGATCAACGAGCTGCCCGACCTCGCCGAGCGCATCCAGGTCTCCCTGCTGAACGTGCTGGAGGAGCGCGACATCCAGGTCCGCGGGTACCAGCTGCGGCTGCCGCTGGACCTGCTGCTGGTGGCCAGCGCCAACCCCGAGGACTACACCAACCGCGGGCGGATCATCACCCCGCTCAAGGACCGGTTCGGCGCCGAGGTCCGCACCCACTACCCGCTGGAGCTGTCCCTGGAGGTCGACCTCGTCCGACAGGAGGCCGCCACGGTCGCCGAGGTGCCCGAGCACCTGCTGGAGGTCATCGCGCGGTTCACCCGGGGCGTGCGCGAGTCCCCGGCCGTCGACCCCGCCTCGGGCGTCTCGGCGCGCTTCTCCATCGCGGCGGCCGAGACCGTCTCGGCGGCGGCCCTGCGCCGGCACGCGCTGTCGGGGGAGGTCACCGCGCCGGTGGCGCGCGTGGGCGACCTGCACACCGTCGTCAGCGTCCTGGGCGGCAAGGTCGAGTTCGAGCAGGGCGAGGAGGGCCGTGAGATCGAGGTCCTGGAGCACCTGCTGCGCACCGCGATCGCCGAGACCTACCGGTCCCTGCTGGGCGGGGCGGAGCTGTCCGGGTTCTCCGAGCTCGTCACCGGCGGCCGGACCATCGAGACCGGCGACCTGGTCCCGGCCGAACGGCTGCTGGAGCAGGTGGGGACCGTCGCCGGGCTCGCGCAGGTCCTGGACCGGCTCGGGCTGGCCGACGCCACGCCCGGGCGGGCCGCGTCGGGCGTGGAGTTCGTCCTGGAGTCCCTGCACCTGACCCGGCGCCTGGACAAGCTCGTCCTCGACGACGGCCGCACGGTCTACGGCAGCTGAGCGCGGGCCGGCACCGGCCGGGCGGAGGCGTCCCGTCCTCCCCCGGCCGCGGCTGCGGCCACGGCGGAGGTCGCGGCCCGGTGCGCGACCTGGGCCAGTCCCAGGCCCACGACGAAGGCCACGAGGTGCCCGACGGCGGTGAAGTCGGGGGCGATCAGCAGGACGGCCACCAGTCCCGCCACCGGCAGCACGCAGTAGGGGAACCGCGGGCGGCGCGGGACGCGGGCCGCCAGCAGCCCGAACAGGCACGCCATCCCGTAGCTGACGCCGACGTCCGGGGCGTGGGCCACGCCCGGGTCGAGCCGGCCGTGGGTGAGGCCGGCGGCGATGACGACCGCGACGAACAGCGTCGCCCCGACGTGGCCGACGCCGAACACGACGATCGTCGCCAGCCGCCCCAGCCAGCGCTGGACGGCGACGAGGGCCACGACGAGCGGGAGCAGGATCACGAGCCCCGTAGCGTGCGGGATGACGACCGAGGACGCGACGAGCACCCGGAACGGGGAGTGCCGCAGGTTGTCGACGTTCGTGCTGGCTCCCTGGACGTACTCGTACTGCTCGCGGGGCGTCCCGCGGTGGACGCCGACGAAGACGACCAGGACGGTCAGGACGTAGAGGACCGCCAGGTCGGTGCCGCGGGCCGACAGCCACCCGGGGCGGAGGAGGGTGCGCACCGCTCCAGTGTCGGTGCGCACCCCGTGTCCCGCGTGGGGAAGCCCTGTCCTCCCGCCAGGACCGGGCGGGAGGGCGCACGGCCCGTCGCGACGGAGCCGCGGGGCGGCTCCTTGACCTGTGACCGGTGGCGTCCTAGTTTCATGAGGCAAGCGCTTTCCGTCGCTGTGCACCCGCATGCTCCGCGCGACGTCGCGCGGTGCGGCCGTCGTCGAGGAGGACGCATGAGCCAGGTCACCGGAGGCACGTCGGCCTCCCTGCGGCTGTCCCGGTCGGGGGGCGGCCCGCTCCACACCCGCGTGTGGGTCTTCCTCTTCCTCGGCTGGGTCGTCAGCTACGCCGACCGCACCGTCACGGGCCCGATCGTCTCCTGGATGATCTCCGAGCGGGCCGGGTTCATCGGGGACGCCGCGAACCCGGCCACCATCGGCGGGCTCGTCGGGTCGATGTTCTTCACCGGCTACATGCTCACCCAGTACGCCGGCGGGCGCCTCGGCGACCGCTTCGGGCACCGCGACATGCTCGTCGTCAGCCTGGTCTGGGCCGGTCTGACCACCGTGCTGTCCGGCGTGGTGACCGGGCTCGTCGCCTTCGTCGCGGCCCGGGTGCTGACCGGTCTCGGCGAGGGGGTCTTCTACTCCAACGACCGGACCCTGGTCATCGCCACCACCCCGCCGCACCGGCGCACGCTGGGCCTCGGCGTCGTCGCCAGCGGGCTCACCGTGGGGCTGACCATCGGGCTGGTTGCCACGCCCTGGCTCATCGACCTCGGGACCGCGGTGGGGCTCGGCGGCCACGCCTGGGCGATGCCGCTGTACGTCTGCGGCGCGGCGACCCTCGTCGTGGGCCTGCTCAGCCGGCGCTTCTTCACCCGCGAGAGCGGCCGACCGCTGCGCCTGGGCCGCCCGGCGGGCCGGCTCGCGCTGCACTCCGCCCCCGTCTTCGCCGCGATCGTCGTGCTGTTCCTGCTCTCCGAGGAGTTCGGCTGGCCGTCCTGGCTGACCGCCGTCGGCTCCGGGGTGCTGGCGGCGCTGATGATCGCCTGGGTGGTGCGGCAGGTCTCGCGCGAGAACGTCCGCGGCACGCCCGGGCGGGCCCTGCTGAGCCGCGACGCGTGGCTCGTCTACACGGCGTTCATCGCGGTGATGTGGAACCTGTGGTTCTTCAGCTTCTGGTCCGTCGAGATCGTCCGGGAGGTGTCCGGCAGCTCGCTGCTCACGGCGTCGCTGACCGCGGCGTTCAACGCGGGCGCGGGGATCGTCGGCATGCCCGTCGGCGGCTGGCTCGCGGACCGGCAGGTCCGCCGCGGGCGGGGCCGCAAACCCCTGGCCATCGCCTGTGCCGCGGCGCACGCGCTGCTGGCGGCCGCCTTCGGCCTCACCATCGCCTCCGGGCACCCGTCGCTGTGGATGATGGGGGGCGTGCTGTTCACCGCCGGCCTGTTCTTCAACGCCCTGCAGCCGATCGTGCACAGCATCACGGGCGACCTGGTGGACGCGGCCGACCGCGGCTCGGTGTTCGGGATCTTCAACCTCGTGGCCGAGATCGGCGCCGTCGCCAGCCCGGTGGTCGGCGGGCTGCTGCGCGACGCGACGGGTGACTGGGTCCTGGCCGTGTTCGTCGCCGCCGCCGTCATGGCCGTCTCGGTCGTGCTCTACGCTCTCGTGCGCGAGAAGGCGCCCGCCGCGCTGCAGCCGGCCTGAGCACTCCCCCGGCCGCTCCCGGTCACCACCTGCAGTGACGGGGAGCGGCCGGGTGCGGGTCAGTCGTTCTGGGGGAAGCCCAGGTTCAGGCCCCCGTGGGAGGGGTCCAGCCAGCGCTCGGTGACGACCTTGCCGCGGGTGAAGAAGTGCACGCCCTCGGTGCCGTGGGCGTGGCTGTCGCCGAACAGCGACTGCTTCCAGCCGCCGAAGGAGAAGTACCCCACCGGCACCGGGACGGGCACGTTGATGCCGATCATGCCGACCTGGACCTCGTTGCGGAACTTGCGCGCCGCGCCGCCGTCGTTGGTGAAGATCGCCACGCCGTTGCCGTAGCGGTTGGCGTTGATGAGCTCCAGGCCCTCGTCGTAGCCCGAGACGCGGACCACGGACAGGACCGGCCCGAAGATCTCGTCCGTGTAGATGGACATGTCCGTACCGACCTTGTCGAACAGGGTCGGGCCGAGCCAGAACCCGTCGGCGTCACCGTCCGGGACGACCTCGCGGCCGTCGATGACGAGCTCGGCGCCTTCGGCCACACCCGCGTCGACGTAGCCGGTGACCTTGTCGCGGTGCGGGCCGGTGACCAGCGGGCCCATGTCGCAGCCGCGGCGGCCGTCGCCGGTGCGCAGGGTCGCCACCCGCTCCTTGATCTTGGCGATGAGCTCGTCGGCGACGGAGTCGACCGCGACCAGGGCCGAGACCGCCATGCAGCGTTCCCCGGCCGAGCCGAACCCGCCGTTGACGGCGGCGTCGGCGGCCAGGTCCAGGTCGGCGTCGGGCAGGACCAGCATGTGGTTCTTCGCCCCGCCCAGGGCCTGCACGCGCTTGCCGTGCTTCGTGCCGGTCTCGTACACGTACTGCGCGATCGGGGTGGAGCCGACGAAGGAGACCGCGGCCACGTCGGGGTGGGTCAGCAGCCCGTCGACGGCGACCTTGTCCCCGTGCAGGACGTTGAACACCCCGTCGGGCAGGCCCGCGTCCTTCCACAGCTGGGCGATGAAGTTCGCCGCCGAGGGGTCCTTCTCGCTGGGCTTGAGGACGACGGTGTTGCCCGCGGCGATGGCGATGGGGAAGAACCACATCGGGACCATCGCGGGGAAGTTGAACGGGGAGATGATCGAGACGACGCCCAGCGGCTGGCGGATGGAGAAGACGTCGACCTTGGTGGAGGCGTTCTCGGTGAACGCGCCCTTGACGAGGTGGTTGATGCCGCAGGCCAGCTCGACGATCTCCTGACCGCGCGAGACCTCGCCCAGGGCGTCGGACAGGACCTTGCCGTGCTCGGCGGTGATGATCTCGGCCAGCTCGGGCTTGCGGGCGTTGAGCAGCTCGCGGAACTTGAACAGGATCGTGGTGCGCCGGGCCAGGGAGGTGTCGCGCCAGGCGGGGAAGGCGGCCTTGGCGGCGGCGACCGCGGCCTCGACGTCCTCGCCGGAGGCCAGGCCCAGGGTCTTGGTGCGCTTGCCCGTCGCGGGGTCGTACACGTCCGCCGTGCGGTCACCGGAACCGGCCGTGGCGGCACCGGCGATCCAGTGCGTCACGTGCGGCAGCTCGGCCGCACCGGCGTCGGCGGTGGTGCTGGCGGTGGTGGTGGTCACGGAGGCCCTCCTCGGACGTCGGCGGCGGGACGAACCCCGCCACGGTGCGATCGGGGAGCATCATGCCACTCCTCGACCCACCTTTGTCCAGACAAACTGTCATGACCTTTCCCGCGGGGGCGACGGATCGACGGGGCAACCCCGTGGCGTGCCCGCGGGAGCCGACGTAGCGTCGCCGTCGTGGCACGTGACGCGTGGAGCAGGCGACGGGGCGGTCGGTACCGGTACGGCGAGTGGGCGGGCGGACCCGACCCGCTGGCCCCGCCCTACGACGTCCGCGCCGCCCTCGACGAGGTCGGCCGGGAGGTCCTGGGCGGCGGCTCGCTGCGCGAGGCCCTGCGCAACCTCCTGCGCAACGGCCCGGACGGCCGCTCCGGCCTGGACGACCTGCGGGCCCGCGCGGCCCGGATGCGCCGCGAGGCCGCCCGCCGCGGCGACCTCGACGGCGCCCTGACCAAGGCCCGCGCCCAGCTCGACCAGGCGCTGGCCGCCGAGCGCGAGGAGCTCGCCGGCCGCGACGGCGACGACGCCCGCTTCGCCGAGGCCCGCCTCGACGCCCTGCCCCGCTCCACCGCGCAGGCCGTGCGCGACCTCGAGGACTACCCCTGGACCTCGGAGCAGGCGCGGCAGCAGTACCAGCAGATCCTCGACGCGCTGCGCGAGGACGTCGTGGGCCAGCAGTTCAAGGGCATGAAGGACGCCCTGCAGAACGGCAGCCCCGAGACGATGCAGGCGCTCAAGGACATGATGAGCGACCTCAACGACCTGCTGGCCAAGAAGGCCCGCGGCGAGGACACCCCCGAGGACTTCGCCGAGTTCATGGACAAGCACGGGGACACCCTCGGCGAGGAGGGGGTGGAGACCCTCGACGACCTCGTCGACGCCCTCGCCCGCCGCGCCGCCGCGGCCTCCCGGCTGATGCGGTCCCTGTCCGCGCAGCAGCGCGAGGAACTGTCCTCGCTCATGCAGCAGGCGATGGGTTCCGACGTCGACCTGCAGGCGCAGATGGCCCAGCTCAACGACAACCTGCGCGCCCTGCGGCCCGACCTCGACTTCTCCCGGGGTGAGCGCGTCCGCGGCCGCGGGGACGAGCCGCTGGGGTACGGCGAGGCCGCCGACGCCCTGCAGGACATCTCCGAGCTCGACGACCTGCTCGACTCCCTCGGCCAGGAGCACCCCGGCGCGACCCTCGACGACGTCGACGTCGAGGCGCTGGAACGCCAGCTCGGCCGCGGCGCCGCCGACGACCTGCGGCGCCTGCGCGAACTCGAGCGCGAACTGCAGCGGCAGGGCTGGCTGACGCGGAACTCCGAAGGACTCACGCTCTCCCCCAAGGCGTTGCGACGCCTGGGGCAGACCGCGCTGCAGGAGGTCCTCGGCCGGCTGGACACCGGTGGCCGCGGCGACCACGAGAACACCGACGCCGGGTCGGGCGGCGAACCCACGGGCGCCACCCGGCGCTGGCAGTTCGGCGACGAGCAACCCCTCGACGTCGTGCGCACCGTCTCCAACGCCCTCAAGCGCGGCACCGCCTCCGGCGGGGCGGTGAAGCTGTCCTGGGAGGACTTCGAGGTCGTCGAGACCGAACGCCGGGCCGGTGCCGCCGTGGCGCTGTGCGTCGACCTGTCGTTCTCGATGGCCGCCGAGGGGCGCTGGGGCCCCATGAAGGAGACGGCGCTCGCCCTCTCGCACCTCATCGCGACGAAGTTCCCCTACGACGAGCTGCAGATCATCGGGTTCGGCCTGCACGCGGCGCCCATGACCGTCGGGGAACTGGCCGAGGTCGAACCCGACTTCGTGCAGGGCACCAACCTGCAGCACGCCCTGAGCATCGCCCGCCGGCACGTGCGCCGGCACCCCGACGCCGAACCCGTCGTCCTCGTCATCACCGACGGCGAACCGACGGCGCACCTCGACGACTCGTACGGCACGCCCCAGGCCGTGTTCCAGTGGCCGCCGACGCCCGAGACGATCCGGGCCACGGTCCACGAGGTGGACCTGCTCACCCGGTTCGGCGCGACGATCAACCTGTTCATGCTGGGCGAGGACCCCGGCCTGCGCCGGTTCGTCGACGCCGTGGCCCGCCGCAACGGTGGGCGCGTGCTGTCCCCCAGCCCCGACCGGCTCGGGCAGTACGTCGTCGACGACTACCTCAAGGCCCGCGCCGGCCGACGCTCCGCCCGCCGCGCCTCCTGACCACGGCGATCAAGGAATCCTCCGCGGCGATCAAGGACGCCCGCCCCTCCTCGGCGGACGACGTTCCTTGATCGCGGTACAGGGTTCCTTGATCGCGGTACAGGGTTCCTCGATCGCGGCGGGGCGGAAACGGCATGGCCGGGGACGGCGGGGGTGTGGCAGCGTGCCCGGGTGAGCACCGCCGCCCGGGTCGTGGAGACCGTCCTGCCCCGGCGGCTCGGCACCGGGTTCCGCTGGCTCATCGCCTCCAGCTGGGCGAGCAACCTGGGTGACGGGCTGGCCCTGGCGGCCGGTCCCCTGCTCGTGGCGTCACTGACCCGCGACGCGTTCCCCGTCGCCCTGGCGGCGCTGGCGGCGTGGTTGCCGCCGCTGCTGTTCGGCCTCAGCGCCGGGGTGCTGTCCGACCGGGCCGACCGGCGGCTGATCGTCGTGACGGTCGACGTGGCCCGTGCGGTGCTGCTGGTCGCGCTGGCGGCGGTCGTCGCGACCGGCCACGCCACGGTCCCGCTCGTCCTGGGGGCCCTGTTCCTGCTCGCCACCTGCGAGGTGTTCGCCGACAACACCGCGAGCACGCTGCTGCCGATGCTGGTCGGGCGCGACGACCTGGCCGTGGCGAACGCCCGCGTCCAGACCGGGTTCGTGACGGTCAACCAGCTCGCCGGCCCCCCGCTGGGGGCGGCGCTGTTCACCCTCGGCGCCGCCTCGCCGTTCGCCGCGCAGGCCGGGCTGTGCGCGCTGGCGGGCGTCTTCGTCAGCCGGTTGCGGCTGCCCGCCCGTGACCCGCGACCGCCGTCGAGACCGTGGCACGACGTCGTCGAGGGGATCCGCTGGAGCGCCCACCACGCGGCGGTCCGCACCCTCGTCGTGACGATCTTCACCTTCAACGTCACGTTCGGCGCCGCCTGGTCGGTCCTCGTCCTGTACGCGACGCAGCGCCTGGGCCTGGGGCCCGTCGGCTACGGCCTCGTGACGACGGCCGGGGCGGTCGGCGGCGTCGCGGGCACGCTGGCGTACGGCTGGATCACCCGGCGCGTCTCGCTCGGCGACCTCATGCGGGTCGGCCTCGTCGTGGAGACCCTGACCCACCTCGCCCTGGCGCTGACGACGAACCCGTGGGTCGCGCTGCCGGTCTTCGTGGTGTTCGGCGCCCACGCCTTCGTGTGGGGCACCACGTCGATCACCGTCCGCCAGCGCGCCGTGCCGCACGAGCTGCAGGGGCGGGTCGGCGCGGTGAACACCGTCGGGACGTTCGGCGGGCTCGCCATCGGCAGCGGGGTCGGCGGCGTCCTGGCCCAGCACCTCGGGGTGAGCGCGCCGTTCTGGTTCGCCTTCGCGGGCTCGGCGGTGCTCGTCGCGCTGCTGTGGCGGTCCCTGACCCACGTGGCGCACGCCGACGAGGACCCGGCCACCGCGTGACCGGGCCCCCGCCGGGTCTCAGCCCAGGGCCTGCGCGAGGTCGGCGACGAGGTCGTCGGCGTCCTCGATCCCGACGGACAGGCGCACGAGGTCGTCGGGGACCTCCAGCAGCGACCCCGCCACGGAGGCGTGGGTCATCTTCCCGGGGTGCTCGACGAGGGACTCCACGCCGCCCAGGGACTCCCCGAGGGTGAACAGCTCGGTCGCCCCGCACACCGCCAGCGCGTCGTCGACCGAGGCGGTGCGGAACGAGATCATCCCGCCGAACCGCTTCATCTGCCGGGCCGCGACGTCGTGGTTGCGGTGCTCGGGCAGGCCCGGGTACAGGATCCGCGTCACGCGCGGGTGCGACTGCAGGAACTCCACGACGCGCTCGGCGTTGTCGCAGTGCCGTTCCATCCGGACGGCGAGGGTCTTCAGGCCCCGCTGCACCAGCCAGGAGTCGAACGGGCCCGGGACGGCGCCCATGGAGTTCTGGTGGAACCCGATCCGCTCGGCCAGGGACTCCCCGCGCCCGTCGTCGCCGTCGCGCACGACCACCGCGCCGCCGACGACGTCGGAGTGCCCGCCGGCGTACTTCGTCGTGGAGTGCACGACGAGGTCGGCGCCCAGGGTCAGCGGGGTCTGCAGGTAGGGGGTGGCGAAGGTGTTGTCGACGACGAGCAGCGCGCCCGCGGCGTGGGCGATCTCGGCGATCGCGGCGATGTCCCCCACCGTCAGCAGCGGGTTGGTCGGGGTCTCCAGCCACACCAGCCGGGTGCGGCCGGGCCGGACCGCCCCGCGCACGGCGTCCAGGTCGGCCAGGTCCACCGGGGTGTGCTCCACGCCCCACGGCTCGGCGACCTTCTTCACGAGCCGGTAGGTGCCGCCGTAGGCGTCGTTCGGGATGACGACGTGATCGCCGGGGCGGCACAGCGCCCGCAGGATCGCGTCCTCGGCGGCCAGCCCGGAGGCGAAGGCGAACCCGGCCGCGCCCTGCTCCAGGGCCGCGAGCTGGGTCTCCAGCGAGGTGCGCGTCGGGTTGCCCGAGCGGGAGTACTCGTAGCCGGTGCCCAGCCCGGTCCGCAGCGCGCCGACGCCGTCCTGCTTGTAGGTGGAGACCTGGTAGATCGGGGTCACGACGGCGCCGGTGGCGGGGTCCGCCTCCTGGCCGGCGTGGATCGCGCGGGTCGAGAAGCCGGGGATCTGCTCGTCAGTCACGGGGCGAGCCTACGGAAGCCCGTCCCCCGCGGCGTCCACCGGTGGGGCCGCGCGGGGAACGGATGACGCCGGCGCGCTGTTGAACCCGTCGACACCGCTGAAGGGAGCGATGGATGCTGTTCGGCAACCCGTTCAAGACGACCATGGTCACCGCGGACGAGGCCCTGAAGGGCTCGCAGGAGCGCCGCTTCGAGGTCCCGGCGACGCACACGGTCCTCGGCACCCCGCTGGAGGGCCCGTGGCCCGAGGGCACGCAGGTCATCTCGTTCGGCATGGGCTGCTACTGGGGTGCCGAGCGCATCTTCTGGCAGCAGCCGGGGGTCGTGACGACCGCCGTCGGGTTCCAGGGCGGGTTCACGCCCAACCCGACGTACGAGGAGTCGACGACGGGCCGCACGGGCCACGCCGAGACGGTCCTGGTGGCCTACGACCCGACGGTGACGTCGGCGGAGCAGCTGCTGAAGGTGTTCTGGGAGAACCACGACCCGACGCAGGGCTACCGGCAGGGCAACGACCGCGGCACGGAGTACCGCTCGGCGGTCTTCACGACGACGGACGAGCAGTTCGAGGCGGCGCAGCGCACGCGGGAGACGTTCCAGCGCGAGCTGACCGAGCACGGCCACGGCCGCATCACGACCGAGATCCGTCCCGTGAGCGAGGCAGGCCGGTTCTGGTACGCCGAGGACTACCACCAGCAGTACCTGCAGAAGGTCCCCAACGGGTACTGCAACCACGGCCCGAACGGCCTGACCTGCCAGATCGGTCTGGTCACCTCGGACTGAGCGCAGAGGCAGAGGGGGGACGGTGCCCGTGGGCACCGTCCCCCCTCTGCTGCGTACGCCCCCCAGCGCTCGCGTGGCCACCCGTCCCCCCGGCGGGGTGCCTGCCCCGATCCTGTCAGAGCCGAGGAGCGCGGGACACCGTCGCGGTACCCCCCTTTCGGGGGCGGGACCTTCGGCCGTCCGGCACGCCGAGGGGCCCCGCGCTCGGTACCCTCCCCGCAGGAGGGGATCTTCACGTGGCTACGAGTACCGGATCCGGCCCGGGGCCGGGGAGGCTGCGCATCGCCGCCGTCGACGACCACCCGGCGTTGCTGGCGGGGCTGCGGCTCGAACTGGCGCGCCTCGACGCGTCCATCGAGTTCGTCGCGACCGCCCCGACCGTGCCCGACCTGCTCACCCAGGTCGAGGGGTCCCCACCCCCCGACGTCGTGCTGCTCGACCTGCGCCTGGGGGACTCCTCGACCCCGGCGCAGAACGTCGCCGCCGTCGTGGCGGCCGGTTCCCGCGTCCTCGTCTACACCGAGGGCCGGCAGCACGCCGAGGCGCTGCAGGCCATGCGGGCCGGGGCCCAGGGGGTGCTGCTGAAGGACCGGCCCGTGGCCACCGTCGCCGCGGCCCTGCACGCCGTCGCCGACGGGGACACGGTCTCCTCGGCCGAGACCGCGGCCGCCCTGCAGGTCGACGAGGCGCTCACCTCGCACCTGTCGCCCCAGGAGCTGCGCGTGCTCGAGCTGTACGCCGGCGGGATGCCCGCGCGGTCGGTGGCCCTGCGCCTGGGGGTCACGCTGGAGACGGCCAAGAGCTACCTCAAGCGCATCCGCGCCAAGTACGCGGCCGTCGACCGGCCCGCGTACACGCGCATGGAGCTGTACCGGCGGGCGGTGGAGGACGGCGTCCTGGCCCCGCTCGCCTCCCCCGCCGCACCGGACCCGAGTGCCGACTGAGCCGGCGCTCTCGTGACCCGGCACGGGGTCCAGCGCCTGCTCGCGCTGGTGCTGGCCCTGGCGGTGGTCTCGATCGTGCCGACCGTCGTCGCGAACCTCGTCGGCGGCCGGGTGGGCGCCCCCGTCCCGTGGTCGGTCGCGGTGCTCACCGCGTACGCGGCGGTCCTGGGGCTGCTGCTCGTGCAGGCCGTCCGGCGCGGTGCCGCGGGGGTCCCGGCCTGGGCGCTCGTGGTCGTCGGGAACCTCGCGCTCGCCACCTACCCCCTCGTCGCGCGGGACGCCGACGACGACGTCCCCTGGGTGCTGGCGCTGTCCCCCGTCACGGTGGGCGCCGGCGCGGTGGCGACCCCGTCGCTGGCGGGCGCCCTCGCCCTGACGGGCCTGCACCTCGGGCTGCGGCTGGCCCTGCAGCTGTCGGGGGTGTGGACGGTGCCCGTCGACGTCGGCGTCCAGGAGGCGGTGGGCCTGCTGGTCATCGCGACGGCCGCCTCGGTCGCGGTGCTGTCGGTGCGCGGCGCGGCCCGCCAGGTGGAGGCGGCGCGCACGGGCGCCGACCGCGCCGCGGCCGCCGCCGCGGCGGCGCGGGCCGTGGAGCTGGAGAACTCGCGCTGGGACGGCATCGTGCACGACGACGTCCTGGCCTCGCTGTCCCTGACCGCGCACGTGCGCGACGACGCCGACCGGCTCCGGGCCCGCGCGGCGGCCGCCAGGGCCCTGGCGAGCATCGACCACGACACCGTCGCGGCGGGCCCGACGACCGTGGCCGAGGCCGTCGGCCGCCTGCACCTCGCCGTCCTGGACCTGCACCCGGCCGCCGCGGTCGAGCTGCCCGCCGCGCCCGCGGGGGCCCTGGACGAGGACACCCTCGACGCGCTGAGCGCCGCGACCGTCGAGGCGTGCCGCAACGCGCTGCGGCACGGCGGTTCCGGCGGGACGGCACCCGCGGTCCGGGTCCGCGTGCGGGTCGGCGGCGGGCGGTTGCGCGTGGAGGTGCGCGACGACGGTGCGGGGTTCGACCCGCGCACGGCCACCCCGCGGCTCGGGCTGGCCCTGTCCGTGCGGCGCCGGGCCGACCTCGTGGGCGGGCGGGCCCTGGTCCGGTCCGCGCCGGGGGTGGGGACGGTCGTGCTCCTGAGCGTGCCGGTGCGGGAGGAGGACCGGTGAGCGGGGTGCAGCGCGCCTGCCTGCTCGGCGTCGTCATCTGGCTGTCCTCGCACGGGCCGCTGGTGGCGCTGCTGTCCCTGCACGAGCACCGGGCGCCGTGGTTGTCGCTGACGGCGCTCGCCGTCGTGCTCGTGGCCAGCGCGTGGGCGGTGCGGCCGCTGCTCGGCGGGCCCCTGGAGCTGCGCCTGCCCGCGGCCCTGCTCCTGGCGGCGGTGGTCCCGGTGAGCGGTCTGGCGGTCACGCCGTTCCTCGACGACTCGCTGTGGCGCACGTACGCGAACTACTGGCCGGGGCTGACGCAGATCGTCGTCTCGGCCCTGGTGATGCGCCGGCGCTGGCTGCCGGCCCTGGCCGCGGAGATCGCCTCGGCCGCCGTCCTCGGGGCCTGCCTCCTGGCGTCGGACCTGCCGCACCGGGGCATCGCCTTCGCGGCGCTGAACCAGCCGGCCATCGTGTGGTTCTCGGCGTCGCTGGGGGTGCGCCTGCTGTTCGACCGCACGGCGCGCGACGTGGCCCGCTTCGAGGCCGACGCCGGCCGGGCCGTGGCCGCGCGCGCCGGGGCCGAGGCCCGCGAGCGCAGCGCCGCCCAGCGCCGCGAGGACCTCGAGCACAGCGCGGCCCCCCTGCTGCGGCGGGTCGCGGTGACCGGGCCGGACTCCCCCGCCTGGCCGCTGCTGTCGCGGGCCGCCCTGACCCTGGAGCGCCGGCTGCGCGACGACCTGCGGGCCCGGGAACTGCTCGACGACGACGTCAGGGCCGGCCTGCGCGCGGCCCGCGACCGGGGCTGCGAGGTCGACGTCGTCGACGACCGGGGTCCGGGTGCCGCGCACGACCGGGAGTTCGTGGCGCAGCTGCGGGCCGTCCTGGCCCCGCTGCTGAACGCCTGCGGCACGGCGCGGGTCACGTTCCGCCTGCCGCCCGGCGGGGGCTGGGCGACGGTGTCGGTCGACGGGTCGGCGCGCGAGGCGGACGCGGTCGCGGCCGCGCTGCGGCTGGCCCACCTGCGGGGGGTCGACCTGCGGGTCGAGACGGACCTGCAGACCGAGGGCGGAGCCGGCTCGCTGTGGGCCGAGCTCCGCCCCTGATCCCGAGGGGTCCGCGGAGGGCTTCAGAACCCGTGGACGGCGAGGTACTGCCGCATCCGGGAGGCCGCCCCGACGGGGTCGGTCAGGACACCGGCCTCGTCGGCCAGCCTGAACGTCGTCGCCTGGTGGACGGCGCTGCGCGCGGAGTGCAGCCCGCCGACCATCGCGTACCCCGGCTGCCGGCCGTCGAGCCAGTTGAGGAACGCGATGCCCGCCTTGTAGTACGGGGTCGGCGCCCCGAACACGTGCCGGGCCAGCGGGACCGTCGGGTCGAGGGCGGCGCGGAACCCCGCGACGTCCCCGGCGTCGAGCCGGACCAGCGAGGCCGCCGCGACGTTCGCGATCCCGGCGAAGATCCCCAGCAGGGCGTCGGAGTGGTGCTGCCCGTCGCCGGCGACGAGGTCGGGGTAGTTGAAGTCGTCGCCGGTGTAGAGGCGGACCCCGGCCGGCAGCCGGCGGCGCAGTTCCTTCTCGTGCTCGGCGTCCAGCAGCGACACCTTCACGCCGTCGACGTGCGCGGCGTTGCGGCGGACCAGCTCCACGAAGACGTCGGTGGCGGCGGCGACGTCGCGCGAGCCCCAGTACCCGGCCAGCGCCGGGTCGAACACCTCCCCCAGCCAGTGCAGGACGGCGGGGCGGCGGACCTGGGCGAGCAGACCGTCGTACAGCGCGAGGTAGTCGTCGGGGCCGGTGGCGGCCGCGGCCAGGTGGCGCGAGGCCATGAGGATGGGCTGGGCACCGGCGTCCTCGACGAGGGCGAGCTGCTCCTCGTAGGCGGCGCGCACGGCGGGCAGGGGGTGCACGCCGGGGGCGAGCTGGTCGGTCCCCGCGCCCGCGGCGACGGCGCCCCCGACGGCCGCGGCCTCGCGGGCACTGCGCCGCACGAGCTCGGTCGTCGCGGCGAAGTCCAGCCCCATCCCGCGCTGGGCGGTGTCCATGGCCTCGGCCACCCCGAGGCCGAGGCTCCACAACCGGTGCCGGAACGCCAGGGTGGCGTCCCAGTCGAGGTCGGCCGGGGCGCCGGGGACGTTCTCGGCGCCCGCGCGGGGGACGACGTGCGCGGCGGCGAACACCGTCCGCGAGCGCGCCGGGCCGGTGGGGACCTCCCAGGCGACGGGTTCGCGGACGGCGTGCTCGACGAGGCCGTCCGCGGTGGGCAGCAGGAGCGTCTGACCGGTCAGCCCGCGCTCCACGGTGACCGTCACAGCGTGATCTCCTGCAGTTCCACGCGTCGGCCCTCGGCGGAGGACTGCAACCCGGCCTGGGCGAGCCGCACACCCCGTGCGCCGGAGAGGAAGTCGTACGGGTGGGGGGTGTCGGCCACGACGTGCCGGACGAACTGCTCCCACTGCGCCTTGAACCCGTTGTCGAAGACGGTGTTGTCGGGGACGGTGAGCCAGTCGTCGCGGTAGCGGTGCTGCTCGGCCAGGTCGGGGTTCCACACGGCCTTCGGGGTCGCCGAGCGCGGCTGGACGCGGCAGTTCCACAACCCGGCGACGGCGCTGCCGAGGGTCCCGTCGACCTGGAACTCGACGAGTTCGTCGCGGTCGACGCGCACGGCCCAGGAGGAGTTCAGCTGGGCGACGATCCCGCCCTCGAGCTCGAAGATGGCATACGCCGCGTCGTCGGCCGTGGCCTTGTACGCCTCGCCGTTCTCGTCGTACCGGACGGGGACGTGGGTGACGGCCTTGGCGGTGACGGCCTCGACGGGGGCGATGGTCTGCTCCAGCACGTAGTTCCAGTGGCAGAACATGTCGGCGACGATGCCGCCGCCGTCCTCGGCCCGGTAGTTCCAGCTGGGGCGCTGGGCGGGCTGCCAGTCGCCCTCGAAGACCCAGTACCCGAACTCGCCGCGCACCGAGAGGATCTCGCCGAAGAACCCGGAGTCGACGAGCCGCTTGAGCTTGACGAGGCCGGGCAGGAACACCTTGTCGTGCACGACGCCGTTCTTGACCCCGGCGCGGGTGGCGGCGCGGGCCAGTTCGATCGCGCCCTCGAGGGTCTCGGCGGTGGGTTTCTCGGTGTAGACGTGCCGGCCGGCCTCGATGGCCTTGAGGATGGAGCGTTCGCGCGCAGAGGTGAGCTGCGCGTCGAAGTAGAGCGGGTAGTCGTCGTCGGCCAGCGCGGCGTCGACGTCGGTGGTCCAGTGCTCCAGGTCGTGCCGGCGCGCGATGTCGCGCAGCTTGTCCTCCGAGCGCCCGACGAGCAGGGGTTCGAGCTGCACGCGCGAACCGTCGGGCAGTTCGACCCCGCCCTGCTCGCGGATGGCCAGCACCGAGCGCAGCAGGTGCTGGCGGTACCCCATCCGTCCGGTGACACCGTTCATGACCACACCGAGGCGTTGCACCATCGCGGCCTCCTCCAGTTCCGAGAGTGTTGGGAATGCGCTTTCCAGAGGCTAGGCCAGCGGAGGGCGCCCGTGCAAGGATCCGGCCTGTGCTGACTCCCGGTCTGTGCTCGATCACGTTCCGCCAGCTCGACGTCGACGGCGTCCTCGACGTCGCCGCCCGCGCCGGGCTGGCCGCCGTGGAGTGGGGCGCCGACGTCCACGTGCCCGTGGGCGACCTGGACACCGCCCGCTCGGTGGCGGCCCGCACCGCCGCCGCGGGCCTGCGGGTGGCCTCCTACGGGTCCTACTTCCGCGCCGGGGTGAGCGAGGGGTTCGCCGACGTGCTGGCCACCGCCGTCGCCCTGGGCGCCCCCCGGGTCCGCGTGTGGGCCGGGGCGCAGGGGTCGGCCGGCGCCGAGCGCGGACCCGTCGTCGCCGCCCTGGCCGACGCCGTGCGCCGCGCCGCCGACGCCGGGGTCCAGATCGGCACCGAGTCGCACGGCGGGACCCTCACCGACACGACGGCCTCGACCCTCGCCCTGCTCGCCGACGTCGACGGACGCACCGGGACCGAGGCGCTCACGACGTACTGGCAGCCCACCGTCGACGCCCCCGACGACGACGCCGTCGCCGAACTGGCGGTCCTGCTCCCCCGGACCAGCACCGTCCACGCGTTCTCCTGGTCCCCCGGCACGACCCGGCAGCCGCTCGCGAGCCGGGAGTCGCTGTGGCGGCGCGCGGTCGGGCTGCTGGCCTCCTCCGGCGGCGACCACGACGTCCTGCTGGAGTTCGTGCCCGGCGACGACCCCGGCGTCCTGGGACGCGAGGGAGCCGTGTTGCGGGAGTGGTTGAACACCTGACCTCCGACGCGCCCCGGGCGGGTGATCCGAACTCCCCTGCCGGGCGCTCAGCTGCTGCTAGGTTCCGGCCCAGCCGCTCGGGGGAACGGCAGCCTGCAACCGTGCACCAGCGGCCCCCGGCCGATCGACCGGAGGTACGCCGTGGGTGTCGTCCGCACCATCGTCTTCCCCGCGCTCAGGCTCCTGGTCTGGGCGCTCATCGCCGTGGCCCTGCTCTGGATCGCGTTCGTGCGCACCAACCGCAGCGAGGACGCCGTCGCCACCCCGTCCGCCGTCGTCCAGCCCCCCAACGCCACCGTGACCGTCGGGGACGTCACGAACACCGTCAGCCTGCAGGGCACGATCCAGGCCGACCCGGCCACGACCGTGAAGGCGACCGCCACCGGCGAGGTCGCCAGGGTCCGCGCCGAGGTCGGCGACACCGTCGAGAAGGGCACCCCGCTGTTCACCGTGAAGGTGACCGTCGAGGCCCCCCCGTCCACCGCCGCCCCCACCGACCCGGCCGCCCCGCCCGCGGCCCCCACCACGAAGACCGTGACGGTCACCTCCACCACCGGCGGCACCCTGGCCACCCTCGACGTCCTGCCCGGCCAGGCCGTGACCATCGGCGGCGACGTGGCCACCGTCAGCCCCGGCACCCTCACGGTGTCCGCACCCCTGACGCAGGCCCAGCAGTACCGGCTGCTCGCCGCCCCCTCGACCGCGAAGATCACGGTGCCGGGCGGTCCCGGCACCTTCGAGTGCACCGGCCTGCGCACGGGGAACCCGACGACCCCGCAGCAGCAGACGCCCGACCCGAACCAGGGCTACGTCGACCCGTACGCCGACCCCTCGGCCTCGATGACCGGGGCGAGCGTCAGCTGCGCCGTCCCGCCGGGCGTGCAGGTCTTCGCCGGGCTGTCCGCGACGGTCGACGTCACGGCCGGCACCGCGACCGGCGTCCTGCTGGCCCCCGTCACCGCCGTGCGCGGCAGCGTCGGCACCGGCACGGTCTGGACCGTCGCCGACGACGGCACCCAGACCGAGACCCGGGTGACCCTGGGCCTGACCGACGGCAACGACGTCGAGGTGAAGGACGGCCTGACCGAGGGCCAGCAGATCCTGCAGTTCGTCCCGAACACCGACACCCCCAGCGGCCAGTCCGGCGCGTACGGGGCGGGCTCCTGATGGACGCCGGGGACCACGTCGTCTCGCTGAGCGGGGTCAGCCGCAGCGTGCGCCTGCCCGACGGCACCGACCTGCACATCCTCACGGGCGTCGACCTGCACGTCGAGCGCGGCGAGCACATCGCCGTCGTCGGCCGCTCGGGGTCGGGCAAGTCGACGCTGCTGAACATCGTCGGCCTGCTCGACGCGCCCACGACGGGGCAGTACCTGCTCGACGGCGAACCCGTCCGGGCCCGCTCCGACCGGCGGACCGCGAAGCTGCGCGGGCAGACGTTCGGTTTCGTGTTCCAGCAGTTCAACCTCCTGCCCGGGCGCACCGCCACCGAGAACGTCGCGAACCCGCTCCTCTACGCCAGCGGCCGGGAGTTCCTGCGCCGCAAGCGCATCGCCCGGGACATGCTCGAACGGGTCGGCCTCGGCCACCGGCTGGACACCATGCCGGAGAAGCTGTCCGGCGGCGAGCAGCAGCGCGTCGCCCTGGCCCGCAGCCTCGTCCGGCGCCCGCGGGTCCTGCTGGCCGACGAACCGACCGGCGCGCTCGACGTCGACACCGGCTCCGCCGTCATGGACGTCCTGGAGGACCTCGTGCGCAACGACGGGACGACCCTGGTGACCATCACCCACGACCTGTCCGTCGCCGCCCGCGCCGACCGGCAGTTCCGCCTCGACCACGGCGTCCTGACCGAGATCACCGCCGACGCCCTGGCCACCGCGACCGCCCACCGGGAGACGATGTGACCGGCCTGCTCGCCGCGGTCTCGGAGGCCTGGAGCGAGATCCGCGTCAACCGCGTCCGCGTCGTGCTCTCCCTCGTCGGGGTGTTCCTCGCGGTGTTCGCCATGACGACCATCACGGCCGTCGGGAACATGGCGCGGCAGATGGTCGGGGAGAGCACCGAACGCTCCGCCGGCCGCTCGGCGACCCTGCGCGTGGACGCCTACCCGATGACCTCGAACACGGCCGACGGCGTGCGCGAGGTGTCCGCCGCCCTGCGCGCGGCGGCGCAGCGCCACGAGACGGCCTGGTGGGGGCTGGCCTCCCAGCCCTACGGCGGCGGCGGCCAGCTGACGGTCCGCTTCCCCGCGGGCACCCAGCTCGTCACGGCGACGACCGTCGACCCCAGCTACGGCACCATGCACCGCGTCATCACCGAGCAGGGCCGCTGGTTCTCCGCCTCCGACGCCTCCGCGTTCGCGCCGCGCCTCGTCGTGAACCAGGCGTTCGTCGACCGCCTCGGTGAGTTCGACGCGACGAACCCGCCGACCGTCGTCCTGGGCGGGGACACCCCCGTCACGGCGACCGTCGTCGGGGTCTCGGCCTCGGCCGGCTACGACGCGCAGGCCCCGGGCGCCTACGTCCTGAACTCCGACGCGCAGCGGTGGAACGTGCTGGGCGACCCGCAGAACTCCTCCCCGCCCGGGCTGGAGATGTGGGTGCCGGGGGCCGACGCCGAGGCCCTCGTCGCGGCCCTGCAGACCGAGGTCCAGCAGAGCCTGCCCGGGTACTCCGTCAACGTGTACCGGCAGGACGCCGGCGACGAGCTGAACGTCCTGGACAAGGTGCTCGCCTACGGGGTGCGCGGCGTCGGGGTCTTCGCGCTGCTGCTCGGCGGGATCGGCGTCCTGAACGTCGGGCTGGTCACGGTGCGCCAGCGCATCCGCGAGATCGGCGTCCGCCGCAGCTTCGGCGCCACGGGCGGCCGGGTGTTCTTCGCGGTGCTCCTCGAGAGCGTCGCGGCGACGTTCGTCGCGGGGTTCCTCGCGGTGATGCTGTCGATCATCCTCGTCTCGAACTTCCCGCTGGAGGCCGTCCTGCCGGCGGGCGTGACGCTGCAGGACGTGCCGCCCTTCCCGGTCGCCGCGGCCGTCGAGGGCCTCGTCGCAGCCACGGCCGTCGGGGCCCTCGCCGGGGTCGTCCCCGCGACGATGGCCGTGCGCGCCAAGGTCATCGACGCGATCCGCTACTGACGGCCGGTCCCACGCCGCAGGCGCACCCCGCGCCCCGGGAACCCGGGGGGACGGGCGGGAGGTGTGCCTGCGGCGTGGTCCGGGTCAGTGCGAGGAGGCGAGGTAGGCCAGCAGGTCGTGCCGCGTGACGACGCCCACGGGCTTGCCGTCCTCGACGACGACGGCCGCGTCGGCGCCGGAGAACACCTCGCGCGCGTCGCCCAGGGACTGCCCCGCCCCCAGCAGCGGCAAGGGCATCCCCATGTGCGAGCTCACCGCGTCGGACATCTTCGCCTTGCCCGTGAACAGCGCGTCGAGGATCTCGCGCTCGTTGACCGACCCCGCGATCTCGCCCGCCATCACCGGCGGTTCGGCGCCGACGACGGGCAGCTGGGACACCCCGTACTCGCGCATGATCTCGACGACGTCGTGGACGGTCTCGGTCGGGTGGGTGTGCACCAGGGCGGGCAGCCCCGCGGTCTTCTGCCGCAGCACGTCGCCGACGGTGCCGCCCTCCTCGGACTCCAGGAACCCGTAGGACGACATCCACTCGTCGTTGAAGATCTTGCCGAGGTACCCGCGGCCGCTGTCCGGCAGCAGCACGACGACGACGTCGTCGGGGCCGAGGTCCTTCGCGGCGCGCAGGGCCGCGACGACGGCCATCCCGCACGACCCGCCGACGAGCAGACCCTCCTCGCGGGCCAGGCGCCGCGTCATCTGGAAGGAGTCCGCGTCCGAGACCGCGATGATCTCGTCCGGGACCGACGGGTCGTACGCGCTGGGCCAGAAGTCCTCACCGACCCCCTCGACGAGGTACGGGCGCCCGGTGCCCCCGGAGTACACCGAGCCCTCCGGGTCGGCGCCGATGACGCGCACCGGGCCCTGCTCCTTGAGGTAGCGGCCCGTGCCGGTGATCGTCCCGCCCGTGCCGACGCCGGCGACGAAGTGCGTGACCCGGCCCTCGGTGTCGGCCCAGACCTCCGGGCCGGTCGTCTCGTAGTGGCTGCGCGGACCGTGGACGTTGGCGTACTGGTTGGGCTTCCAGGCGCCCTCGATCTCCCGCACGAGCCGGTCGGAGACGGAGTAGTACGACTGCGGGTCCTCCGGCGGGACCGCCGTGGGGCACACCACGACCTCGGCGCCGTACGCCTTGAGCACGTTGCGCTTGTCGACGCTGACCTTGTCGGGGCAGACGAACACGCACCGGTAGCCGCGCTGCTGGGCGACGAGGGCCAGCCCCACGCCCGTGTTGCCGGAGGTGGGTTCGACGATCGTCCCGCCGGGCTTCAGGAGCCCCTCGGCCTCGGCGGCCTCGATCATGCGCGTCGCGATGCGGTCCTTGACCGAGCCGCCCGGGTTCAGGTACTCGACCTTCGCCAGGACGGTGCAGGCCAGCCCCTCGGTGACGCGGTTCAGCTTGACGAGCGGGGTACCGCCCACGAGGTCGACGACGGTCTCGGCGTAGCGCATGGGCCCATCATCCCGCACGGGACGCGGGCACCGGGACGGCGCTCAGGCGCCGCCGTTGATCGCGGCCGTGTGCAGCGCACCGTCCTGGACGCCGTGCTTCTCCAGGACCGCGTCGTAGGTGCCGTCGGCGATGGAGTCCTGCAGCGCGCGCTGGAGCGCGTCGCGCAACGCGGTGCGGTCCTCGGCGACCGCGTACCCCCAGGGCGCGGCCTGCCACGGCTGGCCGACCGCCTGCAGCTTCCCGCCGGAGTCGGCGACCAGCTCGGCCGCCGCCGGCAGCCCCTCGACGCCGAAGTCGGCGCGACCGGCGAGGACCTCGCCGGCGCTGTCGGTGAAGGGCACGTCGACGAAGCCGATGGGCGCCTCACCCGCCGCCACGCAGGTGCCGGACTGGCCGTGGACGATGTCGGCGTCGGTGCTGCCCTCCGAGGCGGCCCCGGTGCGCCCGCACCAGGACATCGGGTCGGCGCTGACGGCGGTGCTGCCCGCGGCGGCGATCAGCTGCTCACCGGCGTGGAAGGCGTCCACGAAGTCGACGTTCGTCTGCCGCGAGGCCTTGTCGGTGATGGACGACCCCGCGAGGTCGACCTGGTGGGCGGCGGCCTGGTCGCGCAGGCTCGCGAACGGGGTCTGGACGAACGTCGGCGTCAGGCCCAGGCGGTGGGCCAGGTCGGTGAGCAGGTCGATGTTCGCCCCCGCCACCCGACCGTTCTCCTGGTACTCCATCGGCGCGTAGGTCGCGTCCACCGCGACGGTCAGGGTGCCGGGGGTCACGAGCTGCAGGTCGGCCGACGGCCGGGCGGGCGCGGCGCTGGTGGCGGCCTGGCCCCCGCAGCCGGTCAGGGCCGGCAGGGGCAGCACCGTGGTGGCGGCGAGGAGCGCCGTCGCACGGGACACGGGGTTCTCCTGGCGGTCGGTGGGTCCGGGGGGTCAGACGGTGAACTTGCGCAGCTCGTCCTCGAGGGCGGCGGCCGCCGAGGCGACCCGGTCGGCCGTCCCGGCCGTCTGCTGGGCGACCTCGGTCGTGAGGTTCACGTCCTGGGCGATGGAGGTGATCGAGCGGGTCACGTCGGCCGAGCCGATCGCGATCTCGTCGACGTTGCGCACCATCTCGCGCGTCGTGGCGGTCTGCTCCTCCACGGCGCTGGCGACGGTGGACTGCAGGTCGCTGATGCGTTCCACGACGCCCCGGATGGTCCGGATGGCGTGGTCGGCCGCAGCCGCGTCCCGTTGCGCCGCAGCGACCTTCGCGACGATCCCCTCGGACGTGCGGGCCGACTCGGACGCCAGTTCCTTGACCTCGCTGGCCACGACGGCGAACCCCTTGCCGAAGTCGCCGGCGCGGGCGGCCTCGATCGTGGCGTTGAGGGCGAGCAGGTTGGTCTGCTCGGCGATCGAGGTGATGACGCGGACGATGTCACCGATCTCGGCGGAGGACTGGGCGAGCCCGCGGACCGTCTCGACGGCCTGCTCGACGGCGGCGACGGCGTCGGTGGCGACGCTGCTGGCCTCGGCGGTGGCGGCGGCGATCTGCTCGATCGCGGCCGACATCTCCCCGCTGGAGTCGGCGACGCTGCGGATCGTCACCGAGATCTCCTCGGCGGCGGCCGACCCGGCGTCGGCCTGCGCCGCCGAGCCCACGGCCCGCTCGTGCAGGGAGCCGGAGACGTGCGTGAGCTCGCCGGCGGAGGAGGACATCTCCCGGCTGACGCGGCCGACCTCGGCGAACAGCTCCCCGAGCTTGTCCAGGGCGGTGTTCAGGGCGCGGACCATCCGGCCGACCTCGTCCTCCCGGCCGACGGTCCCGCGCTGGTCCAGGCGCCCCTCGGCGACGGCCTCGAGGATCTCGACGGTGCTGCTCAACCGCCGGCGCAGGCCCCGGACGACGGTCAGGGCGACGAGGGCGAGGACGACGGTGACGATCAGGCTGGCCGAGACCGTGACGACGAGGGCGGTGCGGCGGGCGTGCGCGGCCTGGGCGACGGCGGCGGACTGGGCCGCGGCGGCGGCCTGCACCATGCCCGGCACGGCCTGGGCCAGGACGTCGGCCTCCTTAGAGAAGGCGGGCACGGCCTGGCGGGCCGCGTTCTGCTGGGGGTCGGTGATCTCGCGGTTGGCCAGGGAGACCACGCGCTGCCCGAGGGTGATGACGGTCTCGGTCTGGGTGCCGAGCGCGGCGGCCTGGCGGCGGACCTGGGCGTCGTCGGAGGCGGCGAGCGCGCGCAGGGAGGACCGCAGGGTGATCGCGTCGGCCCCCAGCGCCCCGATGGCCTGGTGGCGCTGGGCGCTGTCGGAGGTGACCAGGGCCGTCATGACGTCGCCGCGCAGCTTGGCCTGGGCGGCGTCGACGGCACCGGCCTGGGCGGTGGCGCGGTCGGCGACGACGAGGGCGGTCTGGGCGCTGTCCTGCTGCTGCGAGCCGAGGATGCCGACGCCGCCGACGGCGACGACGCCGACGACCCCCACGGCGGACAGCGCGATCAGGCGGGCGGCGATGCCGGAGCCGCGGCGTGCTGCGCCGCCCTGGTGCCCGTTCAGCGATCGAGACATCGCCGTCCTCCTCGGTGGTCGATGGGTTCACCGGACCATCGGCCGAGAGGGTGAGGGGCTGAAGCGCTACGGCAGGGCGCGGCGCACCCGGGCGAGGACGTCGTGGGCGGCGGCCAGGGTGGTCGCGGTGCCGGAACGGACGACGTCCGCGCCGACGACGGCGAGCTGGTCGCCGAGGCCGTGGGTGGCCAGCCGCGGCAGCGGGCGCCGGTCACGGCCCTCGGCGTCGGCGGCGAGGTCGGCCAGTTCCTGGGCGGCGGCCCGGACGGCGTCGGCGGGGCTGGTGCTCTCCCCCGCCGCCGGCCGGTCCAGGCGGGCCAGCGGCAGGCCGCGGACGCGGTCGGCCTGCAGGTGCACCGCACGCGAGAACTCGGCCCTCCGGGCGTCCGGGGGGCCGAGCTCGTCGTGCGTGCTCACGTGCGTCAGTCGTTGCCGCGCAGGATGGCGATCAGGCGCAGGATCTCCAGGTACAGCCAGACCAGGGTGACCATGAGGCCGAAGCCGGCCCGCCAGCTCTCCTTGACGGGCAGGCCGTTGCGGATGCCCTGCTCGATGTGGTCGAAGTCGAGGACCAGGAACAGCGAGGCCAGGACGACGCCGAAGGCGCTGACGAGGATCGCCAGCGCGCCGCCGCCGGCGTACACGTTGCCCCAGCCGATGAGCGAGGAGGCGAGGTTGGCGAGCATGAACACGCCGTACCCGATGCCGGCGATGAGCAGGACCTTGGTGAAGCGCGGGCTGTTGCGGACGACGCCCGTCTTGTAGGCGAGCAGCATCCCGGCGAAGGCGGCGAGCGTGCCGAGGACGGCCTGGCCGATGATCCCGTCGTACAGGGAGGCGTAGAACGCGGAGATGCCCCCGACGAAGACGCCTTCCAGGGCCGCGTAGGCGAACATGACGCCCGGGCGGACCTTCTTGGACAGCTGGGCCCACAGGCCCAGGACCATGGCGACCAGGGCCGGGACGATGACGGCGCCGAAGCCCATCCCGGCGCGGGTGACGCCGAGGTACCCGGCGGCGGCGCCGACGAGCAGGACCGCGAACAGCGAACCGGTGCGGACGACGACGTCGTCCAGGGTCATGCGGCGCGACTGCGCCGGGGTGGCGGACGGCTTGGTGTACCAGTCCTCGAGCGTGCGGGCGGACGCGTCCGCGGGACGCTGCCGCTGCCGCTGCGCCGAGCCGGGGGCGTCGAACGTCGCGTAGCCGTTGCGCTTCCACTCGTTGCTGCGTGCGAAGACCGGGTTCTTGCTCTCCATGGCTCCCCTCCGGAGCTGAGGTCGTTGATCGTTGCAACGGCCAAGCACCTGCGGGGGTTCCCGGAGCGGATCACGGACTCATCACGATGGCGGGGGCGTCAGCGCCGCCCCTTCCACCACCGGCCGCGTCCGCTCCCGGGACGGGACGGCTCGCCGGCCCGCCACCCCGACCGCGCGCCGGCCTCGTCGCTGAACGGCACGGGCCGGCCCGCCCAGGCGCCCTGCTCCCACAGCGCCTTGGCGACGGTCTCGACGGCCCTCGTCTGCGGGCTCGGCCGGTACTCGCCCCAGTACGCGCCGGAGACGCTCTGGACGAGCCCGGTGCCGGGGTCGACGAGGACGGTGACCTCGGTGGGTGTCACGCCGCACCCGCCGCGGGTCCGGGGCGGACGGGGCGGACGGGGCGGACGGGGCGGTGGCCACGGGCCGAGACGTCGCGCTCGCCGGTCACGGGCAGCCCCGCTCCGGTCGGTGGTGTCGAGCTCACGGGGTGGGTATCGACCACGGGGACGGCCCGCTGAACCCCGGCGGCGGACCCGCCGGTCCCGGCGCGGGTCGGCGCCGCGCGTGGTACCCGGGACGGGGATCGAACCCGCACGCCGCGAACGGCCCGGGGGTTTAAGCCCCGTGCGCCTACCAGTTACGCCACCCGGGCCTGCGCAGCCGACATCCTCTCAGGCCCCGCGCGGGGTCGGCGTCAGGGCCGGACGGCGCGTCCGGGCTCCGCGGGCGGCGACAGGACGCCCGCGGAGACGCTCTCGCGCGGGAACAGCGCGGACTGGAGCCACCCGAGCAGCACCCCGGCCTTGCGGCCCGCGGTGGGGACCCGCGACAGGTGGTGCAGCCGGTGCAGCAGCCAGGCCGGGTACCCGCGCAGCCGCAGGCCCCGGACCTGCGCGACGCCCCGGTGCAGCCCCAGCGTCGCCACCGACCCGACGTGGCGGTGCCGGTACTCGCGCGGTGCCCCGCCGCGCAGCACGGCGACGAGGTTGTCGGCCAGCCGTCGCGCCTGCCGCACGGCGTGCTGGGCGTTGGGTGCGCAGAACGTGCCGGGAGCCGTCACGTCGGGCACGGCGCAGCTGTCCCCCGCGCCCCAGGCCGACTCCACGCCCTCGACGCGCAGGTCGGCGCGCACCCGCAGCCGGCGGCGCCCGTCCAGCGGCAGGTCGGTGGCCCCCAGCACGGGGTGGGCCTCGACCCCCGCCGTCCACACGACCGTCGCGGCGTCGAACTCCTGCCCGTCGGTCAGCACGACGCGACCGCCGGCGCAGCTCGCCAGCGTGGTCCGGGGCAGGACCTCGATCCCGCGCTCGCGCAGGACGTCGGCGGCGTAGCGGGCGAGCCGCGCCCCGACCTCGGGCAGGATCCGGTCGCCGGCCTCCACGAGGACGAACCGCAGGTCGGCGGCCCTGAGCCCGCGGTGCAGGCGCAGGGCGTAGCGGGCCATGTCCTCGACCTCGGCGAGGGCCTCGACGCCGGCGTAGCCGCCACCGACGAACACGAAGGTCAGGGCCCGGGCGCGGACGGCGGGGTCGTCGGTGGCCTCGGCGAGGTCGAGGTGGGCGAGGACGCGGTCGCGCAGGTGCACGGCCTGCTCCACCGTCGTGAACCCGACGGCGTGCTCGGCCAGACCCGGGACCGGCAGGGTGCGCGAGATCGAGCCGGGCGCCACGACGAGGACGTCGTACCCGATCTCGCGGTGGGTGCCGTCGTCGGTGCGGACGGTCGCGACGCGGTCGGCGTGCCGGACGCGCGTCACCTCGCCGGTGACGACGTCGGTCCCGGGCAGCGCAGGCCGCAGCGGCACCACGACGTTGCGGGGTTCGACGGAGCCGGCCGCGACCTCGGGCAGGAACGGGCGGTACGTCATGTACCCGCGGGCGTCGACGAGCGTGACGCGCGCCTCGCCCCGGCGCAGCCGCTGCTGCAGCCGCAACGTCAGGGTGAGCCCGACGTGCCCGCCGCCGACCACGAGGACGTGCGGGACGCGTTCACGCACCGAGGTCGTCCTGACGTCCCAGCCGAGCGGCCCTGGCCACGACCTCGTCGAGCATGGCCTCCGTGAGCCGGCCCGTGGAGGTGTTCTGCCGGCTCACGTGGTAGCTGCCGAGCAGCACGACGTCGCGGTGCGGCGCGCCGAGCCCGGCCTCGGCGCCGTGGCCGAACCGGGGCTGGGGGCGGGGCACCGCCCACCCCGCGCGGCGGGCCGCCCCGAGGGTCGAGGCCCACGCGATCGCGCCCAGCGCGAGGACCACCCGGACGTCGCCGGCGAGCGCGGCGAGCTCGGCGTCGAACCACGTCCCGCACGTGGCGCGCTCCTGCGGCGTCGGCTTGTTGTCCGGCGGTGCGCACCGCACGGGCGCGACGATGCGGGTGCGCCGCAGCGCGAGCCCGTCCGCGGCGTGCACGGAGGTCGGCTGGTTCGCCAGGCCCGCCCGGGACAGGGCCCGGACGATCCAGTCCCCCGAGGAGTCCCCGGTGAACATCCGGCCCGTGCGGTTGCCGCCGTGCGCGGCCGGCGCGAGCCCGACGACGAGGACCCGGGGGTCGTCGACGCCGAGGCTCGGCACGGGCCGGCCCCAGTAGGGCTCGGCCCGGAAGGCGCGGCGCCTGGCCCGGGCCACGTCCTCGCGCCAGGTCACCAGCCGCGGGCACGCCCGGCACACGCAGCTGCGGGCCACGACGTCGGCGGCCGTACCGCCGGCGGCGAGCCGGCGGACGTCGTCGGGCGTGCGGGCGACCGGGGTCGCCGCGTCGGAGGGGTCCCCCGGCCAGCCCGTGCCCGGCGCGACGGGCGAGGTGAACGGCTGCCCCGTCGCGGGGTGCTCAGCGGGCGACGGTGTCGGCGAGGTTGTCGAGGAGTTCACCGTAGATGCGGTCCAGGCCGCGGGGGGCGAAGGTGCGCTCGAAGAACCCGCCGATGCCGCCGGCGCCGTTCCACTCGCTGGTGACGACGACCTCGGCCGCGTCCGGCCCGTCGGACTCCACGCGCCACGTCGTGACCAGCGTGGAGTTCTCGTCGCTCTCGACGAGGGCGTGCCGGTCGGTGGAGCTGACGACGGCGTGCACGTCGCGCACGCGCTTCTTGGTGGCGTGCAGCTTCCAGCGGACCTGGGTGCCGGGGCCCTGGCCGCCCTCGACGACCTCGTAGTCGGTGAACTGCTCGGGCAGGAGCCGGGGCCGCGTGCCGCGGTAGTCGGCCAGTGCGGCGAGGACGCGGTCTGCGGGCGCGTCGATGCGTCGAGTGGTCGTGGCGGTCACGGTGCTCATGCTTCCCACCCTGCCAGATGTGCGGTGCAGTGGTGCCCGTGGTGACGAGCGGCACGGTGCGCGGCTGGGCACTGGAGCTGCCCGGGGCCCACGAGGAGGAGACCTGGGGCGCGGCGACGTTCCGGGTCGGGGCGAAGATCTTCGCGGTCCTGCGCGCGGAGGACGGGACGGCCTCGGTGAAGGCGAACCCGGCCGACCAGGCCGAACTCATCGCCGGCGACCCCGCCACGTACGCCGTCGCCTCGCACGTGGGCCGGTTCGGCTGGGTGCGGGTGACCCTGTCGTCGGCCGACCCGGTCGAGCTGCGCTCGGTGGTCCTGGAGGCGTGGCGCCGGACGGCGCCGAAGCGCCTGCAGCTCGCCCTGCCCGACGACCTGCGCGCCCTGCTCCCCCGCCGCTGACGGAGCCGAGGTTTCGGCACGTTGACTCCACAGTCCCGGTGAAAGAGACCCGGGAGTCAACGTGCCGAAACCCGAGGCTTTCGCAGGGAGCGGGCGAGGGCGACGGCGATCCCGTCGAGGATGTCGTGCTCGCTGGTGACGACCTCGGTGGTCCCGGCCCGCGCCACCACGCGCTCGAGCACCGTCGCCCACACCAGCGCCCCGGCGCCGATGACGTCGACCCGGCCCGGGTGGACGAAGGGCATGGCCGCCTTCTCGGCCCGCGTGGCGCGCAGGAGCCGGTCGCACGCGGCGAGGACCTGCCCGACCGGCAGGCGGACCCCGTGCAGGCACCCGGGCGCGTACTCGGCGAGGTCGACGGCGCACGCCGTGATCGTCGTGATCGTCCCGGCGACGCCCACGAGGGTGCGCGCCCGTTCCAGCGGTACCGGGCTGGAGTCGAGCAGGCGCTCCACGTCCGCCCGGGCGGCGGCGACCTGCGCGGCGCCCGGCGGGTCGTCGTGCAGGTACCGCTCGGTCATCCGGACCGAGCCCATGTCGAGCGAGCGGGCGGACTCGACCTCGCGGGTCCCGAGGACGAGCTCGGTGGACCCGCCGCCGAGGTCGACGACGAGGAACGGCGCCTGCTCGGGGCCGAGTTCGGCGGTGGCGCCGGAGAAGCTCAGCGCGGCCTCCTCCTCGCCGGTGACGACGTCGGGTTCGACGCCGAGGCGCTCGCGCACGCCGGCGAAGAACTCCTCGCGGTTGGACACGTCGCGCGAGGCGGACGTCGCGACGAAGCGGACGGCCTCCGGCGCGTGCCGGGCGACGAGCTCCGCTGCCCGCTCGACGGCGGAGAACGTGCGCTGCAACGCCTCCGGGGCGAAGGCCCCGCTGCGGTCGACGCCCTGACCGAGGCGGACGACCTCCATCGTGCGTTCGAGCTCGACCGCCTCCCCGGTCGCGGGGTCGACGTCGGCGACGAGCAGGCGCAGCGAGTTGGTGCCGCAGTCGACGGCGGCGACCCGGCGACGGCTCACGCGTCCGCCCCGGTGTGCGGGCAGGTGGCCGGCCAGCCGCCGTCGGCGGCGAGGCGGTCGAGGGTCTCGTCGCCGAACGGGTTCACGCCCGGCCCCGCGGCGAGGGCGTGCCCGACGAGGGCGTGCAGGCACTTCACGCGCGTCGGCATCCCGCCGCAGGAGATCCCGGCGATCTCGGGGACGTCGGCGTCACCGAGGGCCGCACGCCGGCGCAGGAAGTCCTCGTGGGCCGCGACGTAGCGCGCGGCGAGGTCCTCGTCGTCGCCGAGGCGGTCGGTCATCTCCCGCATGAGGCCCGAGGCCTCCAGGGTCGAGATCGCCCCGGCCGCGATCGGGTCGACGAGGTAGTACGTCGTCGGGAAGGGGGTGCCGTCGGGCAGGCGCGGGGACGTCTCCACGACGTCGGGACGCCCGCACGAGCAGCGGTGGGCGACGGCGACGACACCGCGCGGCACCCGGCCGAGGCGGCCGGCGATGCTGTCGAGGTCGGCCTGGGTGGCGGGGGTCGTGCTCACGGCCTGCCTTCTACTTCGTGGTGGTGCTCGAACCGGTCGATCCGAGCCCCGGGGTCTGGACGGGGGCGACGGTGTCGTTCCCGGCCAGGCGCAGGGACTCCCAGATGTTCTCGTACCAGGCGGCCGCCGACTTCGGGACGGTCGTCGCGGCCCGTTGCGGGGAGACCTGGTCGGCGTCGGACTCACCGTCGACGACGTAGGGCACCTCCCCGGGCAGGACGTAGCGCAGTCGCTCCCGCGCCTGCGTCATGACGTAGGCGTCGTCCTTCCAGCGTTCCTGCGCCGCCTGCGCGGTGGCGAGGTCCTGCTGCTGCTGCGTGATCTGGGCGTTCAGCCGGCCGATCTCGGAGCGCTGCTCCAGCCACTTCTGCAGGCTGGGGACGAGGAAGATCGCCAGCAGCAGCACGACGGCCGACAGCACCAGGACGCGGGGCCCCCGGACGCGACGGCGGTCGGCCGCTGACATGGTCGCCGAGCTGCGGCCGCGGGCCGCGGGTGCGGGCCGGGAGTTCGCCGCAGCCGGGCGCGAGCCGCTCGGCCCGCGTCCCGACCCCGGGCGCGGGCCCTGTCGCGGAGCAGCAGCGCGCCCCGCCGCCCCTCCCTGCCGGGAGGGACTGCGGGGCGCAGCAGGACGTCGCGTCGCCATGGGACCAGCTTCTCCCGGACGCAGCCGTCAGCGGGTCAGGCGCGCCCGGTGAAACCGGCCGAGCGCGGGAACGCCTTGGCGCCGGCGTAGCGCGCGGCGTCGTCCAGCTCCTCCTCGATGCGCAGCAGCTGGTTGTACTTCGCGACGCGCTCGGAGCGGGCCGGGGCACCGGTCTTGATCTGGCCCGAGCCCACGGCGACGGCGAGGTCGGCGATGGTGGTGTCCTCGGTCTCCCCCGAGCGGTGGCTCATCATCGTGGTGAAACCGCTGCGGTGCGCCAGGTCCACGGCGTCGAGGGTCTCGGTGAGCGAACCGATCTGGTTGACCTTGACCAGCATCGAGTTGCCGGCGCCGAGGTCGATGCCCTTCTGCAGCCGCTCGGGGTTGGTGACGAACAGGTCGTCGCCGACGAGCTGGAGCTTGCCGCCCAGGGCGTTCGTGATGTGCACCCAGCCGTCCCAGTCGTCCTCGGACAGCGGGTCCTCGATGGAGACCAGCGGGTACTCCGACACCAGGCCCTCGTAGTAGCCCGTCATCCACTCCGCGGAGCGCTCAGAACCCTCGAAGGAGTACTTGCCCGCCTCGAAGAACTCGGTCGCGGCGACGTCCAGGGCCAGGGCGATGTCCTTGCCGGGCTCGAAACCGGCCTTGCCCACGGCCTCGAGGATGAGGTCGAGGGCGTCCTTGTTGCTGGGCAGGTCGGGGGCGAAACCACCCTCGTCACCCAGGCCGGTGGACAGGCCCCGCGACTTCAGCACCGACTTCAGCGCGTGGTACGTCTCGGCGCCCCAGCGCAGCGCCTCGCGGAACGAGGCCGCACCGACGGGGGCGATCATGAACTCCTGGATGGCCACGCCGGTGTCGGCGTGGGCACCACCGTTGACGATGTTCATCATCGGCACGGGCAGCACGTGGGCGTTCGGGCCGCCGAGGTAGCGGAACAGCGGCAGGTCCGCCGAGGACGCCGCGGACTTGGCGACGGCCAGGGAGACGCCGAGGATCGCGTTGGCGCCCAGGCGGTTCTTGTTGGGGGTGCCGTCCAGGTCGAGCATGACCTGGTCGATGATCCGCTGCTCGTGGGCGTCGTGGCCGACGAGCGCCGGGCCGACCTCCTCGATGACGGCCTCGACGGCCTGCTCCACGCCCTTGCCCAGGTACCGGCCCTTGTCGCCGTCGCGGCGCTCGTTGGCCTCGTAGGCCCCGGTGGAGGCGCCCGACGGCACGGCCGCCCGCGCGAAGGTCCCGTCGTCGAGCAGGACCTCGACCTCGACGGTGGGGTTGCCGCGCGAGTCAAGGATCTCGCGAGCTCCGACGGCCTCGATGGTGGCCACGCGCACTCCTCGTGCTTCTCGATGTCGTCTGTCGGGCCGAGCCTAGTCGCCTTCCGCTCCCCGCGGTCCACCGCCCGAGCGCCTCGTCGCCCGCGGTGCGGCGGGATCGGGGCACGTGGAGGCGATCCCTGGGGGGCGACGGTGAGCGAGGGCGACGACAGCTGGCGGTTCGACGTGGACGGCGAGGTGCTCGAACAGGACCGGATCCGGTTCTCCGACGAGGAGTTCCGCTTCCCGGTCGGGGACCGCGAGGTGCTGGTCGAGGTGGACCTGGCCTACGGCGGCTTCGCGACGCGGTCCTCGCTCGAGTTCGACGGATCCCACGTCGAGCCGCTGCGGCGCTAACCGGCGAGCGTCGTCCAGCCCAGCCGGCCGGCCCCCACCAGGCCCGAGCGCCGGGGCAGGGTCGAGGTGCTGATCCGCACGTCGGCCAGGTGCGGGTAGACGGCGAGCTCGGCGTAGGCGCGGCGCAGCGGGTCCATGAGGACGTCGCCGGCCGAGGCCACGCCACCGCCCACGACGATGTCCGTGAGGTCGAACAGGGCCGCCGTGGACAGGAACGCCGAGGCCAGCGCGCGGGTGCCGGCGGCGATGACCGCGGTCGCCACCGGGTCGCCCTCGCGGGCGTCCTGCGTCAGGTGCCGGGCGTCGGCGGCCTCGCCCACGCGCCAGCCCTGCGCGTGCGCGGCGCGGACCATGGCCGGGCCACTGGCGTAGGCCTCGACGACGCCGGAGGCCCCCGAGCCGGGCAGCAGCTCCCCGTCGAGGACGACGCCGACGTGGCTGATGAACCCCGCGTTGCCCGTCTTGCCGGCCAGGATCCGGCCGTCCAGGACGATGCCGCCGCCGATGCCGGTGGACACGACCACGCCCATCATCGACGGCGACCCCGCCGCCGCCCCGACCCACTGCTCGGCCGCCGCGAAGCACTGGCCGTCCTGCGCGAGCGCGGCGGACACCGTGCGCCCCAGGGCCTGCGAGGCCTGCGCGGCGACGTGCTCGACGAGCGGGAAACCGCGCAGGGAGACGATGTTCACCGGGTGCACCGTGCCCGTCGTGGTGTCGACGGGGCCCGCGGAACCGATGCCGACGACGTCGGCGACCTCCAGCCCCTCACCGCGCCCGTCCGCGACGACCGCACGGACGAGGTCGGCGAGCGCCCGACCGACCGCGTCGGCGTCGCGCGCGTCGGTGGGCACCTCGCGGTCGTGCAGCACGGTCCCGTCGTCGGCGACGAGTCCCGCGGCGAGCTTGGTGCCGCCGATGTCGATGGCCAGGACGTGGGTCACGGTCGGTGACCCTACCCAGCCGCGGGACGCCTCACCCGCGGTCGGTCCACAGCAGGACGGTGGGTCCGTAGTCGTCGACGACGTCGGTGCGGACCTGCAGGTGGGGGAACTGGCGCTGCGCGGCCGCCCGCCAGGCGTCGGCCATGACGAGAGCCACCTGCTCCAGCGCCCGCTCCTCGTCCTCGCCCGCGGGCGGGAGGAGGTCCCAGAGGCTCTGGTGGTTGATCATCCGTTCGACGTCCTGCGCGCGGCCCTCCAACTGCGCCAACCACGTGCGCAGGTTCTCCGGCTCGTAGTTCTCAGCCACCAGCAGGCACCCCTGCACGTCCACGAAGCGAGGGGCGAACACCGACGCGAGGGCCACGGCGTCGGTGACGCTGACGTGGCGGTACACGTAGTCGGAGACGCTCGGGGGCGGGTCGAACGGCTGCCGCCACGCCGCGAGGGCGGGGAGGCTGAACGGGTCGAACGCTTCGTCCTTCACGGGATGATCCCCTCCACCTCGTCCGGGGTCGCCGGACGGACGTGCCTGCCCTTCTTCACGAACACCTCGCCGGTCTCGGGGTTGAGGTCTCGTCCGAACTCAACCACGTGCGGTGTGTCGACCCCGCCGTGGGACCGCCCGGTGACGTCCACCCGTTTGATCGGCAGCCCGTCACCGTCGTAGACCTGGTAGTGGGTGACCCGGCCGGCGGCATCGCGACGCACCAGCACCTGGCCCGGCCCCGCCGACTGCGGGAAGTTCCCCCTCCACGGATCGCCCTGGACGGCGCGGAGGCCATCGGGCACGGGGCGCCCTCCCGGGGCGGTCCTGCGCGCGAGTGCCCTCGCCCCCGGCGCAGCGGCGCGGACGCCGGCGGCGAGCCCTTCGGAGGCGACGCCGCCGGCGGCGCCCCACAGGACGTCTCGCCCCACGTCGCGGGCGTCGTGGACACGACCCGATGCGGTGACCAGGTCGACGGCGTCGGCCCCCAGAGCCACCCCGGCACCGTGCGCTCCCGCACGCGCGACGCCTCTCAGCGCCCGCAGCGCCGCCCCGAGCCCGCGGACGCTCGCGGCGAGCTCGTCGAGGGTCCGCAGGAGCGCCGCCCCGGTCTCGCCGATCCTCTCGACGAGGGCCACGATGCGCAGTGCCCGCGCGCCGGCGGCGATGGTCGCCACGCACGTCGCCAACCCGGCGGTCACGACGTCGAGAGCGAGCCCCACGGCCTCCCACTCGATGATCTCGGCCGCGATCACCCCGATCTCGACGATCGCCCGGTGCGCCTCGTCCGCGAAGCCGCGCAGCGACGCAGCGCCGTCGTGCAACTGCGTGGCGACGGAACTCGCCCGGGTCCGCGCCTGCTCGACCTGGCCGACGACGGCGGCCGGCGTGTCGCCGGACCACGTCACGTCCAGCACGGCCAGGTAGGAGTTCGAGACCTGGGCGTCGACCGCGTTCCCGAGGTCCTGCCAGGCCCGTGCGACGTCCCGGACGCCGTCCGGGTCGACCAGCGTGTCGGTGATGCCGAGGAACTCGAGGACGGACGCCGTCGAGCCCCCGATCTGCCGGTTCACCTCACCGATGAGGTGCAGCGGGTTCAGGTCGGTCACGAGCCGCCCGCCGCGCCGGCCAGTCGTTCGTCGGCGGCCGCCGTCTCCGTGGCGAAGAGCCGCATCGACGCCGCAGCGTCCTGCAGAAGGCCGGAGAAGTCCGTCACCGCCTCCGCCAGCGAGCCCATGGCCTCACCGACGCTGGTCTGCGCGTGGGCCATGCGCCCCACCAGCCCGAACGCCGACAGGTCCCCCGCCGCGCTCCGGAAGGACGCGGCCGAGTGCGAGAGGGCGTCGGAGCAGGCGGTCAGACGATCCGCCCCCGCCACCACCGAGGCCCCGTCGACGACCAGTTCCCCCGCCACCACGTCCCCCTCCAGCGTCCAGGAGGACCCGACGGTAGGGCTCCCGAGAGCATCACCCGGACCGCACAGCGCCCTCCGGGTGACGGACAGCACCGGACGGGCGACGCGGCGCCACGGATCGTGCAGCCCCGGTGACCCTCCTCAGACGCGCGACTCCCGCTGGCGCGCCGCGCTCTCCAGCCGCCGCGTCGTCGTCCGCAGCGCCGCCTCCGGGTCGACGCCGGCCGCGTGCGCCTTCCGGACGACGCGCAGGAGTTCCTCCCCGATCTCCTCGGCCGTGGCCTGCGCCTGGGTCCCCTCGTCGAGCCCGTTGCGCTGCAGCCGGCCCAGCACCTTGTCGGCGCGCGCGAGCGCCGGCAGCTGCAGCGGGATGCCGTCCAGGACGGACTCGCGCGGTTTCTCCGTCGCCTTGATGGCGTCCCACCCGGCCTGCAGGTCCTCGGCGACGGCCTCCCCGGCGAAGACGTGCGGGTGCCGCCGCTCCAGCTTGGCGACGATGGCCGCGGCGACGTCGTCGACGTCGAACGGTTCGGCGCTGTCCTCCTGGGCGACGCGGGCGTGGAAGACGACCTGCAGCAGCAGGTCCCCCAGCTCGTCGCGCAGCTCGGCGCGGGTGCCGTTCTCCACGGCGTCGACGACCTCGTAGCTCTCCTCCACCAGGTACCTCAGGAGGGAGGTGTGGGTCTGCTGCGCGTCCCACGGGCAGCCGCCGGGTGAGCGCAGGCGGTCCATGACGGCGACGAGGTCGAGGAGCTTGTGGCCGGGCCGGGGATCGCTCACGATGGGCACGGTACAAGTGCCTGGACTCGCAGGGACGACCCGGAGGAGGCGAGCGCGATGTCGGTGACCACACCGCTGCCGGCGGGCGAGTCCATGTCCTGGGAGCAGTACGAGGCCCTGCCGGAGCAACCCCGCACCGAGTACATCGATGGAGTCGCCGTCGTGACCCCCAGCCCGGACCTGCGTCACCAGGAGATCTCGTTCGCCTTGGTCACGCTGCTTCGATCGGTGCTGCCGCCGACCCACTCGGCGATGCTCGCGTGGGCGTGGAAGCCGGGCAAGGACGAGTTCATCCCCGACGTCATGGTGTGGGCCCGGGCCGACGAGACGGGCACGAAGCGTTTCACCGGGATCCCGTCCCTGGCGGTCGAGGTCCTGTCCACCAACCGCAGCGACGACCTGCTGCTGAAGATGGCCAAGTACGCCGCGGCGGGCCTGCCCCGCTACTGGATCGTCGACCCCCGCGAGCGCACCCTGTCCGTCCACGTCCTCGACGACTCCGGGGTGTTCCGTCCCGACCGCGTCCTGCGGGACGGCGACCCCACCGTCCCGCTGGACGTCGGCCCGGCGACCCTGACCCTGGACCTCGGCGCCCTGCTGCCGTAGGCCCTACCGCGCGTTGCCCGCCGCCACCGCCGCCGGCTGGTCGAGCAGCACCGCGTTCACGAACTCCGTCGCCCACGCGAGCATCTCGGCGTTCTGCAGCGGTTTGCCCCCGATCCGCGCGGTCATGGGCGCCGGCACGAGCGCGACGTCGAGGGCGGGTTTGAGGATCGTCCCCGGGTACAGGCGCTTGAGGCGCAGTTCCTTGGACTCGGGCAGGTTGATCGGCGCGAACCGGACCTGCTTGCCCATGAGCGCGACCTCCCGCAACCCGCCCTGGCGGGCGGCGATGCGGAACTTCGCGACCTCGAGCAGGTTCAGCACCGGCTGCGGCGGGGTGCCGTAGCGGTCGACGAGTTCGGCGTGCAGCTCGACGAGGTCCTCGGCGGAGTCGGCGGCGGCCAGCCGGCGGTAGGCCTCCAGCCGCAGCCGCTCGGAGGGCACGTAGTCGTGCGGCAGGTGGGCGTCGATCGGCAGTTCGATCTTCACCTCGGTGGGTTCGGGTTCGGCGTCCTCGTTGGCCGCACCCGGCACCTTGTTGCGCACGTCGGCGACGGCGTCGGCGACCATCCGCATGTAGAGGTCGAACCCCACGCCGGCGATGTGCCCGGACTGCTCGCCGCCGAGCATGTTCCCGGCGCCGCGGATCTCGAGGTCCTTCATCGCCACGGCCATGCCCGACCCGAGGTCGGTGTGCTGGGCGATCGTGGCGAGCCGGTCGTGCGCCGTCTCGGTCAGCGGTTTCTCCGGCGGGAACAGGAAGTAGGAGTACGCCCGTTCCCGGCCGCGGCCCACCCGGCCGCGCAACTGGTGCAGCTGCGACAGGCCCATGGTGTCGGCCCGCTCCACGATCAGCGTGTTCGCGTTGGAGATGTCGAGGCCGGTCTCGACGATCGTCGTGCAGACGAGCACGTCGAACCGCTTCTCCCAGAAGTCGACGACGACCTGCTCGAGGCGGTGCTCCCCCATCTGCCCGTGCGCGGTCGCGATGCGCGCCTCGGGGACGAGTTCCTTCAGCCGCGCCGCGGTCCGCTCGATGGAGGAGACCCGGTTGTGGACGTAGAACACCTGCCCCTCGCGCAGGAGCTCGCGGCGGATGGCGGCGGTGATCTGCTTCTCCTCCTGGCCGCCGACGTACGTCAGGACGGGGTGGCGTTCCTCCGGCGGGGTCGCCAGCGTCGACATCTCGCGGATGCCCGTGACGGCCATCTCCAGGGTGCGCGGGATGGGGGTGGCGCTCATGGCGAGCACGTCGACGTTGGTGCGCAACGTCTTCAGCGCTTCCTTGTGCTCGACGCCGAACCGCTGCTCCTCGTCGACGACCACCAGGCCGAGGTCCTTGAACTTGACCTCGCCGCTGATGAGGCGGTGGGTGCCGATGACGACGTCGACCGACCCGTCCGCGAGCCCGGCGATGGTCTCTTTGGCGTCCTTGCCCGGCGTGAACCGGGACAGGGGCTTGACCACCACGGGGAACTGCGCGTACCGCTCGGCGAACGTCTTGAAGTGCTGCTGCACGAGCAGGGTGGTCGGCACGAGGACGGCGACCTGCTTGCCGTCCTGGACGGCCTTGAACGCCGCCCGCAGGGCGATCTCGGTCTTGCCGTAGCCGACGTCGCCGCAGATGAGCCGGTCCATGGGGACCGGTTTCATCATGTCGGCCTTGACCTCGTCGATGCTGGCCAGCTGGTCGGGGGTCTCGACGTACGGGAAGGCGTCCTCGAGCTCGCGCTGCCACGGGGTGTCGGGCCCGAACTGGTACCCCTTGGTCGCCATCCGCGCCGAGTACAAGCGGATGAGGTCGCCGGCGATCTCCTTGACCGCCCGGCGTGCCTTGTTCTTGGTGTTCGACCAGTCCGAGCCGCCCATCTTCGACAACGTCGGGGCCTCGCCGCCGGTGTAGCGGGTGACCTGGTCCAGGGTGTCGGACGGCACGAACAACCGGTCCCCGGGCTGGCCGCGCTTGCTGGGGGCGTACTCCAGCACGAGGTACTCGCGGGTGGCCCCGGAGACGGTGCGCTGCACCATCTCGACGAAGCGGCCGATGCCGTGCTGCTCGTGGACGACGAAGTCGCCCGGGCGCAGCGAGAGCGGGTCGACGGCGTTGCGGCGCCGGCGCGGCGCCATCCGGCGCATGTCCTTCGTCGACTGCCCGCCCACGCCGGTGATGTCGGACTCGGTGACCAGGGCCGTCTTGAGCTTCTCGGCGACGAACCCGTGCTCGACGCTGGCCGTGGTGACGGTGACGACCGACGGTGCGGGCTCCTCCACGAGGTCGTCGACCAGGCGCGCGGGCACGTCCTCGCCGGACAGCATCTCGACGAGGCGCTTGGCCGGGCCGTGCCCCTCGGTGGTCACGACGATGCGCCAGCCGGCCGAGGCCAGGTCGCGCAGCTCGTGCAGCGCCTTCTCGGTCTCCCCGCGGTACCCGGCGACGTCCCGGGCGCCGACGCGCAGGATCCGGACGTCCTCGAGGTCGCGCAGCTCGGCGTCGTCCCCGAGGGAGGTGATCGACCACCACGGGCGGCCGGTGACCTCGGCGTGGGCGCGGACCTCGGCCAGCGTCGCGAACGACGACGCGCCGAGGTCGACGGGGGTCTGCCCGCCCGCCGCGGCGTTCACCCAGGCCGCGTCGAGGAACTCCGCCCCCGTGGCGACGAGGTCGTGCGCGCGGGCGCGGACCTTCTCGGGGTCGGTCAGGACGACGTGGGTGCCGGCGGGCAGCACGTCGAGCAGCGGTTCCATGCCGTCGACCAGGGCCGG
Organism: Kineococcus rhizosphaerae; assembly: GCF_003002055.1. Classification (NCBI taxonomy): domain Bacteria; kingdom Bacillati; phylum Actinomycetota; class Actinomycetes; order Kineosporiales; family Kineosporiaceae; genus Kineococcus; species Kineococcus rhizosphaerae. Next base: position 195,532 of record NZ_PVZF01000005.1, read on the forward strand.
GGCCAGGGACTCCATGCCCTCCACGGCGATGCCCTCGGCGAGCTTGGCCAGCACGTCCGCGGCGCCCGGCAGGCTCTCCGCGAGCGCCGCCGCGCGCTCGCGGACCGCGTCGGTCAGCAGCAGCTCGCGGCACGGCGGGGCCCAGACCCCGTCGGGCTCGACCTCCAGGGTGCGCTGGTCGGCGACGGAGAAGGAGCGCACCTCCTCGACCTCGTCGCCGAAGAACTCCACGCGCAGCGGGTGGGGGCGGGTCGGGGGGAAGACGTCGAGGATGCCGCCGCGGACGGCGAACTCCCCGCGCCGCTCCACCATGTCGACCCGCGTGTACGCCGCGGCCGCGAGCGCCGCGACGGTCGCGTCGAGGCCCACCTCGTCGCCGGCGCGCAGCCGGACGGGTTCGAGGTCGGCCAGCCCCTTGACCAGCGGCTGCAGGACGGCGCGCACGGGCGCCACGACGACCCGCACCTCCCCGGTCGTGGGGTCGTCCGGCGAGGGGTGGGCGAGGCGGCGCAGGACGGCGAGGCGCTGGGCGACGGTGTCGCTGCGGGGCGAGAGGCGTTCGTGCGGCAGCGTCTCCCAGGCGGGGAACTCGGCCACCGCGTCGTGCGGCAGGTAGCAGCGCAGCCAGGTCGCAGTGTCCTCGCACTCGCGGCCGGTGGCCGTGACGACCAGCAGCGGCCGCTCGGCGGCGAAGGCCGCCACGAGGGCGGGCCGCACGCCGAGGGGGGCGACGACGTCGAGGGCGCTGCTGCCGCCCTCGTGGGCGGTCTCGACGGCCGCGCGGACGGCGGGTTCGGTGCGCAGGACGTCGAGCAGGCCGGTGAGGCTCACGAACACTCCGAGAGAAGATCCGGAAGGGGTGCGACCAGCCTACGACCGGTGTCCGACACGAGCCCGGTCGCGCCGGACGGCCGGGGACGACACCCCTGCTCGCTACTGTCGCGACGTGTCCGACCACGCCGCGCAGTCCCCCGACGAGCCGATGCCGACCCGCCGGGCCGGGCGCCGCGAGCGCCGCGGGGGCCGGCGCCGGCCGGTCCTGCTGGTGCTGGGCGTCGTCGTGCTGGTGCTGCTCGCCTGGGTCGTGGCGGTCGCGGTGTCCGGTTACCAGGCCGGGCGCGCCCTGCAGCGGGTGGCCGACCGGGTGCCGGTGCTGGAGCAGCAGGTCCGCGACCAGGACCTCACCGCGGCGACGACCACCGCGGCCGCGGTGGCGCGGGACGCGGCGGCCGCCGACCGCGCGACCGCGCAGTTCCCCTACCGCTGGGCCGAGCACGTGCCGTGGGTGGGTGACCAGCTCGCCGCCGTGCGGGGCGGGGCGCACGCGGCGGCGCTGCTGACCGAGCCGCTGCCGGAGGCGCTGCAGACCGCCGGGAACGTGGTGCGCGACGGTCTGGTCTCCGCCGACCGGCGGGTCGACGTCGCGGGCCTGCAGGAGCTGATCCCGGTCGTGACGGACTACCAGGCCCGCGTGGCAGCGGCCCGGTCGTCGCTGCGGGCGGGACGCGGCCCGGACGTGCTGCCCGCCATCAGCCGCCGGCTGGACCCGGTGGCCTCGCGGCTCGACACCGTCGCGGGCCCGCTGGACACCGCCGCCCGGGTGCTGCCGCAGCTGCCGTCCCTGCTGGGGGCGGACGGCGCCCGCACCGTCCTGGTGGCCTTCACGAACCCTGCCGAGATCCGGCCGGTGCAGGGCATCGTCGGCGCCTACGCCTACCTGTCCGTCGACGCCGGGAAGATCTCGCTGACGTCCACGGGGACGGACAACGAGCTCTACAGCGCCAGGGCGGACGTCTCGGCGGTGAGCGCGGAGTACGCGGCCCTGTACGGCGAGGACGCGTCCATCGTGCAGAACGTCACGACCGGCGGCAGCGCGGACGAGGCCGGGGTCCTCACGGCCTCCCTGGTGACCGACGCCGGGCTGCCGAGGCCCGACGTCGTCGTCTTCGTGGACCCCGTCGGGCTCGCCCAGCTCCTGGGCACCGACCACGCCCCGCTGGAGCTCGGCCCCTTCGGGCAGGTGCGCACGTCGGACCTGGCGAAGACCCTCATGTACGACGCGTACGTCACCTACGGCGCGGACCAGGACGCCCGCAAGGCCTTCCTGGCCGCGACGTCGGCCGCGGCGTTCGAGGCGGTCCTGTCCGACGGGCTGTCGACGGCGGCGCTCGACGGGGCCCGCACGGCGGTGGGCTCCGGCCACCTGGCGGTGTGGTCGTCGAAGGCCGAGGAGCAGGCCGCGCTGGTGGCGGCGGGGGTGGCCGGCGTCCTGGGCGACCCCGCGACGGCGGGACCGGTCGCCCGCGCGGGCCTGACCAACACCGAGCCGTCGAAGCTGGACTACTGGGTCCAGCCGGCGTTCGAGGTCTCCGCGCCGTGCGCCGCGACCGGTGCGGGGAAGGGTTCGCTGACGCTGACCCTCACCAACACCGTGCCGGAGACCATCCCGGACTACGTGGCCAACGCGACCGCCCGCCGCGCCGCGGACCGCCGGACCGCCCAGGAGACGGTGTCGCTGTGGGTGGCGCCCTGGGTGGGGCTGGACGGCGTGACGGTCGACGGTCGCGGGGTGGGGACGGCCGTCGACTCCGAGGAGGGGTGGCGGCTGGTCCGGCTGACCGTGGACCTGCCGCCCGGCGCCCCCGTGGTCGTGACGTGGTCGTTCAGCGGCTCCGCGGCGGCCCTGCCCCGCACGGTGACCGGTCCTGCGACAGCCAGTGCTCCGACGGTGACCACCCGGAGCTGCACCCCGTGAGCGTTGCGCCGAACGGGTGGATCTCGTCACCGAGATCACAACACGTCACACGAACAGAGTCGATCAACTGGACTCCGGGGGTGACGTTCCGTCATCCTGAGCCCTGCCTCACGATCACAGGGTTCGCTGAGGTACCGAAAGTGGGGGGAACCACCGTGCCCAAGACCACCGTCCGCCTGGCCGCTGCCGGCGCTCTGACCGTCGCCGCTCTGGGCGCCTCCTCCGGGGCGGCCTTCGCGAGCAACTACGCCCCGACGACCCCGACCCCCACAGTGTCGGACGTCGTCACCCCGTCGGCCAGCCCGACGACCGGTGGCTCGACCCCGTCGACCACCCGCTCCACCACCCCGGCCGCCGTGGCCGGCACCAGCGACGAGCTCGCCTACACCGGCGCCGACGTCCTGCCTTGGGCCGCTGCCGGTTCCGTGCTCGTCCTCGGCGGTGCCGCCCTGGTCGTCGCGAGCCGCCGCAAGCCGGGTCGTTCGCACTGAGCTGACGCACCACGCACGAAGGGCCGCCGGGTGATCCCGGCGGCCCTTCGCGCGTCCGGACGGAGCCGTCGGGACGGCGGGGACGGCACACGCGGCGCACCGCCGCCCACAGGGCTGCTCGACGCCGAGCACAGCCTCATTCCGGCGTCGATCCAGACGCCCGAGCGGTGACGGTCAGTAATCATTCAGCACACGAACACTCTCCGACACTTCGCTTCTCCGGATAGTGGACGAACTGGACTCAACGGGTGAAGATCCCCCATCATGGAGCCGCTTCGCACCTGCAGGACCAACGATCTCCACCCCTGTGTGAGAGGCGATCTTCACCCGCAAGACCAGGCCGTCGCACAGATGTCTCACAACGGTGTCCGTACGACGGGTACCGCGTGACCCAGGCCGACCGGCGTCCTCCCACCCTCCGGGGAAGGGCGCTGAGATGGAGACCCGCAGTGACCACAGGTGAGTTCCGGTTCGTCCTCCGCCGCAGGTTCGTGCTGCTGGTCGTCCACCCCACCCCGACCGCTCCGGGGACGCCGGGCGCTCGCCCCCGTCGGGCCCGGCCCGCGGGTCCACGGCGCCCCACCTCGCGAGCACTGCCCCGGACGGCGGGGGCCCCGGGTCACCCTCCCGCCCGGGACCGAGCCGGCGACCGCCCCCACCGGTCGCCCGTGACGCCCGGACGGCCGGCGGCCGAGGCGGGTCGACCAGGCGCACCACGACGACAGCCCGGCACGACGGCCACCAGCCGCTGACCGCTCACCGCCCCCAGTCCCCCTCCACCCCCAGGAGTCGACGCCGTGAACGACCGACTGCCCGCCGTCTTCGTCAGCACCAGCTCCATCGTCTGGGGCGCCGAGCTGAGCCTGCTCACCACCGCCCGGCACCTGGCCGACCAGGGCGTCGAGGTGGGGCTCCTGGGTCAGGCGCCGGACCTCGTCGACAGCTGGCCGGGGGCGGCCAAGCGCCTGGCCACGGGCACGCAGTTCTACCTGCGCCTGTTCGAGGTCGCGTTCCGCGACAGGCCGCAGGCGCTCGTCTGCTGCAACAACCGGCTGTCGATGGTCTTCGTCCCGTTGCGGATCGTCCCCCGGCGGTGGCGGCCGGCGCTGGTGTTCGACCTGCACGACTACATGCCCGCCCCGCGCGGACGCCGCCGGATGAAGTGGTCGACCTGGTTCTTCGACCGCGTGATCGCCGTCAGCGAGTTCACCACGACCCAGCTGCACCCCGACTACACCTCCGTGACGGTCCTGCCCCGTCCCGTCGAGCTGGACCCGGCGGCCGCGGGCAGCGCCACGACCATCGACCTGACCGCCGACCGCCCGCAGGTGGACCGGGTCGGCGTGGTCGGTCGCCTCGACGCGGACAAGCGGATCGAGGTGGTCGTCGACGCCGTCGCGACGATGCCGGACGTCACCCTCGTCCTGCGGGGCGGTTCCGGTCTGGACGAGACCTACACCGAGCGGTTGCTCGAGCACGCGCACGCGGTGCTCGGGGAACGCCTGGTCTACGAGGGACGCGTGCCCCGGGACTCGGCGATGCAAGGGCTGTCCTGCCTGGTGGTGGCCAACCACGAGGAGGCGCTGGGGCGCTCGGTGGCCGAGGCGCAGCTGGCCGGGGTCCCGGTCGTCGTCCCGGACCGGGGCGGCGCCTCGGAGATGGTCGACGAGGGGGTCACCGGCCGGCGTTTCGAGGCCGGGTCCGCGCAGGACCTCGCCGGGGTCCTGCGCGAGGTCCTGGACCAGGAGAGCGAGGTGGCGACCATGGCCAAGCACGCGCAGGACATCGCCGCGGAACGGCACTCCCCGCGCGAGATCGCCGGGAGGTACCTGCGTGCGGCCACCTCGGGGAGTTCGTCGCGCCCGGTCCGGGCCACGTTCTCGGTGCTCGCCGACCGGCTGCGGAACCGCGGGGAACTCGCTGCGGGAGCGGACGCGGACCAGCGTCGTTTCGCCTGAGGGCACCCGCCGCCCGTTCGGCCGGGACGGGACCACCCCCGTAGTACGGTTCACGCACGACCTCCTCCCCGTCTCGTCCGAGAGGTGCACATGCGCGTCTTCGTCCTGCTCGAGCACGGCAAGGGCGATCCCCGCTGGGGCGAACGTTTCCGCCGCGGCGAGGTCTACGAAGCCACCCCCTACGGGTACGGGACGGTCGAGGACCCCGACGTGCAGGTCGTGCTGTCGACCGACCACGCGGAGGGTCGGCTCTCATCGTTCGTGCGCCGGGGAACCGCCAAACTCCTCGGTTTCGACCTCGTGCACGCGCTGCGGCAACTGCCGGAACTCCGGCGGGCCGACGTCGTCTGGACCCACACCGAACGCGAACACCTCGGCCTGGGCCTGCTCAAGGGTCTGGGTCTCGGCCGCGGAACCCGCCCGCTGCCCCCGGTCATCGCGCAGTCGGTGTGGGTGGCGGACCACTGGAACTCCTGGCCCCGGCCCCGGCGGGCCCTGTTCCGCTGGTGCCTCGGCCACGTGGAACTCCTGACCACGCTGGCCCCCCTCAACGCGGCGTTCCTCGAACGCCTCACCGGTTCTCCCGTGCGGGTCGTCCCCTTCGGGGTGCGCGAGGACCCCTGGCCCGGCTCGGGTGGGGTGAACCCCGGACCCACCGCCGAAACCGCTGCCGAACCTGCTGCCGACCGGCCGATCCGCGTGCTGTGCCTGGGCAACGACGTTCACCGCGACTGGGAACTCCTGCGCGAGCTGGCGCGGGTGGCCGGCCCGGCCGCCGAGGTGACGCTCATCACCAAACGCCTCGCGCCCTCGTTCGCCGAGGGGTTGCCGAACCTGCACGTGCGGCCCGCCCTGCAGGTGGCGCAGACGGCGGACGCCTACGCCGCCGCCGACGTCGTCTGCCTGCCGCTGCACACGAACCTGCACGCCTCGGGGATCACCGTCCTGCTCGAGTGCGCGACCTGGTCCACCCCGTGCGTGGTCACGGACACCGGTGGTCTGCGGACCTACTTCGACGACGACGCCGTCCGCTACCTGCCCGAGGGGGCGGCGGCGGAACGGTGGTGGCAGGAGGTGCGTGATCTCGTCGGCCCCGCGGGCGAGTCGGTGGTCGCCGCCATGCGCGCCCGGGTGCGCAGCGAGCAGTTCACCGACACCGGGTACGCCGAGCGGCACGTCGCCTTGAGCAGGGAACTGCTGGCGCGGATGGGCACGCGGTCCCGGACCGCGGAAACCCTCTCCCGGTAGTCGTCCGCCGACGAGGACGGTCGAGGTCGCACGCTCCAGCGCGCGACCTGGACCGGCCCTCGTCTTCACCGATGCGTCACAGTCGACGGGCCGATGCCCCGACGACCTTCGGTACTCTGGGGCCCGCACCTCGGGCCGGGACGGCTCGGGCGTCGGGCGCGGTCCGTCGAACCGTCCCGCCCGGTCGCGACCGCTCCCACCCACGGAGGCACGATGTCGACGGTCATCTCCGCTCTGCAGCAGTCCACCCTCGAGGCCTTCCGCCCCCTGCTCGAGGGCCGTGACCTGGCGATCCTGGACTTCCCCAACCACAGCAACTGCGGCGACAGCGCCATCTGGCGCGGTGAGGTGGCCCTCGCGCAGGCCCTGGGCTGCCGCGTCGTCTACCGCTGCGAGACGGGGACCTACCGCCGCGAGGACGTGGCCCGGCTGCCCTCTTCGACCGTGGTGCTCCTGCACGGCGGCGGCAACTTCGGGGACCTCTGGCCCCACTTCCACGCCTTCCGCGAACGCGTGGTCCAGGACTTCCCGGACCGCCGCATCGTGCAGATGCCGCAGTCGATCCACTTCCAGGACGCGAAGGCGCTGGAACGCACCCGGCGGATCATCGACCAGCACCCCGACTTCGTCCTCGTCGTCCGGGACCACCAGAGCCGCCGGTTCGCCGAGGAGAACTTCGACTGCCGGGTGATGCTCTCCCCCGACATGGCCTTCATGCTCGGAGCGCTGACGCCGAGCGCTCCGCCGGTGCAGGACGTCTTCACCCTGGCCCGCACCGACCACGAGGCCCTGGGCGAGGCCCTGGGCCCGGTCGCGGCCGCCGAGGGGCTGCAGCCGGTCGACTGGGGTCGCCCCCGTCCGGCCGCGCACACCCCCGAGGGTTTCCTGATCCGGGTGAACCTCGGCCTGGCCCGCCTGCCGGCGCCGCTGCGCTCGCTGGGCCTGTTCGAGCGGCGCCACGGCTGGGTCTACGAGCACCTGGCCGAGGGGCACGTCCAGCGCGGCCTGGACTTCCTCGGCCGCGGTCGCGTCGTCCTCACCGACCGCCTGCACGCGCACCTGCTCGCCGAGCTCCTGGGCATCCCGCACGTCGCGGTCGACTCCGGGTACGGCAAGATCCGCAGCTACCACGAGACCTGGCTGGCCGACTCACCGCTGGCCCACCTGGAGAGCGACGGTCGCGCCGGTGTGCGTCGGGCCCGGGAACTGGTGGAGGAGCTGGGCCGGCAGCCGGACGTGCAGGGTCGCCGGTGACCTCGCCCGCCTCCCCGCCCCCACCCCGGGTGGACCCGGCGCCCCCGGGCGGCACCGCCGTCCCGCTGGGGGTCCACGCCCTGCGGGGGACAGCCTGGTCGGTGCTGGAGAAGTGGGGTTCCCGGCTGACCCAGCTGCTCGTGTTCGTCATGCTCAGCCGCCTGCTGGACCCGACGGTCTTCGGCGTCGTGGCCATCGCCTCGGTCGTGCTGGACCTGGTCCGCATCCTGGTGGACCAGGGGTTCAGCCAGGCCATCGTCGTCGAGGACGAACCCGACCGACGGTTCGTCAGCACCGCCTTCTGGGTCGGCGTCGCCGCGTCGGTCGTGTGCGCCGCGGCGATGTTCGCCCTGGCTCCCGTCATCGCCGGCTACTACGACGAACCGCAGCTGACGGCCGTCCTGCGCTGGCTCTCGCTGGGTTTCGTCCTGCAGGCCGGGGCCGGGGTGCCGAACGCGCTGCTGTCGCGCGAGTTCAAGTTCCGCCAGCTCGCGGTCCGGCGCCTGGTGTCGGTGGCGCTCGGCGGGATCGTCGGCATCGTCGTCGCGGCCGCCGGGGGCGGTGTCTGGGCCCTGGTCTCGCAGACCCTGGTGACCCTGGCCGGCGCCGTCGTCGTCCTGTACGCCGCCACCCGGTTCCGCCCCAGCCTGACCTTCGGCCGCGAGCACTGGAAGCGCCTGGTCCGGTTCAGCAGCGGGGTCCTCGGGGTGGACCTGATGACGTGGGCGGCCGGCAACCTCGACAAGCTGATCGTCGGGGCGGTGCTGGGCACGAAGGCGCTGGGGTACTACTACATCGCCTGGCGCATCCTGATGCTGGCCACCGAGGTCATGACCGGGGTGATGTCCGCGGTGGCGCTGCCGCTGTTCTCCCGGCTGAAGGGCGACCGGGAGGCGACGGTCCGCGCGTTGATGAAGGCGACGAAGGTCTCCGTGTCGGTCGCCGCCCCCGTGTTCGTGACGATCCTGGTGCTGGCCCCCGAACTCGTCCCGGTGGTCTTCGGCCGGCAGTGGTCCGACGCCGTCGTGCTGACGCAGGTCCTGTGCGTCAGCGGCCTGGTCTTCTCCGTCACGTTCTTCGACCGCAGCGTCCTGTACGCCGCCGGACGCCCGGTGCTGGAACTCGTCGTGGCCGCCGCGACGGCGGTCGGCACCGCGCTCGCCAGCTTCGTCGGTGCCCACTGGGGCCTGGTGGGGGTGTGCGTCCTGCTGGTCGTGCGGACGTGGGGCCTGTGGCCGCTGCGGATCGTCTTCCTGCGTCGGGTGACCGGCCTGTCGGTGCTGCGCTACCTCGCGCAGTGGAGCCGTCCCGTGCTGGCCACGCTGCCCGCGGCCGCCGCCGGCGTCGGGCTCGGCGCCCTGCTCGGCGGCGCTCCCCCGCTCCTGCTGCTCGTCCTCGGCGCGGTCGTCATGGTCCTGGTCTACGCCCTGGTGCTGTTCCTGCTGGACCGCGGCTTCGTGACCGACCTGCTGCGGACGGCCCGCTCCGCGCTGCGGCGCCGGCCCTCGCCGAAGGCCGCGCTCTGACCCCGCGCCGCTGGATCGCCGCCGCCGTGGCGCTGCTGGCCGTGATCGTCGTGGGCACCGTCGTGGTCGTGGACCGGACCCGGGACGAGGCCCCCCGCGGATCCGGGCTGCCCTGGGCCAGCGGTGGTTCGGACGACCGCGGCATCGGTTCCTTCGAACGCTGGCGGGGCCGCCCGGTCGACGTCCGGGTGATGTGGAACAACACCGAGACGTGGGACAGGGCCGAACGCAACTACGTGCTGCGAGAGGCCGCGGAACAGGGCGAGCGGCGACTCGTCAGCTACGGCGTGCCGCTGGTCACCGAGGAAGCCGGTCAGAGCCTGGCCGGGTGCGCGGCCGGCCGGAACGACGGGCACTTCCGGGTGATGGCGCAGGGCATCGTCGACACCGGTTTCGGCGACGCGATCGTGCGGCCCGGCTGGGAGGGCTCGGCGAGCTGGTACCCGTGGGGCGTCACCTCGCCGCGCAACACCGCCGACGGCGACGACGTCGAGGTCGCGGAGGAACGGTTCCGGCGCTGCTTCGCGCGGCTCGCGGCGGTGTTCCGCGAGGTCGCCCCCGACACCCGGCTGGAGCTCAACTACGGCAACGGGATCGGACGCGTGACGAACATCGCGGACGTCTACCCCGGTGACGAGTTCGTGGACATCGTCGCCAACGACGTCTACCTGTCGTCGGAGACGACCAGCGCGGCGGCCTGGACCGAGAGCTGCTGGGCCGGGACCGCCGAGCGCCCGGTGGGGCTGTGCCGGCTGGCGCAGTTCGCCCGCGAGCACGGCAAGCGGTTCGCGGTGCCCGAGTGGGCGGTCGACGCGCGCGAGGCCCCGGACGCCGATCAGGTGGCCTACGTCGAGGGGATGGTCGCGCTGTTCGCGGCCAACACCGACGTGCTGGCCTACGAGGGGTACTTCAACCGGACGAACGACCCCGACGAGCGGTGCCGCTACCGGCTGGACGAGGGGTGCAACGCGGGGGCCGCGCAGGCGTACCTGCGCCTGCTCGGGCCGCGGGCGTCCGTCGCGGGCACGGGGAACGCGACCGCCGCGCAGCCCCCCGGACGGACCGGGGAGCTGCGCGGCAGCGGGTGAGGTCGAGCGCGCGGGACCGGCTCACGCCGGCCCCGGGTGCGAGCCGGGTCAGCCGACCTGGAAGGTCGCGGTCTGGACGAGGTTCGGCAGGTTGTAGCGGCTCACCACGACGGTCATCGTGTGCTGGCCGGGGGTCCAGGACGAGACGTCGGTCGGCAGGGCGGACGGGGAGATCGGGGACATCCCGCCGAAGTCGTAGGGCGCGGTCCACTCGGTCTTGGTGGGGGTGCCGGTCGCGGCCTTGTCGAGGTAGAAGTACACGGCGCGCGTGGACTTCTTGGGGACGTTGACGTCGATGTAGTTCGCGCCGTGCAGGTGGGCACCGTTCAGGTCGAACTTGGCCGAGGTGACGTCGGAGTCGACCCGCGTGCGGATCAGCGTGGTGTCGGTCGCCGGGGTGCCGCTCGTCACGGGGGCGACCGAGGCCACGAACCCGGCGGACCAGAGCTTCTTGTAGAGCGCCGCGGCCTTCGGGAAGTTGCCGGTGTTCAGCGCGTGCTGCTCGCAGCCGTTGACGTCCTTGTTGAAGTAGCTCTCGTACGCGACGTTGTTGTTCGACACGTAGTCGTAGAACTTCTGGATGAAGTAGGTGTCGTCACCGCTGTCCAGGCCGTCGCAGCTCTTGGTCAGGCCCCACTCCGAGAAGGCGATCGGCTTGCCGTGCGCCTTGCCGAACTCCGCCAGCCACTTCAGGCCACCGGGCTGGTTGTAGAAGTTCCCCCAGCGCTCCACGCTCTGCGAGGCCTTGAAGCTCTTGCTGTGGTCGTACAGGGACTGCCCGACGATGTCGACGTAGGCGTCACCGGGGTAGGCCTTGGCGGAGTCGAACTGCCCCATGTTGTTGCCGCTGCCGGGCGACCAGTTGAACGAGAAGTTCGCGCCGGGGACCGAGCGCATCGTCGTGACGACCTGGCGCCAGTAGGCGACCCAGGCGGCGGGGTCCTTCTTCGCGCTCCACTTGTAGCTGTCGGAGTTGAACTCCCAGCCCAGGCGGATGATGGAGTCACCCTGGTTGTTCTTGACGAGCAGCTGGGCGAGCGACTTGTAGTACCCGTTGTACTGGCCCGCCGCACCCTGCTGGATGCTGACCCCGGCGGTGTCGGGCAGCATCGGGACTGCCCAGGCCACCCGGTGGTAGCGGTCGGCGTACAGGCCCACGCCCCACTGCCAGTTGGAGATGTCGTTCCAGGTCATGTGCGGGATGAAGGCGGTCGTGACGCCGACGTCGCGCCCGACCCACTGGCCCCACTCGGTGACGGTGGCGCGCGAACCGGTGGAGAACACGCCCGCCTTGGTGTTGACCGGGATCGTGGCGGCGTCGGCGGCCGGGGCGTTCACGGTCGCGGTGGCCACGAGGGCGCTGCCGGCGGTGACGAGCGCGGCGGCGAGGCTGGTGAACCGGTGGCGACGGGGGGTCTTCGTGGTCTTCATCGGGGGTGGGTCCTTCGAGTCGGCTGCACGTGGGGGGTCAGCTGCGGTCAGTCGGCGTTCGTTGGTTACCCCCATGACTTCGGCCCGCCGACGCCGGTCCTTGACGGTGCGGCGAGGATCGAGTGATGCATCACACGTTCGCCAGCGGACGGTCACGCGGTGCGATCACGTCCCCCTGAACTCCGCCACCCGGGTCCGAAAACCCGGGGAGAACCACGCCTCGTGGTCGACGGCACGTGGCGCGCGTCACAGACCAGGGGGGAACCGCACCGGGTCCACGCGAGCGGGTCGTCGCGATCACCCGTCAGACGGGGTTCTCCTCACGCCGCCAGCAGGTCCGGCAACCCCACCGGAACCCCTTGCGGGAACAGGGCGTGGACCTGGTTCCGGTAGTGCCCGATGACCTCGGCCTTCCCCGGTCCCGCGAACCGCCGGACCCCCGCCGGCAGCGCGGAGGAGAGGACGTACGGGACGTCGGCGTACCGCACCACCCGCACGCCCGCGCGCCCCCGGGCGCGCTCGGCGGCCTGCCCGACGAGCACGTGGTCCACGTGCCCCCCGATCCCCATCGGCGCGACCAGCACCGTCGGCAGGTCCGACGGTTCCGCCAGCAGGTCGGCCAGGAGCCGGTCCACGAGCGCCACCGCCGGATCGCGGCGCGAGACCACCCCGCGCGAGAGGTGGAACCTCCACGTCGGGTAGACGTGCGCCAGCTCGGGCACGACGGAGGAGCGGAACCGCCGGAACAGGGCGTCCGGCAGGCCCGCGTGCAGCGCCCGCGCCCCGCAGGCCGCGACGGCCTCGGCGTCCTCGCGCCGCCGCTCCTCGTACAGCACCGGCGCCGACGAGGCCCCGCACTGGCGCAGGAACGCCTGCGCCGACAGGGTCAGCGGCGCCGAGCACTCCGTGAAGAACGTCGCGACGGTCGCGGGCCACCCTCGCCCGGCCAGCGCCAGGAGCAGGTTCCCGCAGGACAGCACCGCGTCGTCCAGGTGCGGTGAGAGCACGACCCACCGCGAGGGCCCGACGGCGTCGAGGTCGAACCCGGGCAGCTCCTCGTACATCACACCCCCGCCAGCCGCCGGTACAGGTCGTCCTGGCGGCGCGCGACGTCGTCCCAGTCGTACCCGCGGGCGTGCACCCGCCCGGCCGCCCCCATGACGTCCAGCCAGGCGCGGTCCGCGGCCAGCCGCGCCATCGCCGCGCCGAACGCGGCGACGTCGAACGCGGGGACCAGGACCCCGGTCCCCGCGACGACGACCTCGCGCAGGGACGGGATCTCGAAGGCGACGACGGGCGTCCCGCAGGCGAGGGACTCCGCGGCCACGATCCCGAACGTCTCCTGCCGCGACGGCATGGCCACCAGCAGCGCGGAGGCGAGCAGGGCGTACTTGGCCCCACCCTCGACCCGGCCCGCGAACACCACGCGGTCGCCGATGCCGAGCTCGACGGCCATCCGCTCCACGGCGGCCCGGCCCGCGCCGTCACCGGCGATCACCAGACGGCCCGGCAGGCGGTCCGCGACCGCGGCGAAGGCGGGCAGCAGCAGGTCCAGCCCCTTCTGCTCGACCTCCAGCCGGCCGAGGAACACCACGTCGTCGCCACGGGTCCCCCCGGCGTCGAACGCGTCGCGCACGACGCCGTTGGGCAGGACCACGACCTCGGCGGCGGGGTTCACCGCGCGCAGCCGGTCGGCGAGGTCCTCGGACATCGCGATGAGCGTGCGGTGGCGGCGGACGCCGAGGTTCTGCACCCAGTGGAACGGCAGGTGGTACTGCTTCGCCTTCTCCTCGGCGCCCAGCCACTGCACGACCGCGACGACGGGTTTCGCCGTCCACAACTGCGGCAGGAAACTGCCCACCGGGGCGCCGAAGTCCTCCACGACCAGGTCGGCCTCGAACCGGCGCATCGCGAACGGCACCGCGAGGAAGTAGCTGACGATCCCGGTGAAGTACCCCAGCGGCAGACCGACGGGGACCCAGCGGACACCGTTCTCGACGCGTTCGACGGCACCCGGGTAGTTCGAGACGAGCACGGTCACGTCGTGGTGACGGGCGAGCCGTTCGTCGATCTCCCGGGTGCGCACCGCTCCCCCGCCGGACCCGGGTTTGCGGGGGTCCTCGAAACCCAGGTGCAGGATTCGCAGCCGCCGCGACGGATCGGTCACGTCGGGAGCCGGCGGGAGAGGCCCCGTGGACCGCAACCCCAGCAGGGCCAGGCCCACCCCGACGACCACCGCCAGCGCCACCCAGGCGATCACGTGCGGGCGCAGCGCGAGCAGCGCCACCGCGAACACGACCGATCCGAGCAGCACGGTCCGGGGCAGCGCGAACGCCGGCCGCCACGAGCGCGGGACCGCGGCGAACAGCCCGGCGCACGTCACGACGAACCCCGCGAGCGCGCCCGCGGCCAGCCCCGGCACCCCCGCCACGAGGTACCCGGCGACCAGGGCGGCGACGTGGACCACCAGGCACAGCGACTGCGCGACGACGGAACGCCGGTACAGCGTCCGCGCCTGCACGTACGTCGCGAGCAGCACGACCCAGCCGAGCACGAGCCCCGCGCCCGCCGTCCAGGGCAGCACCCCGGCCAGGGAGTACCCGGAGGGGAAGACGACGTGCAGGAGCGGGGGCGGCGCCACCGTCAGGGCGGCGGCGTACGGCGCGCACAGCAACGCGTAGGCCAGCGACGTCCGGCGCAGCGCGGCCGCCGAACGGGCCGGGTCGCGCACGACGACGGCGAAGACGGACGTGCTCAGGGCCGTCGCCACGAACAGCGGGACCCGCGAGACGATCATGGCGGCCTGGTAGGTCGAGGCCTGCGCCGGGTCGTCGGCCAGGACCGCGACGAGGACGAGGTCGGCCGAGGTGAGCACCGCGACGAGGCCCTGCACCCCGACGACCCCCAGGGCCGGCGCCCACAGCCGGCGCAGCCGCAGCGCACCCCGGACGGGCCGCAGGTCCCCGCGGGCCACGACGACCCCCAGGGCGACCAGCAGCAGCGACCCGGCGAGGAAACCCCCCAGCGCGCCGACGGCACCGGCCCCGGCGACGACGAGGACCAACCCCGCGGCCACCTTGACCAGGACCTCACCGATGCGGCCCGCCCCGAGCAGACCCAGGCGTTCCTCGCCCTGCAGCAGCCCGACGCTCGTGGCCGAGCAGAACACGCCGAACACCCCGGCGGCGAGCACGACGGACGCGGCCGGCGAGGCGAAGCGCGACGCCAGCGCGAACGTCACCGCCCCGCCGAGGACGCCGAGGACGAGGTTCGTGCACACCGAGAACCACAGCGCCGCGCGCCGGTCGGCCACCGAGCGCGCCTGCAGCAGCGCCTGCGCCAGGACCCAGGACACCGACGTCGAGGCCACCGTCCCGGCCGTCAGCAGCAACGCCTGCCCGGCTCCGACGACGGCGAACTGCGCGATGGGCAGCACGTGGGTCAGCGCCAGCGAGAACGCGTAGTTCACGACCCCCACCAGCAGCGAGGCGACGGTGAGGACCCGCGCCCCCCGGGCGCTGGAGGGCGCGTCCGCCTCCGGACCGACCGCGGGGCTCACCGGGCGCCGGTCAGCAGGTCGGAGCTGGTGGCCAGCCGCATCCGCGAGCACAGCGCCAGCCCGAGCCGGTCCATGACCTCCGAGGCGACGGCCTGGTCGCAGCCGTGCAGCAGGACCTGCAGGGTGTGGCCGTCGACGACCCACTCGTCGGAGCGGCGCAGCACCTGCGGCAGCCGGGTGAGCAGGGCGTCGACGTCCCCGGAGAAACCGCGCAGGTCGGCCTCGACGCGCACGGACAGGTCGCTGGCCTCGCGGCGCGAGCGCGAGCGCCGGGCGTCGATCTCCCCGGCGACG
The DNA here is from genome assembly GCF_003002055.1 of Kineococcus rhizosphaerae. Lineage (NCBI taxonomy): Bacteria > Bacillati > Actinomycetota > Actinomycetes > Kineosporiales > Kineosporiaceae > Kineococcus > Kineococcus rhizosphaerae. Next base: position 211,136 of record NZ_PVZF01000005.1, read on the forward strand.
ACCCCCGCGAGGCGTTCGGCGCTGGTCTCCCAGGAGAACGACCCGGCCCAGGTGCGGCACCGGTCGGCCATCGACCCGGCGGTGCGGGGGTCGGCGAGTTCGCGCAGGGCGTGGTCGAGGCCGGCGGCCAGCGGGGTGCCGGTGGGCACGATCCAGCCGGTGCGGCCGTGCACGACGGAGTCGCGCAGGCCGGGGACGTCGAAGGCGACGGCGGGCACGCCGGCGGCGTTGGCCTCGACGACGGTCAGGCCCCAGCCCTCGGCCTGGGAGGGGGCGGCGGTGACCCAGCCGGCGGCGAGCAGCTGCTCGCGCTGCTCGGCGGAGACGAAACCGTGGAAGGTGACGACGTCGTCGAGGCCGAGCTCGGCGGCCCGGGCCTGCAGCGCGGCCCGGTCGGGGCCGTCGCCGGCGATGTCGACGCGCAGGTCGGGGTGGGTGGCGAGGAGGTCGGGGACCGCCTCGAGGAGCAGGTCGAACCGCTTGTGGCTGACGAGCCGGCTGACGACGACGACGTGCGGGAACGGCGAGCGCGCACCGGCGGGGACGGTGGGCCGCGCGGCGGTGCCGTTGGGCACGACGTGGATGGGTCCGCGCAGCTTCAGGCGGCGGCGCACGTCGCGGCGGGTGGAGGGCGAGACGGCGACGACGGGTCGCCTGCCGTACACGCGCCGGGACGCGGGGCCCTCGAGGAACTGCCCGATGCGGCTGAACAAGGGGGAGAAGTGCAGGGCGAACTGCTCGGTGTGGACGTGGTGGACGACGACCACGACGGCGCGCCGGCGGCCCGCGAACAGCGGGGCGAAGAACGGGATGCCGTTCTGGAAGTCGACGACGGCGTCGAAGCGCCGCCGGTGGCGCAGCAGGAACCACGCCGCGGCGAGGTAGACGCCGAAGGTCCCGCCGCCGCGCACGACCCTCATGCCGCGGTCGAGCCCGGTGCGGGCGGACCCGGCGTGGCGGGCGGTGAAGACGGTGACCTCGCTGCCGCCGGCGACGAGGCGCTCGCCGATGTTCCAGGTGTAGACCTCCGCGCCCCCGGCGAGGGGGTGCGTGCGGTCGCGCCAGTTCAGCAGGAGGACCCGTTTGCCCTGCAGGGGGAACGGGACGGCTTCGGTCAGGGGGCGGGTTCCGGGGTCGATGCTCACGCGGGGCTCCCTGCGGGCGCGGGCCAGCGCCGGGCGGCGCGGTGGATGCGGACGGTGTCGGAGAAGGACCGCACGCCGTCGCGCACCGGCGAGAACGTGGACCCGGGGACGTCGGTCCACAGCACGGGGACCTCCACGACGGGGTGCCCGGCCCAGCGCAGGCGGGCGAGCAGTTCGACGTCGAAGCTGAAGCCGTCGATGGTGCAGTCGTCGAGGACGGCGCGCACGGTGCGGCCGTCGAAGAACTTGAACCCGCACTGGCTGTCGGCGACGTCGGGCAGGATCGAGCGGGCGGCGAGGCGGAACACCGAGCCGCCGAGCCGGCGCAGGGAGCTCTGCTTCACGACGCGGTCGGCCTCCCCGGCGTTGCGCGAGGCGATGACGACGGGGGCTCCGTCGGCCAGCAGCGGCAGCACGCGGTCCAGGGTGTCCATGGGGGTGGCCAGGTCGGCGTCCATGAAGCCGACCCAGCGGGCGCGGCTGGTCGCGAAACCGCGGCGCACGGCGCTGCCCTTGCCGCGCTGGCGGCAGCCGAGCAGGTAGACGGGCACGTCCCCGCGGGCGGCGCTGGCCAGGTCGGAGGTCCGGTCCACCGAACCGTTGTCGACGACGACGACCGCCGCGCTCAGCCCGGTGCGGGCGGTGAGGGCGGACAGGTGCTCGACGGCGGCGGCGAGGGTGGCCGGCAACCGGTGCTCCTCGTCGTAGGCGGGGACGACGACCTCGAGGTCGACGACGGGCCGGTCGGTGGCGTCGGCGCCGCCGTGCAGGCCCCCGTCGGGGTGCTGCCCGGCGGAGGGCCGGGCCAGGGCGTCGATGGTGGCGTTGGCCCGGGCCAGCGCCCGGAACGCCTCGACCTCGTGGGCGCGGGGCACGGCGGGGGTGCGCTCCGGCGTCTCGTGCAGGTCCGGGGCGGCGGCCGGCTCGGCGGCCGGGGTGAGGGGCTGCGAGGGGGTCACGGGTGAACTCCGCTTCGTGGTGGTCAGCGGGGTTCTGCGCCCCACGTACGGCTCTTGGATCGGCCGGCAACCCACGGGACGTGACCTCGCAGCACGGCTCGTCACCCTTTCGCCGACCGGTTTCCCCCGCGCGGTCCACGTCCTCACGGCCCGCACCCGCGAAGACCCCTCGCGCCGCGGACCACCCGGCCGACGCGGGGTCGCAGGGCGGACGGGTGAGGGGTGCACCGTCCGGCACCGTGCGTCACCCGTTCGCCGCCGAACCCCTCACCCGCTCGGGGCAACCGCCCGGTGGACGGGCCGGACGGGCCGGTGGCCGGGCGTCGTCGACGCTGGAGGAAGCGGCCTCGGCAGCCGATCAGGAGTACGGCCCCGCACGTCCCGACCGTTGGAGCACCTCTCGATGGCCCTCGTCCTGCGCGCCGGCGCGACCCGAGCCCTGCCCGGGCCGCGTCGCGTCGTCGACGCCGTGGCCCGGGCGGCGGACCTGCTCCGGCGGGGCCTGCACCACCCGGCGCTGGCGGTGCTGGTCGTCGCGCTGGCCGCGCGGCTGTACCGCATCGACACCGCCTACGAGATCCACGTCGACGAGGTCTCCTACGCCGACACCGCCACGGCCGTCGCGGACGGGCAGGGCCTGACGATGTTCGGGGTGCCGTTCCACCTGCACCCGCCGGGGTACTTCGTCCTGCTCGCCGTCGTGGAGAAGGTCCTGGCCCCCTTCGGGCTCAGCGAGGCCGACCGCTTCGCCCAGGTCCTGCACCTGCGTCCCGCCGGCGCCGTCCTCGGGGCGCTGACGTGCGCGCTGGTCACGGTGCTGGTGGACCGGCTCGCCGGGCGGGTCCCCGCCGTGCTGGCCGGGCTCGTCCTGGCCCTGGACCCGTTCGCGAACCGCTGGGACAGCCGCGTCTTCCTGGAGGCCCCCGCGACGCTGTTCAGCGTCACCGCGATCAGCTGCCTGGTCGCCCTCGTCCAGCAGGAGCGGCCGCGGGGCCGGCTGGTCGTCGGCACCGGGCTCGCGGTGGCCGCGTGCACGTTGTGCAAGGAGCCCTACGCCTTCCTGGCCGCGCTGCCGCCGCTGGTCCTGCTGGTCACCGGACGGCTGGCGCGGCGCCGCGACACCGGCACGGTCCTGGCGATCACCGTCGTCGCCAACGTGGGCCTGCTCGGCGCGCTGGCCGCCGCCGGGGAGTTCGGCGACTGGTGGACCGAGCAGAGCAGCGGTTTCCTGCGCCTGGTCGGCCAGGACCAGTCGACGGGGTACAACGCCCCGGGGGCGCAGTCGGCGTCCTCGAGCTTCACCGAGCACCTGGCGACGTTCGTCCCCAGCGTGGTCCTCGCCCTGCTGGGAGCCCTCAGCGCCGCCGTGGTCCTCCTGCCGCTGCTGCGTCCGCTGTGGCGGACGCGACGGCTGCCGGCGGACCCCGAGCGGGCCGGACGGGCGGTGACGTCGCTGTGGACGGCGTGCGCCTTCGCGTACGTCGGCTACGCCTTCTGCTTCGGGACCTTCGAGGAGCAGAACGTCTCGATGCTGCTGGCCCCGGCCGCCACCGGGTCCGGGGTGCTCCTGGCGGCGGTGCTGCGCCCCCGGACGAGGCGACGGACCGTGGCCGCCGGGCTCGCGGTCGGCCTGCTGCTGGGGGCGTCGCTCACGTCGTGGGCGCACGTCCACGCCGGCGAGGACGACTCCTACCTGCGGGTGCGCGACTACCTGGCCGCCCACGTGCCCCTCGACGCCCGCATCGCGATGACCGAAGTCACCGGGCAGTTCCTCTACGAGGGCTACGACATCTCCGCCGCCGACACGTGGGCGGAACTGGGCTCCGAGCACGTCGACCTCGTCCTGCTGTCCACCGAGCTGGTCTCCCGCGGCTACGGGACGGCCTCCCCGGAGCTGCTGAGCGAGCTGCAGGACCACGGCCGGCTCGTTTTCACCTCGACGGGTCAGTCGTTGGGCCGTCTGGAACTGTGGGACGTGCGGTCGGTGACCGGCGGCAGCGGACGGGTGAACGACGTGGAGCTGACGGGAACCTCCTGACGTGACGGTCCGCGACGGGACCGGCTGCGCCGCACCGCCGCTCGGACGCCGAACGGGTGCGCGAGGCTCCAGAGGACCGCGGCGGGGCCGAGGATGAGGGGGTGTTCGCGAGGAATCCGATCGACCGCCGCCGCCTGCTGGCCGCCGGTTTCTCCACCGCGATCCTCGGCGGCATCGCCGCGGCGAGCGCGCCCGTGGCCGACGCCGTCACCACGACGCAGCGCCCGACGCCCGGCGCGGCGCCCGCCGGGCCCGGCCCCGCGGTCGCCAAGGTCGTCGGCGTCCTCGGCTCCGACGCCCGCACCGCCCCCGACCTGCGCGCGGCGGGCCTGACGTCCGTCACCCTGCAGGTCGCCTGGGACGCCGCCCAGCCCACCCCCGGCACGGGCCTCGACGCCGGGTACGTCGCCCAGCTGCGGGCCCGCATCGCCGCCTACCGCGCGCAGGGGCTGTCCGTCGTCCTCGACACGGGCCTGCAGTACGCGCCGGCGTGGGTGCTGAAGCTGCCGGACGCGTTGTTCGTCGACCAGTTCGGGACCGCCCACACCGCGACGACGGAGTCCGGCGAGAACGTCCCCGACGCCGTCTGGAACCCCCGCGTGCGCTCTGCGCAGGCCGCCTACCTCGCCGCCCTGGCGAGTGCGCTGGGACGCACCACGTTCTCCGCGATCCGCGTGGGCGGCCTGCTGACCGGTGAACTGCGCTTCCCCCGCGACGCCCGGGGCGCGGTCGACGCGACCACCGGCACGGGCTCGTGGTGGTCGTTCAGCAGGAACGCGCAGACCTCCTCCCCCGTCCCCGGCTACCGCCCCGGGATCTCCAAGCGGGACCAGGCCAAGGACGCGAAGTTCCTCGAGCACTACCTGTCGTCGCTGGCCGCCTACCAGGACTTCCTCGTCGGCGCGACGACGGCCGCGTTCTCCGGCGACCTGCTGCTGATGTACCCCTCGTTCGGCGTCCGCACCGGCGACCGCGCCGGAGCCGTCGCCGCGGCGTTGTCCCGCAAGGCGGTCCGCTACTCGGAACTGGTGCAGGGCCTGGACTTCAGCCGGCTCGTCGCGCGGGCCGCAACCTACCCCGTGCGCGCGGTGGCGTACTCGACGTGGCTCGACGGCCCCGAGTTCGGCCCCTCCGACCAGGACCTGTCCCCCGTCGCGTTCCTCGCCCGGCAGGCCGCGCCGCTGAACCTCGCCGTCGGCGGGGAGAACACCGCGGACTCCGCCGAGGACCTGGACGCGCTGCGGACCTGCCAGCAGCGCGCCGCGGCGCTCGGGCTCAGCCACGTGTTCTGGTTCAACGACCTGACCGTGAACCGCGACCCCGTGCTGGCGAAGACCCTGGCCCGCACGTTCTCCTGAGGTCCGGACGCGGTCAGGTGCCTAGGCGGGGGCGTGGAACTTCTGCTGCGCCGCCTCCAGCCCGTCCAGGACGAGCTTCTCCACCGCGTCCGCGGCGTCCATCAGCAGGAACGGCAGGTCCTTCTTCTCCGTGCTCGAGAACTCCTTGAGCACGAAGTCGGCCGGGTCCTGTCGGCCCGGGGGGCGGCCGATGCCGACCCGCACCCGGTGGTAGTCCTTGTCGCCCAGCGACTTCGAGATCGAGCGCAGACCGTTGTGGCCACCTTCGCCGCCGCCGCGCTTCAACCGGACCGCCCCGAAGTCGATGTCCAGCTCGTCGTGCAGGACCACGACGCGCTCGACGTCGACGTCGAAGTACTTCGCCAGCCCGGCCACGGGACCGCCGGAGACGTTCATGTAGGACGTGGGGGCCGCCAGCACCACCCGCGGCCCGGGGGCACCGCCGGGCAGGACGCCGAGGCGCACCTCGGCGACCCTGGCCCCGGACTTGTGCCGCTTGAAGGAACCTCCCGCGCGCGAGGCCAGCTCGTCGAGCACCATCTGGCCCACGTTGTGCCGGGTGCGCTCGTACTCGGACCCGGGGTTGCCCAGGCCGACGACGAGCCAGACCTCGCTCACGCGTTCGGTTCCCCTCAGCAGCGGGTCAGGCGTTCTCGTTCTCGCCCTCGACCTCGGTGTGCTCCTCCTTCACGATGCCGGCCTCGGCCTCAGCGGCCTCCAGCTCGGCCTCGGCCTGGGCGGCGGTGGCGGCGGCGGTCACGACGACCACGAGCTGCTCGGGGTCGCCGGCCAGCGCCGCGCCCTCGGGCAGGGAGACCTGCGAGGCCGCGACGTGCGAACCGGCCTCCAGGCCCTCGACCGAGACGGTGACCGCGTCGGGGATGTGGGTGGCCTCGACCTCGAGGGACAGGGTCGTCAGCTCCTGCTGGACGACGGTCTCCGGGCCGGCCTCACCCTCGAGGTGCAGCGGCACGTCGACGGTGACCTTCTCGCCACGGCGGACGATCAGCAGGTCGACGTGCTCGATGAAGCCCTTGATGGCGTCGCGCTGGACGTCCTTGGGGATCGACAGGTGCGACTCGCCGTCGACGGTCACGTCGAGCAGCGCGTTGGAGTGGCGCAGCGCCAGCAGGGTCTCGTGGCCCGGCAGGGTGATGTGCAGGGGGGCCTCGCCGTGGCCGTACAGGACGGCGGGGATGCGGTTCGCGCGGCGGACGGCGCGGGCGGCGCCCTTGCCGAAGGTGTCGCGCTTCTCGGCGGCGAGCTTGGTCTCGGCCATGGTGTTCTCCTCGATCTCGGGACGGACGGCGTGCGAAGGCCCCGGGAGAGAACTGCTGCTCATCCACCGCGTCGATCACGGTGGCGCTCACGCGCCACCCTCGCCGAGGCAACCGGCGGAGAGTCTACCCGCTCCCCCGGTCCGCCCGTTCCGGCACGTCGACTCCACGGTCCCTGCGAACGGGACCGCGGAGTCGACGTGCCGATCCGGCGACCGTCAGCTGTGACCGTCGAACAGCGAGGTGACCGACCCGTCGTCGAAGACCTCGCGGATCGCGCGGGCCAGCAGCGGCGCGATGGACAGCACCGTCAGCTGCGGGAACTGCTGCGACTCGGCGATGGGCAGCGTGTTCGTCACGACGAGCTCGGAGATCGGGGAGTTCTTCAGGCGGTCGATCGCCGGACCGGACAGCACCGCGTGGGTCGCGGTCGCGATGACGTCGGCGGCGCCGTTGGCCTTCAGCGCCTCGGCGGCCTGCACGATCGTGCCGGCGGTGTCGATGAGGTCGTCGACCAGCACGCACGTGCGGCCCGCGACGTCACCGACGACCTCGTGGACCTTGACCTGGTTCGGCACGTTCGGGTCGCGGCGCTTGTGGATGATCGCCAGCGGCGCGCCGAGGCGGTCCGACCACAGGTCGGCCACGCGGACGCGGCCGGCGTCCGGGGACACGATCGTGATGTTGGAGCGGTCGACGCGCTTGCCGACGTGGTCGGCCAGGATCGGCAGCGCCCACAGGTGGTCGACGGGCCCGTCGAAGAAGCCCTGGATCTGCGCGGTGTGCAGGTCGACGGACATGAGCCGGTCGGCGCCGGCGGTCTTGAACATGTCCGCGATCAGGCGCGCCGAGATCGGCTCGCGGCCGCGGCCCTTCTTGTCCTGGCGCGCGTAGCCGTAGAACGGGGCGACGACGGTGATGCGCTTGGCCGAGGCCCGCTTCAGCGCGTCGACCATGATCAGGTGTTCCATGATCCACTGGTTGACGTTCGCGGTGTGGCTCTGGATGACGAACGCGTCGGAACCGCGCACGCTCTCCTCGAACCGCACGTAGATCTCCGAGTTCGCGAAGTCGTAGGCGCTGGTGGGCACCAGTTCGGCCCCCAGGGCCTTGGAGACCTCCTCCGCCAGCTCCGGGTGCGCGCGCCCGGAGATGAGCACCATGCGCTTCTCACCCGTGGTGGTGATGCCGGTCATCAGTCGGTCTCCTGCCCTTCGAGGTCTTGCCCAGGGTCCTGCTCGTCGGTCTTCCCAGCCCGCTGCGCCGCCTCGGCCGCGGGAGTTCCTGAGCGCTTGGCGAGGGTCCAGCCCTCGAGGTTGCGCTGCGGGGCCACGTTGATCGCCAGCGCCCCCGCGGGGACGTCCTTGCGGATCACGGTCCCGGCCCCGGAGTAGGCGCCGTCGCCGACGGTGACCGGCGCGACGTACATGTTGTCCGACCCCATCCGCACGTGGCTGCCGATGGTGGTGTGCGCCTTGGTGACGCCGTCGTAGTTCACGAACACCGACGCGGCCCCGATGTTGGAGTGCTCACCGATGGTGGCGTCCCCGACGTAGGACAGGTGCGGGACCTTCGAGCCGCGGCCGATGGTGGCGTTCTTCGTCTCGACGAACGTGCCGATCTTGCCGTCGTCGCCGAGCCGGGTGCCCGGGCGCAGGAAGGCGAAGGGCCCGACCTGGGCCCCGGCCCCGACGACGGCCGAGGACCCGTGGGTGCGCTCGACGCGGGCGCCGGGCCCGACCTCGACGTCGGTGAGGGTGGAGTCGGGGCCCACGACGGCGCCCGTGGCGACGCGGGTGGCGCCGTGCAGCTGGACGCCGGGGCGGATCGTCACGTCGGGGGCGAGCTCGACGTCGGCGTCGACCCACGTGGTCGCGGGGTCGACGACCGTGACGCCGGCGAGCATCCAGCGGCGCAGGGTGCGGCGGTTGGCCTCGGCGGCGAGGTCGGCGAGCTGGACGCGGTCGTTGACCCCGCGGATCTCCCACTCGTCGTCCAGGGCCAGCGCCTCGACGCGACCACCGTCGGCGCGCAGGATCGCCAGGACGTCGGTCAGGTAGACCTCGCCGGCGGCGTTGTCCCGCCCGACGCGGCCCAGGGCCTCGCGCAGGGCCGAGACCTCGAACGCGTAGATGCCGGAGTTCACCTCGCGCACGGCGCGCTGGTCGTCGGTGGCGTCCTTCTGCTCCACGATCGCGCTCACGCCCGCCGCGTCGCGCAGCACGCGCCCGTAGCCGGTGGGGTCGTCGAGCTCGGCGGTCAGGACGGTCATGGCGTTGCCGCCGTCGACGTGGGCCTGCGTCAGCCGGGTCAGCGTGGCACCGGACAGGAGCGGGACGTCGCCGTAGGTCACCAGGACCGTGCCGGTCAGGTCGGCGGGCAGCGCCTGCAGACCGCACTGCACGGCCCGGCCGGTGCCGGGGACGTCGTCCTGCAGGGCGACGAGCACGCCGGGCTCGGCGGCCTCGACGGCGGCCGCCACGCGCTCGGCCTGGTGGCGCAGCACCACGACGAGGTGGCCGGGGCCGGTCGAGCGGGCCGCGCGCAGGGCGTGACCCACGAGGGGACGGCCCCCGAGGGGGTGCAGGACCTTGGGCGTGGCGGACTTCATCCGGGTGCCCTCACCGGCGGCCAGCACGATGACGGCGACGGGTGCGGTGGCGGGTGCGGTGGCGGCACGGGTGGTGGGCTGGGCGGTGGTCACGCGGTGCGCGCTCCTCGCGGCTGGTCCGGTCGGCCGAACCGGGAGGTGGTCCCGGGATCGAGCCGGCCGGTGGCGTCGGCGGACACAGCCGAGGATAACGGCCCGCGAACGCGCTGCCGGACACCCCGGCGCGCTCCCGGGAGAGGATTCGAACCCCTACTGGACGGGACCAAAACCCGCCGTGCTGCCGTTACACCACCCGGGACGGTCGATGCGGACCCATCCTGCCAGGCTCGCCGCCGGCCCCCGGACACCCGTCCGGCAGGATGACCCCGTGAGCCCGCCCCGTCCCCGCGCCCGGATGACCGGTGGGGAGCGGCGTGAGCAGCTCATCGGCGTGGGCCGCTCGCTGTTCGCCGCCAAGGGTGTCGAAGGCACGACGGTGGAGGAGATCGCCGCCGCGGCCGGGGTGTCCAAACCGGTGGTCTACGAGCACTTCGGCGGCAAGGAAGGGCTGTACGCCGTCGTCGTGGACCGCGAGATCGCGGCGCTGCTGGGGGCGATCACCCGCGCGCTGTCGGGCCGCGGGTCCCCGCGCACGCTGCTGGAACGGGCCACGATCGCGCTGCTGGACTACATCGAGGGCTCCACCGAAGGCTTCCGGATCCTCGTGCGCGACTCCCCCGCCCACCAGGCCACGGGCACCTTCGCGAGCCTCATCTCCGACATCGCCCGTCAGGTCGAGCACTTGCTCGTCGACGCCTTCGCGGCCCGCGGCTACGCCCCCGAACGCTCGGGGATGTACGCCCAGATGCTCGTCGGGATGGTCGCCATGACCGGTCAGTGGTGGCTGGACACGCGGGAACCGGCCAAGGAGGAGGTCGCCGCGCACCTGGTGAACCTCGCCTGGAACGGTCTGAGCGCCCTGGAGGCCGAACCCCGCCTGTCGGCGCGGGCGCGGATCACCGAGCACTAGGGTCGCGCTGTGGCACACGAACCGGTGGGGGGCGACGAGGTCGACCTCATCGTCGCGGCCTGGCGCCGGGAGGCCCCGCAGCTCGACGTCGAGCCGCTGGAGGTCCTCTCCCGCGTCGCCCGCCTCGCCCGCCACCTGGACCGGCTGCGCCGCAACGCCTTCGCCGCCCACGAGCTCGAGACGTGGGAGTTCGACGTGCTCGCCGCGCTGCGCCGGGCCGGTGCCCCGCACGAACTGTCCCCCGGCCAGCTGCTCGTGGAGACGCTCGTCACGAGCGGGACCATGACCAACCGCGTCGACCGCCTCGCGGGCCGCGGCCTCGTCGAACGGCGCCCCGACGCCGAGGACCGGCGCAGCGTCCGGGTGCGCCTGACGGCCGCCGGCTCGGCCGTCGTCGACGCAGCGCTGGCCGACCTCGTCGAGGCCGAGCACCACATGCTGGGCGTCCTGGGACGCGAGGAGCGCCGAGCCCTCGCCACCCTGCTGCGCCGGGTCTCCGCGCCCTTCGAGTAGGGCCCACGACGATCGGCGCGTCGACGACGAACGGCCCGTGACACGCCGACGGAGTCGCTGCGTGTCACGGGCCGTTCGTCGTCGACCAGAGCGCCGCGAGGAGTGGGCCCAGGACGCTCAGCGGAGCGACGATCGGCGCGTCGAGGACGACGAGGGCCCGACACGCCGACGGAGTCGCTGCGTGTCGGGCCCTCGTCGTCCTCGACTGGAGCGCCGTGAGGAGCGGAGCGCGAAGACTCAGTACGCCCCGCGGCCGCGGAGGACGGCGCCGGCGGTCTTCCAGAGGATCATGAAGTCGAAGGTGAAGGACCAGTTCTCGACGTAGCGCACGTCGAGGCGGACCGACTCGTCCCAGTCGAGGTCGGAGCGGCCGTTGATCTGCCACAGCCCCGTCAGACCGGGCTTGACCAGCAGGCGGCGACGCATGTCGTAGCCGTACTCGTCGACCTCCTTCTGCAGCGGCGGGCGGGGGCCGACGAGGGACATCTCGCCGCGGACGACGTTGATGAGCTGGGGCAGCTCGTCGAGGGAGTAGCGGCGCAGGACGCGGCCGATCCGGGTGATGCGCGGGTCGACCTTCATCTTGAACAGGACGCCGTTGCCGTCGGTGGACTCGCGCAGGTCGATGAGCAGCTTCTCGGCGTCGGTGACCATGGAGCGGAACTTCATCATCGGGAAGGACTTGCCGTCCTTGCCGACGCGCTGCTGCTGGAAGAAGACCGGGCCCTTGCTGTCGAGCTTGATGGCGACGGCGAGGGCCAGGAACAGCGGGCTGAGGACGACGAGGGCCAGGCCGGCGCTGACGCGGTCGACCGTGGTCTTGGCCAGGCGGCGGACGCCTTCGAGCTCGGGGCGTTCGACGTGCAGCAGCGGCAGGCCGCACACGGGCCGGATGGCGACGCGCGGCCCGATGACCTCGGTGAGGGCCGGGGCGACGACGAGGTCGGCGCGGGTGGCTTCGAGCTCCCAGCCGAGGCGGCGCAGACCGGGGCCGTCGAGCTCGGGGCAGGCGGTGACGGCGACGACGTCGGCGTCCACGGTGGTGACGGCGTGACGGACGTCGTCGAGGCTGCCGATGACGGGGATGCCGAGCTCGCGCAGCTCGGCGTCGTCGGCCGCGCTGCCCGGGCCGCCAGGGACGCAGGCCCCCACGATGCGCATGCCGTGGTAGCTGGCGCGGTGCAGCTGGCGGGCCATGCCGGCGACGGCGGCGCGGTGGCCGACGGCGACGACGGTCTGGCCGGCCTCGCCGCGGGTGCGCTGGGCGTGCAGCTGCTGGCGCAGGGTGTACCGGCCGACGAGGGTCAGCAGGATGGCGATCGGGAAGGCCACCACGACGTACCCGCGGGCGATCTCGAGGCCGAAGGCCCAGGAGCTGGTGCCGACGAGGGCGACGACGGCCAGCCCGGCCGTCAGCACGCGGTGGAACTCCTCGGAACCGACGCCGAGGAAGCGCGGCTCGTAGGTGCGCAGGGCGCCCATGGCCACGACCCACAGGACGGGCAGGAGGACGGCGCAGGCGACCACGGCGCGACCGGAGGTCGAGGCCAGGTCGGCGGGCGAGTCGTTGAAGCGGGCGAAGAAGCCCACGAAGGCGGCGAAGGCGGCGGCGAGGGCGTCCACCGCGACGATCTTCTGCACGTAGGTGCGCTGCCAGGCGGGTGTGCGCTCGGCCGTGCCGAGGGCGTTGCGCTGGCGCGGCACGAGGAGACGTTCGCGACGCGCGGCGTCAGCGGTCTCGTCCGCGGGTGAGGTGCCGAGGAGCTGGTCGTCCAGTTCACCCGGCACCGTCCTGGCGTCGGGCACGTCGCTGATGCTCAAAGTCCCCCCTGGACCTGGTTCCGACCTTCCACGCTCGCGGTCACCCGTGAGCGGCACCGGGCCGAACGCCCCCACGCTCTGCCCACCGGTGCGGGCCCGACAGTAGTAGAAGGCCACCCGAACGACGCAAGGGGTGACAGCCGAGTTCACCCAGGTCGAGCACGATTCGACCTGTTGGGCTCACCCGTTCGACGCAATGATCACCCTTGGCGACGGAGAGTGATCGAAGCGCGCGGGCGCCTACCCTTGTCCCGTGGCACACCTGCTCGGCGGCGAGGCTCTCCGCCTGGAACACCCGACCCGCGTCGTCTTCGACTCCCTCACCCTCGGCGTCGACGAGGGCGACCGCATCGGCATCGTCGGCCGCAACGGCGACGGCAAGTCGTCCCTGCTGGGGCTGCTGTCGGGCCGGATCACCCCCGACGCCGGCCGCGTGACGCGCCGCGGCGGGGTCCGGGTGGGCGTCCTGGACCAGACCGACGACCTCGACGCGAGGGCGAGCGTCGGGCACAGCGTCGTCGGCGACACCGACGAGCACGTCTGGGCCGGTGACCCGAAGGTGCGCGACGTCATCGCCGGGCTCGTCGCCGACATCCCTTGGGACGCCGTCGTCGGCGACCTGTCCGGCGGCCAGCGCCGCCGCGTCGCCCTCGCGAAGGTCCTGATCGGCGACTGGGACGTCCTCGTCCTCGACGAGCCCACCAACCACCTCGACGTCGAGGGCATCGCCTGGCTGGCCGGCCACCTCAAGGGCCGCTGGAGCGCCTCCGACGGCGCCCTGCTCGTCGTGACGCACGACCGGTGGTTCCTCGACGAGGTCTGCACGACGACGTGGGAGGTCCACGACCGGGTCGTCGAGCCGTTCGAGGGCGGGTACGCCGCCTACGTCCTGCAGCGCGTCGAGCGCGACCGGCAGGCGGCCTCGGTGGAGGCCAAGCGGCAGAACCTCATGAAGAAGGAGCTCGCCTGGCTGCGCCGCGGCGCCCCGGCTCGCACGTCGAAGCCGAAGTTCCGCATCGAGGCCGCCAACGCCCTCATCGCCGACGTGCCCGCCCCCCGCGACCGCGTCGAGCTGTCCCGGCTGGCGACCGCCCGGCTCGGCAAGGACGTCGTCGACCTGCTCGACGTGTCCGTCGACTACGGCGACAAGCACGTCCTGAAGCACGTCGAGTGGCGCATCGCCCCCGGCGAGCGCACCGGGGTCCTGGGCGCCAACGGGTCCGGCAAGTCCACGCTGCTGTCCCTGATCGCCGGGACGCTGCAGCCCACGGCGGGGCGGGTCAAGACCGGCACGACCGTGCGGATCGGGATCCTGGACCAGCAGTTCCGCGAGCTCGCCGACCTCGCCGCCGACCGCGTCCGCGAGGTCCTGGCCCGGACGCAGACGACCTTCCAGGTGGACGGCAAGGAGATGACGCCCGCCCAGCTCCTGGAGCGCCTGGGGTTCGCCCGCGAGCACCTGTCGGCCCGCGTCGGGGAGCTGTCCGGCGGGCAGGCGCGGCGGCTGCACCTGCTCCTGGTGCTGCTGTCCGAGCCGAACGTCCTGATCCTGGACGAACCGACCAACGACCTCGACGTCGACATGCTCGCCGCCATGGAGGACGTGCTCGACACCTGGCCGGGGACGCTGATCGTCGTCTCCCACGACCGCTACTTCGTCGACCGCGTCACCGACCAGCAGTACGCCGTCCTGGACGGTGGCCTGCGACACCTGCCGGGCGGGTTCGACGAGTACCTGCGCCTGCGCGCGGCGTCCTCCTCCACCCCGGCCTCCTCGACCGCGACGTCCCCGGCGCCCGTGGCCGGCGGGGGCACCACCGCCCCCGCCGGGCTCAGCGGGGCCGAGCTGCGGGCGGCGCAGAAGGAGATGACGGCGGCCGAACGGCGCCTCGACAAGCTGACCGGTCAGATCGAGGACGTGCACCGGAAGATGGCCGAGCACGACCCGAACGACTACGAGGGCACGATGGAGCTGGCGGACGGCCTGAAGCTCCTGGAGGCCGAGGTGTCCGCGCTGGAGGAGCGCTGGCTGGAGCTGTCCGAACTCGTGGCGTGAATCCCGGCCGCGGTACCTCACGCGACGGGAGGGTGTCGGGCATACTCCTCGGGTGAGCGCGGAGCAGCCCCGGTCCGACGACCGGCTGAGGCAGCGGGACGCCGTGTGGCGCCGGCTCGTCGAGTCCGAGCAGCACCTGGCCGAGGCCGACGAGGCGGCGCGGCTGGCCCACGGCTCCCTGGCCGAGCAGGAGATCGCGGTCTGGCTGGAGGAGCAGCGCCAGCTCGACGAGGACGCCGCGGGCTGGTTCGCCCGCTGGCGGCTGCACCGCGACCAGCGCGCGCGGCTGCGGCGGGCCCGCGCCGCGCAGGCCAGGGCCGAGGACGAGCACGACGAGGCCGACGCCGAGCACAAGCTCGCCGTCCGCCGTCGCAACGAGGCGCAGAACGAACTGCGCCTGTTCGACGCCCCCTGAGCCCCCTGACCCCGCCGGCCGGGGGGTCAGGACGCGACGGGCTCGAGGACGCGGGCCCCCGCCACCGGCCCGGTCGCCGTGCGCAGGCGTCCGGGGCCCACGACCGGCGCCAGCTCGGCCGCCAGCCGCTGGGCACCGGCCGGGGAGTCCGCGAGCAGGGCCACCGTCGGGCCCGAGCCCGAGACGAGTCCCGCCACCGCCCCCGCGGCCCGGCCCGCCGCCAGGGTGCGCCCGAGCTCGGGGGCCAGCGAGCAGGCCGCGTCGGCCAGGTCGTTCGACAGGGCCCGGCCGAGGGCCTCGGCGTCCCCGCCGCGCAGGGCGAGCTCGACGGCCTCCAGCCGCCCGTCGCCCGGCTGCGCGCTCGCGCCGTCCAGCGCCCGGAGCCGGTCGCACTCGCGGAAGACCGCCGGCGTGGACAACCCCGCGGTCCCCAGGACGAACACCCACGCGAACGACGCCGTGGTCAGCACGGGGACCAGCTGCTCGCCGCGCCCGGTGCCGACCGCGGTCCGCCCGTGCAGTCCGAACGGCACGTCCGAGCCCAGCTCCGCGCCGAGCGCGGCCAGGCCGTCGAGGCCGGAGTGCAGCTGCCACAGGGCGTCGCAGGCCACGAGGGCGGCGGCCGCGTCGGCCGAACCACCGGCCATCCCGCCCGCCACCGGCACGCCCTTGCGCACGTGCAGGTGCACGGCCTCGTCGACCCCGCGGCGCTCGGCGAGCAGCTGCGCGGCCCGCAGCGCCAGGTTCGAGGAGTCCAGCGGGACCCCGCTGACGTCGGTGCCGTCGGCCGACTCGACGCTGATCCCCCACTCCCGCGCCGGGGCGGCCGTGACCTCCTCGTGCAGCGAGACGGCCTGGAAGACGGTCACCAGGTCGTGGTAGCCGTCCTCGCGCAGCGGGCCGACCTGCAGCAGCAGGTTCACCTTTGCCGGCGCCTGCGCCGTCACCGCTCCCCGCACGTCAGGACTCCCCCGCCGCGGCCGCGATCCGGGCGAAGTCCTCCACGCCCAGCTGCTCACCGCGCAGGGACGGCTCGACGTCCGCGGCGCGCAGCAGCTCCTCGGCCCGGGCCGGGGAACCGGCCCAGGTGGCCAGGGCGGCGCGCAGCGTCTTGCGGCGCTGGGCGAAGGCGGCGTCGACGACGGCGAACACCTCCTCGCGCGTGGCCGACGTCCGCGGCGCGGGGCGGCGGGTGAAGGCGACGAGCCCGGAGTCGACCCGCGGGACGGGCCAGAACACCGGCGGCGGCACCGACCCGGCGCGGTGGGCGTGGGCGTACCAGGCCGTCTTGACGCTCGGGACGCCGTACGTGCGGCTGCCGGGCCCGGCCACGAGCCGGTCGGCGACCTCGGACTGGACCATGACGACGCCGCCGCGCAGGGAGTCGAAGCGCGCGAACATCGTCAGCAGCACCGGGACCGCGACGTTGTACGGCAGGTTCGCCACGAACGCCGTCGGCGCCGGGCCGGGCAGCTCGGTGACGTCGAGGGCGTCGGAGAGCACCACGTCGAACGAGGTGCCGGGCCGGGCCCGGGCCGCGACGGTGGCCGGCAGCTCGGCGGCCAGCACCGGGTCGATCTCGACGGCCACGACCCGGTCGGCGACCTCCAGCAGCGCCAGGGTCAGCGACCCCAGCCCGGGGCCGACCTCGACGACGACGTCGTCGGCGGTGAGGTCGGCCACCCGGACGATGCGCCGCACCGTGTTGGCGTCGACGACGAAGTTCTGCCCGAGGGTCTTCGTCGGCCGGATGCCGAGACGTTCGGCGAGGTCGCGGACGTCACGGCCCGTCAGGAGGGAGCCGGACGGTTCGGGGGTCAGAGCTTCTTGCCGCACACGGGCCATTGTCCGGCACCGGAGCGCTGGTACAGCAGCTTGGCGCGGTAGGTCTGCTCGGCGGCCGAGGCCTGGCTCGGCAGCCCGCTGCCGCCGACGGCCCGCCAGGTCTGCGGGCTGAACTGGTACAGCCCGTGGTACTTGCCGTTGGAGGACACGATCGAGGGGTTCCCGCCGGACTCGCACTGCGCGAGCGCGCCCCAGTTCAGGCCGTCCGCGCCGCCGACCGAGCCACCACCGCCGGAGGAGGCCGCGGCCGCCGGGGCCGCCACGGGCTTCGGCTTGGCCTTGGTGCCGACCTGGACGACCTCCTGGACGGGCGCGACGTCGACGACCTCACCGGTGACGGTGTGCTCGGCGCGCACGCCGTCGCGGAACAGGTCGGCGTAGGTGACGGTCTTGGACCCGTCGACCCCGGGCGTGACGACCTTCTTCTCGCCCTGGAACAGCGTGTCGGTGTCCTGGGTCTGCGACCCGTGCGGGATGCCGACCGTCTCGGTGCTGGTGGAGCGGTCGACCCGGACGACCGTGACGGTCATGCCCGCCGCGAGCGGGTCGGCGCCGGCGTTCGACATCTCGTCGCCCTGGCGCATCGTCACGCCGTTCTCGGCGAGCAGGGCGTTCACGTCGGCGGCCGTGCTCGTGACCTGCCGGGTCTGCCCGTCGGCGACGAGGGTCACGGCCTTGGGGGTCGTGATGTCGACCGCGAGGCCCTGGCGGCCCAGCGGCTCGGAGCGCGAGGCGGACAGCTTGGCGCCGTCGGCGCGCACGTCCAGGTCGGTCAGCGCGGCGTCGACGGTCTGCGCCGTGGTCCAGTAGGTCTTCGTCTGCCCGTCGACGGTGAGGGTCAGCTGACGGCCGTAGCGGACCACGATGGTCTGGCCGTCGGAGATCTTCGTGCCCGCCGCGGGAGCGACGATGTCGTGCTCACCGACGGTGATGTGCTGGTCCGCGAGCACGTCGGCCACGGTGCCGCCGAAGGCGCTGGCCTGCGTCCGCGTCCCGTCGGCGTCGATGGTGACGTCCTTGTCGAGGGCCGTGACGGCCACGGTCCCGCCGACGACGGCGGCCAGGCAGGTGCCGCCCGCGACGAGGCGGACGGTCTTCGAGGAGCGGCGGACGGCGTGGACGAGGGGGAACGGCACGAGGGATCCTTCGACGATGTGCCCGGGCACGAGATCCGGACCCGGCGCCGTCGTGGAGGGACCCCCGTCCCCAGCTGACGCCGTTCGGTCCGGCCGCCTCGATCCGGCCGACAGGAGCGGACCGTAACCGCTCCGAGACCCGATCGACAAACCGCCGTGACCGCTTGACCGGTTGAACCCTTTCAACGCCCGGGCGTGACGAGCCTCACCAGGGCCCGTAGACGGCCTCGGCGTTGGCGTCCAGCGCGGCGCACAGCCCGTCCAGGTCGGTCTGCAGCGTCGCCGCCATGGACCGCACGGTCAGCGGGACCAGGTACCCGGCGTTGGGCCGGCCCCGGTGGGGCGTCGGCGTCAGGTACGGGGCGTCGGTCTCGACGAGGATCCGCTCGGGCGGGGCGATCCGCAGGGCCTCGCGCAGCGGCTCGGCGTTCTTGAAGGTCACGGTGCCCGCGAAGGACAGGTAGTACCCCGCGTCGGCGCACACCCGCGCCATGGCCGCGTCGCCGGAGAAGCAGTGGAAGACGGTCCGCTCCGGGGCCCCGACCTCCCGCAGGACGGCCAGGACGTCGTCGTGGGCGTCCCGGTCGTGGATCTGCAGGGCCAGCCCGAGGTCCTTGGCGAGCTGGACGTGGGCCCGGAAGGACTCCTGCTGGACCCCCGCGCCCTCGGGACCGGTGCGGAAGTAGTCCAGGCCCGTCTCCCCGACGACGCGCACGCGGGGGTGGCGGGCCAGGGCGGCGATCTCGGCCAGGGCCGCCTCGAACTCCCCCGCCGCCACGAGGTCCGGGACCTCGTTGGGGTGCAGCGCGACCCCGCCGAGCAGCTGCGGGTGGCGGTCGAGGGCCTCGACGGTCCACCGCGCCGCGGCCAGGTCGCAGCCGATCTGGACGCTGCGCGGGACCCCCGCGGCCGCGGCCGCCGCCAGCAGCACCTCCACGTCCTCGGGAGTCTCCGAGTCCAGGTGGGTGTGGTTGTCGACGACCGGGACCGCGAGCGGTTCGGGTGCCGGTGGACGCTCGCGGGGACGGCTCACCGCTTCAGCCGCTCCAGCTCCTCCTCGACGACCGCGGCGACGTCGAGCTTGGTGAAGATCGGCGTCGGCGGCTCGACCTTCGTGCCCGGCACGATCGGGTGCGAGCCCCAGGCCGGGAGGGTCTGCCCGCGCCGGTAGTCGCCCGTGAGGATCGGGTACGGGCGACCGTCGTCGAGGTCGGTGACCTCGCGCAGCTCCGGCAGCGGGGACACGGTGCCCGAACCCCCGAACGCCTCGTGGACCTTCTGCGCCGAGTGCGGCAGGTACGGCGACAGCAGCGTGCGGCAGTCCGAGACGGCCTGGGCGGTGACGTGCAGGACGGTCCGCATCCGCTCGGGGTCGGAGTTCTTGATCTTCCAGGGTTCCTGGTCGGTCAGGTACTTGTTGACCTCACCCACCACGCGCATGGCCTCGCCGAGACCGGCGCGCTGGCGGTGGTGCTCGATGAGCTCCCCCACCGTCGCGAACCCGGCCCGGGTGGTCTGCAGCAGCGCGCGGTCGGCGTCGGTGAGCTCACCCGCGGCGGGGATCTCGCCGACGTTCTTGGCGATGAGCGAGGCCGTCCGGTTCACCAGGTTCCCCCAGCCGGCGACGAGCTCGGACGTCGCACGGGTCGCGAACTCCTGCCAGGTGAAGTCGGAGTCGTTGTTCTCCGGGCCGGCCGCGGAGATGAAGTACCGCAACGCGTCCGGCTGGTAGCGGGCCAGGACGTCGCGCACGTAGATGACGACGCCGCGGCTGGAGGAGAACTGCTTGCCCTCCATGGTGAGGAACTCGCTGGCGACGACCTCGGTGGGCAGGTTCAGGTTGCCGAACGTGCCCGGCTCGCCACCGCGCGCACCGCGCCCGTCGTAGGCCAGCAGCTCGGCCGGCCAGATCTGGGAGTGGAAGGTGATGTTGTCCTTGCCCATGAAGTAGTACGACTCCGCGGACGGGTCGGTCCACCACCTGCGCCAGGCGTCGTCGTCGCCGGAGCGGCGGGCCCACTCCACCGAGGCCGACAGGTAGCCGATGACGGCGTCGAACCAGACGTACAGGCGCTTGGCGGGGTTGTCCTCCCAGCCCGCGAGCGGGACGGGGATGCCCCAGTCGATGTCGCGCGTCATGGCCCGCGGCTTGAGGTCCTCCAGCAGGTTCTGCGAGAAGTTCAGGACGTTGGGCCGCCAGCGGCCCGTCGCGGCGCGCGTCTGCAGCCACGACCCGAGCGCCTCCGAGAGGGCGGGCAGGTCGAGGTAGAAGTGCTCGGTCTCCACGAACACCGGCGTCTCGCCGTTGATGCGGCTGCGGGGGTTCTTCAGCTCGATCGCGTCGAGCTGGTTGCCGCAGTTGTCGCACTGGTCCCCGCGGGCGCCGTCGTACCCGCAGATGGGGCAGGTGCCCTCGACGTAGCGGTCCGGCAGGGTGCGCCCGGTGGACGGCGAGATCGCGCCCATGCCCTTGCGCGCGACCATGTACCCGTTGCGGTGCACGGTGCGGAACATCTCCTGCACCACCGAGTAGTGGTTGGCCGTGGTGGTGCGGGTGAACAGGTCGTACGACAGCCCCAGGCCCTGCAGGTCCTCGGTGATGACGCGGTTGTAGCGGTCGGCCAGCGCCTGCGGGGTCAGCCCCTCCTGCTCGGCCTGGACCAGGATCGGGGTCCCGTGCTCGTCGGTGCCGGAGACCATGAGGACGTCGTGCCCCGCCATCCGCATGTACCGGCTGAACACGTCGGAGGGGACGCCGAAGCCGGCGACGTGGCCGATGTGACGCGGGCCGTTGGCGTACGGCCACGCGACGGCGGAGAGGACGTTGGTCATGCCCGCGAGTCTATTGGGCCGCTCCCGGGCGGACCGTCCGGCGGGCGGGCGGAGCGGGCAGGGCGAACAGGAAGCCCGCCCCGAGGCGGCGCGTCAGCGTCTGGAACGCCAGGCACAGCCAGGTGAAGGCGGCCGTCAGCACGATCGGGTAGGCCAGGACCACCCCCCAGACCGCGAGCTTCGGCAGCCGGGAGAACAGCGGCTCGGCGACGTCGGCGAGCGGTCGCTGCAGGACCATCAGGAGGATGCCGTGGAAGGCGTAGACCGGCAGCGTGCGCCGGCCCAGCCTCAGCAGCGGCTCGGTCAGCCGCGGGAAGCGGGACGTGAACAGGACGGCGACGAGGACGCCCACGACGACGGCGCCGGCGCGGGTGGGGATCTCCAGGAAGGCCTGGACGACGGTCGGCGGGTGCACGAACCGGAGCCCGACGAGCACGACGACCAGCAGCGCCCCCAGCCCGAGGGCCAGGACCGGCCGCCGGCGCGCGGACAGCCGCCGGACGGTGTCCGGGAAGCGGGCCCCGGCCAGGAACCACACGAGGTTCTCCAGCACCGAGTGGGTGTCGCCGTCCTTGTCGCCCGGCAGGACCCCGGTGAACGAGACCACCGCCAGCACCGCCGCGAGGGCCACGGGCACCCACGCCGGCCACGACCGCGTCAGCCGGGCGAGGAGGAAGTAGAACGCCAGCGCGAACAGGTACCAGAGCCCGTAGGACGCCGTGAGCAGGGCCTCGGGGAGCTGGCGGGCCGTGGGGGGCGCCATGTACGTGTCGATGCCGACGGCCACCGAGACGCCGAAGCCGATGAGCAGCCAGAGCACGTGCAGGTAGAGGTTCTGGCCCACGCGGGGCCGCAGCGTCGCGGCCCACGGCCGGGCCAGCGCGGACGCGGCGAAGAACCCGGAGACGGCGAAGAACAGCGGCATCCGGACCGGGCGCAGCAGCACGTCGACCGCGTTCCAGACATGCGGCGACCCGGCGTGGACGAACCAGCGCGGATCGGGGACCTCGATCAGCAGGTACGACACGTGACCCACGACGACCAGCAGGATGCAGACCGCCTTGGCCGCGTCCGGCCAGGAGAGCCGGGTGCGGTCGACGACGGCCGGGGCCACCGTCAGCGGTGCCTCGACCCGTTCCGCCACAGCGTCGTCCGCCACGGCCGTCCCCCCTCCGGACGAGTGAATGGCCACACGCTAGCGGCTGGCCCGCGCGCGGTGGGACGGACACCGGCACGAGCGGTCGCGATTGGGCCGAGCGGGCTACCGTCGGGGCGTGCACAGCCGTCTGGAGAACGTCGTCGTGGACTCGGCCGACCCGAGCGCGCTGGCCCACTGGTGGCGGCAGGCGCTGGACTGGCGCCCGGGCTACCGCGACGACCACGAGGTCGACGTGGTCCCGCCCGAGGGCGAACCCGGGGTGGAGCTCGTCTTCGTCCCGGTCGCCGACCCCAAGCAGGGGCCGAACCGGGTGCACCTCGACCTCGACTCCACCTCCCCCGCCGACCAGCGCGAGACGGTCGCGTTCCTGCTCGACCTCGGCGCCTCGCGGGTCGACGTGGGGCAGGGCGACGCCCCCTGGGTCGTCCTGGCCGACCCCGAGGGCAACGAGTTCTGCGTGCTGGACCCGCGCCCGGAGTACGACGGCACCGGGCGCCTGGCCGCGGTCGTGTGCCTGGCGCGCGACCCGGCGCTGCTGGCGGAGTTCTACGCCCCCCTCGTCGGCATGCGACCGGTGCGCACCTCGGCGCGGGTGGCGGCGCTGCGCGGCGACGGTGGGCCGTTCCTGGAGTTCGTGGCCTCCCCGACCCCGCACCGCGTGAAGAACCGCGTGCACCTGGACGTGCGCGCCACCCGCTCCGGGCCCGGTCGCGAGGCGGTCCTGCGGCAGGCCCTGGCCACCGGGGCGGTGCTCGCGCCCGCCGTCCCCGGGGCGGGCTGGACGACGCTGCACGACCCCGAGGGCAACGAGTTCTGCGTCCTGGCCGACCCGCGCTGAGGCCGGCCGCGCGCAGGGCGGTCGCTCAGGGGACGAGCAGGAGCTTGCCCGTCGTGCGCCGGCCCTCGAGGTCCTCGTGCGCGCGCCGCGCGTCGGTGAGCGGGTACGTGTGCCCGACGCGCACGTCGAGCTGCCCGGCGGCGATCCAGCCGAAGAGCTCGCGGGCCCGACCGAGCAGCTCGGCGCGGGTCAGGGTGTAGCCGGCGAGGGTGGGGCGGGTCAGGAACAGCGACCCGCCCGCGTTGAGCCGCTGGACGTCGAAGGGCGGCACCTGACCGCTGGAGCCGCCGAACAGGACCATGAGCCCGCGGGGCCGCAGCGCCTGCAGGCTCGCGTCGAAGGTGTCCTTGCCGACGCTGTCGTAGACGACGTCGACGCCCCGGCCGCCGGTGAGCTCCTTCGCGCGCGCCGTGGCCTCGGCGTACCCGACGACCTCGTCGGCCCCGGCGGCGCGCGACAGCTCCGCCTTCTGCGGGGTGGAGACCGTGGTGAGGACCTGGGCTCCGCGCAGCTTCAGCACCTGGGTGAGCAGCAGCCCGACCCCGCCGGCACCGGCGTGGACCAGCGCCCAGGTGCCTTCCCCGGCGGGGTGGGTGTCGGTGGCGAGGTAGTGCGCCGTCAGGCCCTGCAGCAGGGCCGCCGCCGCGGTGCGGGCGTCGACCCCGTCGGGGACGGGCAGCACCTCGCCCGCGGGCACGACGACCTGCTCGGCGTAGCTGCCCGGTGCCTCCTTCCACGCCACGAGCCGGCCGACGGCGACGTCCTCGACGCCGGGTCCGAGCGCGGCCACCCGGCCGGCGCCCTCGCTGCCCAGCACCGAGGGCAGCTCGAGCGGGTACACCCCGCTGCGGCGGTAGGTGTCGATGAAGTTCACGCCCGCGGCCTCCACGTCGACCAGGACCTGACCCGGGCCCGGCACGGGGGCGGCGACGTCGGCGACGGTGAGGACCTCCGGTCCTCCGGTCCGTTCGACCTGCACGGCTCTCACGGGCGGCAGCCTGCCAGCAGACGTGGCGTCGCGCCCGTGCAGGTGCGCACCCTCGGCACGACGGGGATCCAGGTCAGCCGGCTGTGCCTCGGCGCCATGATGTTCGGCGCCTGGGGCAACCGGGACCACGAGGACTCGCAGCGGATCGTCCACCGCGCCCTCGACGCGGGGATCAACTTCGTCGACACCGCCGACGTCTACTCCCAGGGCGAGAGCGAGGAGATCGTCGGCGAGGCCCTCGTGGGCCGGCGCGACGAGGTGGTCCTCGCCACGAAGTTCCACAACCAGGTGGGCGAGGGCGCCAACCGCTCCGGGAACTCCCGCCGCTGGATCGTGCGCGCCGTCGAGGACAGCCTGCGGCGGCTGCGCACCGACCACATCGACCTCTACCAGGTCCACCGCCCGGACTGCACCACCGCGCTCGACGAGACCCTCGGCGCCCTGACCGACCTCGTGCGCGCGGGCAAGGTCCTGGCCATCGGGTCCTCGACGTTCCCGCCGAGCCTCGTCGTGGAGTCGCAGTGGGTCGCCGAACGGCGCGGGCACGAGCGGTTCGTCACCGAGCAGCCGCCCTGCTCGATGCTCGTGCGCGGGATCGAGGAGGAACTGCTCCCCGTGACGCAGCAGTTCGGGATGGGCACCCTGGTGTGGAGCCCGCTGGCCGGCGGGTGGCTGTCCGGCAACTGGCGCAAGGGCGCCGACACCCCGGCCAGCAGCCGGTCGGAGCGCCTCCCCGCCCGCTACGACCTGACCGACCCGGGCAACCAGCGCAAGTTCGAGGCCGCCGACGCCCTCGGGGCGCTGGCCGACGAGGTCGGGGTGTCGCTGGTCCACCTGGCCATCGCCTTCGTGCTGCGCCACCCCGGCGTGACGAGCGCCATCATCGGGCCGCGCACGCTGGAGCAGCTCGAGAGCCAGCTGGGTGCCGCCGACCTCGAGGTGCCGGACGAGGTGCTCGACCGGATCGACGAGATCGTCCCGCCCGGCACGACGTTCACCCCGGCCGACGCCGGCCGCCGCCCCCACCCGAGGTTCAGCCGCGAGGCCCGGCGCGGCTGAGGCCCTCACCGCGGGACGCCGGCCCCGGTCCCGTCCGCCGGGGCCGGGGAGCCGACGGCCCGCTCAGACCTCCGCGAGCACCCGGACGTCCCACGCGCCCAGCGCCAGCGACGTGCCCGCCCCGAGCTCCTCGCCGGTCACGACGTCCCGCACGGCGGCCGGCAGGTCCACCGTCGCCGGCTCGAACGACCAGTTGTGCAGGAACCGCACGACCGACCCGTCGCGCGCGGTGGCCGAGGTGGCCGTCACGGTCCCCGACGTGCCCCGCCACGAGGTGTCGACACCGGCCAGGACCCGCTCGAAGACGGCGCGGGCGAGGTCGGCGTCGGGCACCGTCCCCACCGTCGTGACCCGTCCCGCCCCCGTGGCCCGGGTGGTCACCGCGGGCCAGCGACCGAAGTGCGGGTCGTCGTAGGTGGCGAGCACGTCGGTCCCCTCGGCCACCTGCAGCCCGTCGGCCCACCGGGTGGCGGTGCCGGCCAGTCCCGTGACGGGGACGTCGCGCACGAGGTTGGAGAACTCGTCGTAGCTGACGCCGGCGACCTCGTGCAGCCGCGCGGGCTGGCGTTCGGCCCGGGCCCGGTTCTCGGTGTCCCCGTACGCGGTGCGCGGCCCGAGCACGAGGTGCCCCCCGGCCAGGGCGTAGCGGCGCAGGAACTCCAGCGTCGCGTCGTCGGCCACGTAGAACCCCGCCGCGACCAGCACGGGGTTCCGGGCGACGAACTCCTCCACGGACCCCGTCAGCTGGCTCACGTGCAGCAGGCGCTGCTGGGCTCCCGCGTCGAACGCCCCGCGGTAGAAGGGTTCGAACAGCCCCTGGTAGGCCCGCTCGTCGGGTCCCCCGTCGGCCGTCGCCAGCGGGGGCGCCTCGGCCATCGACCACTTGCTGGGGTTGGAGTACAGGTGGGTCACGTCGTGGTGCGGTCGCAGACCCGTCACCAGCGGGCCGGCGGCCTTGAACTGCGCGCCCAGCTCGGCGATCTCGGCGAACACCCGCCCGGGCCGTCCCGAGTGCGGCAGCACCCCGCCCCAGTACGTCTCGGCGCCGAAGTGCAGCGTGTGCCAGTGCCAGTACTCGACCATGTCGGCCCCGCGGGCGACCAGGGCCCACCCCGCCTGCTTCCACTGCCCGTCGAAACCCGGCCGGTTCACCCACGGCATGCCGATGGCCTGCGCGTCGGTCTCGGTGACGAGGTAGTTCGACTGCTTCGAGGACCACATGCGGTCCGCGGACTGGTAGAGCGCCCACACGCCGTTCGTCGTCCAGCCCTGCCGCTCGCGGGCGGGTGCCGGCAGCTGCAGACCGTCCTGCATCGTGTAGTAGGGGTTCCCGGCGGTGACGTCGAGCCGGGCGGTGAGGGCGTCGTCCTCGACGGCGGGCCGGTCGTAGGCGATGCACGTGGTGACGAACTGGTCCTGCGAGGCGTACTCGCGCACGAGGTCGGCCTGCCAGGCGATGAACTCGGTCGTCAGGTCGGCCTGGAACCGCCGCCAGGCCAGGTCGTACTGCGGCTGCACGTTCCCGTCCGGACGCCACAGGTCCGCCCAGTCCGAGAGCCGGTGCGACCAGTAGACGAGACCCCACTCGCGGTTCAGGGTCTCCACGTCGCCGTACTGCCGGCGCAACCGGTCGACGAACCGCTGGAAGACGCCGTGGTTGTGGAACAGCTGCATCCCGGGTTCGTTGTCGACCTGGAACCCGACGACGGCGGGGTGGTCGGCGTACCGGGCGACGACCTTCCGGACCACCCGCTCGGCGTGGAACCGGAACGCGGGGTGGGTGTAGTCGACCTCCTGGCGCTGGCCCCAGCCCGTCCGGACCCCGGTCGCGGTCTCCCCTGCGATCTCGGGGTACGCGCGGGCCAGCCACGGCGGGACCGCGTAGGTGGGGGTCCCCAGCACGACGTCGATGCCGCGCTCGTGGGCGCCGTCGAGGACGGGCTGGAGCCAGTCGAGGTCGAACCGGCCGTCCTCGGGTTCCCAGGTGGACCAGACGGACTCCCCGACGCGGATGACGGTGAACCCGGCCTCGACCATCAGGTCGAGGTCTTCGGCCAGCTTGGGCGAGTCCTGGTAGGCAGGCTGGTACTCGTGGTAGTACGCGGCGCCGAAGCGCACGCTCTCGGGTGAGGTGTACACGGGGTCAGCCCTTCACCGCGCCGGCCGCCAGGCCCTCCAGCAACTGCTTGCGCAGCAGCAGGAAGACCAGGATCGTCGGCACGGTGGCGAGCACCGCGCCGGCCAGCACGAGGTCGTAGGAACGGTTCTCGGACAGGAACAGCGTCTGCAGGCCCAGCGGGATCGTGGCGCGGTCGGTGTCGGAGACGATGACCAGCGGCCACAGGAAGCTGTTGTAGCTCTGCAGGAACGTCCACACCGCCAGCGCGCCCAGCGAGGGCCGCAGCAGCGGCAGGACGATGGTGAGGAACGTCCGCAGTTCGCCGCAGCCGTCGATGCGGGCCGCCTCGAGGACGTCGTCGGGCACGGACTGCACGATGTACTGCTGCATCATGAAGATCCCGAACGCGGGGGCGACCCACGGGACGATGAGCGCGAACCACGGGCTGCCGAGCCCGGTCTTGACGAGCAGGACGAACAGCGGCACGAGGATGACCGCGAAGGGGACGGACAGCGAGCTGAACATCACCGAGAACAGCAGCCGCTTGCCGCGGAAGGTGTACTTCGCGAAGCCGAAACCGGCCATGGCGCACACGAACACCGACACGACGGTCGCCACGACCGCCACGAGGGTCGAGACGCCGAACCAGGCCCAGAACGGCTGGGTGGTCAGCAGGTTCCGGTAGTTCTCCAGCGTCGGGTGGCTCGGCAGGACCTGGACCGGGACGGAGAAGATGTCGCCGCGCGGTTTGAACGACCCCGACACCGCCCACAGCAAGGGGGCGAGGAAGGCCAGCGCGAGCACCGTCAGGGTGACGTAGAGCAGGACCCGTCCACCGGAGGGCCGGGAGCGGCGGGTTCCGGTGCTCGGCGGGGCCGGGCGGGTGAGGGTGGACGTGGTCACGAGGACCTCCCGATGCCGAGCAGCCGGTTGAAGCCCTGGCTGACGAGGAACACGACGACGAACAGGACGACGCCGCCGGCGGCGGCGTAGCCGAACTGCTGGCGCTGGAAGGCCGCGCGGTAGATGAACATCGCCACCGACAGCGTCTGGTCGCTCGGGCCGCCCTGGGTGAGCAGGAACGGCTCGTCGAAGATCTGCGCCGCGGAGATGAACGAGGTGACGGCGACGAACGCGGTGACGGGTTTCAGCGCGGGCAGCGTCACGGAGGTGAAGCTGCGCCACCAGCCGGCGCCGTCGAGGGCGGCCGCCTCGTAGAGGTCCTTCGGCACGTTCTGCAGACCGGCCAGGAAGAAGATCGTCAGGTACCCCGCCCAGCGCCAGAGCATGACCAGGGAGATGGCGACCTTGGCGATGGTCGGGTCGCCGAGCCAGTCGACGCCGCCGAGGCCGAACAGCGCGTGCAGCAGCGAGTTCGCCAGGCCGTAGTTCTGGTCGAAGACGAGGCTGAAGATGAGCGCGACGATGATGGGCGAGACGACCATCGGGACGAAGTACGTGACCCGGAACGCGTCGCGGGCCCGCAGGCCCCGGGCGTTCAGGGCCGTGGCGAGCAGCAGCGACACGGGCACGATGACGACGACGGCCACCGCGACGTAGAGGAGCGTGTTGACGAGCGCCTTGTGGAAGCTGGAGTCGGTGAAGAGGTTGGCGTAGTTGCGCAGCCCGATCCACTCCGGCGCCCCGAGCCCGGCCCAGCTCGTGAGGCTGAGGTACAGCGAGGCGACGATCGGGACGAGCATGAACAGGACGAACAGGACGTAGAACGGGGCGATGAAGGCGTACGGCGCCCGGGTCGCGGTCGTGCTGCGGGGACGGGGTGCTCCGGTGCGCGTGCTCGTCGGCGCCGGGAGGGTCTCCTGAGTGGCCACCGCGATCACCTCCCTGCCTGGTTGGCGAAGTCCTCGGCCGCACCCCGGATCGCCTGAGCCGGCGACTCGTCGCCGCGGTAGGCGCTGACGAGGTGGCCGGACAGGACGTCGTTGAGGATGGACGAGTCGGGGCTCTGGTAGTAGTCCGGGACGTCGTCGACGATGGAGCGGTAGACGTCGATGACCTGCTGGCCGCCGAAGTAGTCGTCGGCGACCTCGAGTTCGGGCGAGTCGAACACCGAGCGCAGGGTCGGCAGGTAGGTCAGCTCCTGGAACCGCCGGACCTGCCCCTCGGGGGTGATCCAGGTCGAGGCGATGAACTCCGCGGCGGCCTCGGTGCCCGACTGGTCGACGGTCGCGGCGAAACCCGTCCCGCCGGCCGCGGCGGTCGCGAACCCGCCGGCCGACCAGGCCGGCAGCGCCCGCAGCCGCCACGCCCCCGCCTGCTCGGGGACGTTGGGTTTGAGACCGAAGGCGGAGTACCAGCTCGCCATCCACATCCCGGCGATCTTCCCCGACTTCAGCCCGGCCTGGACGCTGGCGCCGTAGAAGTCGTTGACCGTGGTGATCCAGCCGTCCTTCAGCCCGTCGACGACGAACTGCAGGGTCTCGACCGCCTCGGGCGAATCGAGGACGAGGTTCTCGTCGGCGTCGAAGAACGCCCCGCCGCGCTGCAGCAGCAGCATCTGGAAACCCTGCACGATCTGACCGAGGTCGCTGCCGGCGGCGAGCACGCCCAGGGCCACCCCGTGCTGCTGCGCCGCCTGCGCCCCGACCTGCGCCAGCTCCTCCCAGCTGCCGACGTCGGTCGGCAGCCGGTACTGCGAGAACAGGTCCTCGCGCTGGTAGTAGACGACCATCGGCGTGTCGGAGTCGAGCGCGTAGAGCTTGCCGTCCTTGGTGTACGGCGCCCTGCGCGCGGCGATGAGGTCGTCGCCGAGGCCGGCCACGCGGTCGGTCCAGTCGTACAGCAGCCGCTCGGCGAGGTCGCCGCGCTGCAGGCGGGCGAACTGCCCGATCTCGATGCCGATGACGTCGGGTTTCCCGCGTCCGGCGACGGCCTGGGCCAGCAGCTTCGTGACGAGGTCCTGCGCCCCGGCGCGCGTGGCGTCCAGGGTGTAGCGGAAGTCCGTCGCCGCGTCGGCGTCCGGGATCCCGTCCCGGAAGAACGTCTCGTACCCCTCGTCGTGGGTCCAGAAGTCCAGCGTGACGTCTCCGGACGTGACGGGGGCGGCGAGGCCGGATCCGCAGCCGGCGAGCAGGGCTGCTCCACCGACGGCCGACCCGGTGAGCTTCAGCGCCTGCCGGCGGCTGATTCCCGTGGGCGACATCATTGTCCTCTCCGTGCGAAAGGGGTCCTCAGGGGGGTGGTGCCGTCGAGGCCCGCACGACGAGCGACGGGACGGCACGGAGGCGGTCGCCGGCGGCGGCGCGTCCTTCGATGCGGTCGATCAGGGTGCTGACGGCCCGGTCGGCCGTGAGCTGGAACTCCTGCCGCAGGGTCGTCAGCGGCGGGTTGACGAACTCCGCGACGGGGATGTCGTCCACCCCGACCACGGACAGGTCCTGCGGCACGCGACGGCCGGCCTCCGTCCACGCGCGGACGACGCCGAGGGCCATCTCGTCGTTGGCGCAGAACACGGCGGTGACGGAGGGGTCGGTCAGCAGCCGCCGACCCGCGCGGTGGCCCGAGGCCGCCGACCAGTCGCCGGTCAGGGGCTCGGGGACGACGGCACCGGCGTGCTGCAGGGCCCGGCGCCAGCCCTCGGTCCGGTCCCGGGCGGTCCACCACTCGACGGGGCCGCCGACGTGGTGGACCGTGCGGTGCCCGAGGTCGAGCAGGTGCTGCACGGCCGCGGCGACGGCCGCGATCCAGTCGCTGCCGTCGACGTCCCCGTCGTGCCCGAGGGTGAGCACGGGCAGCGGCGGGGGGCTGGCCAGCAGCGGGTGGTCGTCGACCGGCTCGTCGACGAGGATGCCGTCGACCCCTTGCGCGAGCAGGGAGTCCACGGCGGCCGACAGGTCCCCGGAGGGTCCGGCGGACGTGACGCTCACGGAGTACCCGCGGGCCCGGGCGGCCAGTTCGACCGTCACGAGCGTCTGGGTCGGTCCGTGCAGGTTGGCCCCGGTCCACACGACCCCGAGCCGCTGGTGGCGGCCCGTGAGCAGGGCGCGGGCGGCCTTGTTGGGGCGGTAGCCGAGCTCCTCCGCGACGCGCAGGACGCGGTCGCGGACCTCGGAGGAGACGTTGGGTTCCCCGTTGACGACGCGGGACACCGTCTTCTGCGAGACCCCGGCGAGCCGGGCGACCTCGATGCCGGCAGGACGTCGATCGGCCACGGGGCCACCTCCTCCACAGGTTCTGACTACCTTGTCAGGAGCGAGTGTCTACGTAGTCAACACTGACGTCAACCACCGTGGGGAAGTTCTCCGGGGCGCTCAGCCCGCGGTGCTCTCGCGGACGACGAGACGCCCGGACACCGTCAGCAGGCGTTCGGGGCCGTCGTGCCCGGCGAGGCGGTCCGCCAGCAGCCCCAGGGCCAGCCGGGCCATCTCGGAGCGGTCGAGCGCGACCGAGGTCAGGGTCGGGGCGGCGAACTGCGCCTGCTCGACGTCGTCGACCCCCACCACCGCGACGTCCTCGGGCACGCGCAACCCCAGGCGCCGCAGCGCGTGCAGGGCCCCGAAGGCGACGAGGTCGTTCGCGGCGAAGATCGCGTCGACGTCCGGGCGGTCGGCCACCAGGGCCAGCGTGCCGTCGTAGCCGTGCTGGCGCGTCCACTCCGGCAGCGGGCGCAGCAGGTCCGGGTCGAAGGCCACCCCCGCCCGGCGCAGCGCCCGGCGGTACCCCTCGACGCGCTGGGCCACGACGGGCGGGCGCACCTCGCCCCGCGCCTTGTCGCCCAGCAGGGCGACCGTCCGGCGCCCGAGGTCGAGCAGGTGCCGCGACGCCTGGTCGCCGAGGTCGACCGAGTCGATCGTCACGCGGTCGAAGTCCGAGCCCTGCCCGTACTCCCCGATGAGGACGGCCGGGGTGGAGTCGCGGCGCTGCTTCAGCTCCTCCACCGGCAGGCTCTGCGGCACGAACACCAACCCGTCGACGAGCCGGACCGGGAACCCGGTGGCGACCTCGCGCTCGCGGTCGGGGTCGCCGTCGGTCTGCTCGACCAGCAGGGTGAGGCCGCGCTCGCGCGCGGCGTTGACGAGCGCCGAGGCGAGCTCCCCGAAGTACGGGCTCGTGACGTCCGGCAGCGCCAGGGCCACCAGCCCCGTGCGACCCTGCCGCAGCTGGCGGCCGATCCCGTTGGGGCGGTAGTCGAGCTCGGCGATGAAGGCCTTCACCTTGGCGCGCATCTCGGGGCGCACGTGGGGGTGGTCGTTGACGACGTTGGAGACCGTCTTGATCGAGACCCCCGCCGCCTCGGCCACGTCCCGGAGGGTCGTGGGGCGCTGAGCGCGTCTGGACGTGCTTGCGGGGGGCATCGGCGCATTGTGCCACCGGACGTCTTGACGGGGCTGCGCCTTTCGCGTTGACTGCCTTCCAACGTTGCAAGACCTCACACCGACGTGACGCGACCCCAGGAGAGCCCACCGTGCGCACCGCCCGACTCGCCCTCGACCCCGCCTTCACCGTGGGTCCCGTCCCCCGCCGGCTGTTCGGCTCGTTCGTCGAGCACATGGGCCGGTGCGTGTACACGGGGATCTTCGAACCCGACCACCCCAGCGCCGACGAGGACGGGCTGCGGACCGACGTCCTCGAACTCACCCGTGAACTCGGCCCCACGGTCGTGCGCTACCCCGGCGGGAACTTCGTCTCCGGTTTCGAGTGGGAGGACTCCGTCGGCCCGCGCGAGGACCGCCCCCGCCGCATCGACCGCGCGTGGCGCTCGGTGGAGACCAACCAGTTCGGCCTCGCCGAGTTCGACGCCTGGGCCCGCAAGGTCGGCACCGAGACCATGATGGCCGTCAACCTCGGGACCCGCGGCCTGCAGGAGGCCTGCGACCTGCTCGAGTACGCCAACCTCGACTCCGGCACGAAGTTCGCCGACCTGCGCAAGGCGCACGGTTCGAAGGACCCGTTCGACATCAAGCTGTGGTGCCTGGGCAACGAGCTCGACGGCCCCTGGCAGACCGGGCACAAGACCGCCGCCGAGTACGGCCGGCTGGCCGCCGAGACGGGCATGGCCATGCGCTCGATCGACCCCGACATCGAACTCGTCGCCGTGGGTTCGTCCAGCCGGGCCATGCCGACGTTCGGGGAGTGGGAGCAGACCGTCCTGGAACTGTCGTACCACGCGGTCGACTACGTCTCGCTGCACGCCTACTACCAGGAGCACGACGGCGACGCCGCGAGCTTCCTGGCCTCGGCCGTCGACATGGATCTGTTCATCGACCAGGTCGTCGCCACCGCCGACGCCGTGCGCGCCAAGGGCAAGCACACCAAGAAGATCAACCTGAGCTTCGACGAGTGGAACGTCTGGTACCAGTCGAAGCCGCACCACGCCCCCGGCGTCCAGCCGTGGGACGTGGCGCCGCGCGTCATCGAGGACGAGTACTCCGTCACCGACGCCGTCGTCGTCGGGACCCTGCTGAACTCGCTGCTGCGCCACGCAGACCGCGTCCACATCGGCGCCCAGGCCCAGCTCGTGAACGTCATCGGCCTGCTGCGCAGCGAACCCGGCAAGGAGGCGTGGAAGCAGACCATCGCCCACCCCTTCGAGCAGGTCCGCCGCCTGGCCACCGGGAACGTGCTCCAGGTCGTCACCACGTCGGACAAGTACGAGACCGCGAAGTTCGACGCCGTCGACGTCGTGGACGCCTCGGCGACCTACGACGACGAGACCCTGACGGTGTTCCTCGCCAACCGCGACCAGGCCGACTCGGCCTCCGTCGAGGTCCCGCTGCGCGGTTTCGGCGTCGACCGGGTCTCGAACGCCAAGTACCTCGCCGCGGCCGAGGGCCAGGACCGGCACACGACGAACCTCGAGGGCGACCACACCGCCGTCGGGCTGCGCACCCTCGACGACGTCACCGTCACCGAGGGCCTCGCCACCGTCGTGCTGCCCCCGCTGAGCTGGGCCGTGGTGCAGTTCCGCAAGGGCTGAGGGTCACAGTTCGGCGAGCCTGAGGCGCAGGAGTTCGGCGAGTTCCACCGACTCGCCGTCCCTCGCCCCGCGACCGACCTGCAGGGGCGGTTCCGCGGGGTCCACGTGGACCCCGCGGAACCGCGCCGCCAGGCTCGGCGCGACGTCGAGCACGTAGTACTCCCCCGCCGGCCCCACCCCCAGGGAACCGTTCGCCCGCAGGTACCAGCCGACGACGTCGGTGCGGTAGCGGGCCGAGCCCGCACGGGCCCTCAACGGGCCGGGGTCCAGGCCGCGACGCAGCAGTTCGGCGGCGAACCCGCGCAGCATCTCGCGCGCCCGCGCCGTCTCCGCCGCCCGCGACCTCTCCCACCACTCCGCCGTCACACGGTGGATCAGAGCACGAGGTCCCCCGCGCCCGCGAGGGGGCGCCACGCGGGGACCTCGTCGCCGGCCGCGGCCGGCACGAGGACCGGCAGCCGGTCGGCCGCCACGAGCGGGCCGAGGTCGAGCCGGGTCAGGTCCCCGATGTCCGCCACGGGCACCTGGAACGTGCGGAACCCGCCGAGCTCGACCTGCTGCGCGCTGCGCGCCCCGACGATCTGCTCGACGAGCGGCGTCTGGTCGAGGACGAAACCCGCGCTCGCCAGCACCGACACCTCCTCGTCGGGGTCGAGGTCGGCCGGCTGCGGGAGCAGGTAGGCGGCGATCTTGTAGAAGCGCCGCGGGACCCGCACCCCGCGGTACTCCGGGTCGTCGTCGGCGAAGACCGGCCCGGTCACGACGACGAGCCGGGCGTCCCACCGCCGGGCGTAGGCCAGGACGTGGTCCTCCAGGCCGAGCCACAGCTCCATCGACTGGTTGAACGTCGAGGCCTGCGGCGCGGCGTTGGCGTAGGAGAACGTGTCCGCGTTCGCCCGCCCGGCCTCGGGCCCCCAGCCGGGGTCGCGCCGGCGCACGAGGTGCCCGCGGTCGAAGTCGTTGCGGGCGTAGAGCTCGGCCCCCGCCTGCTCATCCGGCCCGATCCGCGGGTCGAGGAACCACCGGTCGTCGCTGCGGGGGACGTCGACCAGGGCGGACCCGTCGATCGCGACGACGGTGGCCGCCGCCAGCCGCCGGTCCGGACGGTGGACGACCGAGAAGTGGGTGTAGTCCAGGACCTCGACCCGGGCCCCGTCGAGCGGTTCGGGCAGCGGGACGTACGGTCCCGGCGCGAGGAACCGCGGGTCGTAGCCCGCCCGCCCCCGCAGGTCGGGCGCGTCGGCGCGGCTGATCTCGATCCCGGTGCCCAGCTCCGTCTCGCTCACCCCGCCAGCCTGGCACCGTCCTCCGACACGACGCCCCGCCGCGGGTGACGGCCGGGTGTCGGGCGGGCGCACGCTGAGCGAACGCGCGGGCACCCGCGGGACGGGTCGCGCACGGACGTTCAAGCTCCGGCCCCTGATCACCGACACCAACGCTGAGTGGACAGAGCAGTGCTCCAGCGGAAGCCAGAAGGGCGGTGTGCGTCGTGCCGGTGACCCGGGCCTACGTCGTGCTCCCGACGACCCCGGCGGACCTGCCGGTCCTCGAGACGTGCCTCGAGCACCTGGTGGCGGCCGCGGACGAGAGCGCCGCCGCCGGGACCCCCACGACGATCGTCGTGTCGACCTCGGCCGGCGCCGCGGCGCTGCGGCCCGTGCTGCGCAGCTGGGCGCCGCTGGTGAACCTGCTCGACGACGTCGAGCTCACGGTCCGGCACCACCACGGGGCGACGGGCCGCGGCGACCTGCGGGCCCGGTCGGCCCGGGCGCTGGCGGCCCGCGTCCGGCACGCGGGCTCGACCGTGGTGCTGACCACCACGACCGACGTGGTGGTCGCCCCCGAGTGGGTCACCGAGCACGTGCGCCACCACCTCGACGGCGCGAGGGCCTCCACCGGCCCCGTCCGCGGGGGCGGACCGGTGCACGAGGTGGCGGTCAACCTCGCGGCGCGCGCCGACCTGCTGCCCGCGCTCCTGCGGGACGGGCGGCAGGTGCCGCTGGTGCACGCCCTCAGCCCCGTCGTGGCGACCCCGAGGGTCATCCTTCCGGCGTCTCCCTGAGGTCCTCGGCCAGGATCGCGAGCAGCTCCCGGCGCGCCTTCTCCAGGACGTCGCCCGCTCGCCGGACGTCGCCCGCCCGGCCGGAGACCTCGATCTGCTTGTACGTCATGGCCAGCGCCGCGAGCTGACGACGGAACTCGTGCACCCGCTCGCGGTCGGGACCGCCGTCGAGCGTCTCCCACGGCGGCGGGGTGTCGCCGTACTCCCGCTCGACGTACGCCCGGCCCTCGTCGGTCAGGGTGAACTGCTTGGGGTCGGCGGGGTCCGCCGCGACCAGCCCCTCGTCCTGCAGCTGCTGCAGGATCGGGTAGACCGAGCCGGGGCTGGGCTTCCACTCCCCCTCGCTGCGGCGGGTGACCTCGCCGATGATGCGGTACCCGTTGCTGGGGCCCTCGCCGAGCAGGACGAGGACGGCCGCGCGGACGTCGCCGCGCGGGCGCCGGCCCCCGCCGCGCCCGGGACCGCCGCGGCCGCGGCCCTCGAAGCCGAACCCGCCCAGGTCGAACGGAAAACCGGGGCCGAACCCGCCGAACGGGCCGCCCCCACCGGGCCGGTGGCCGCGGGCGTGCTCGAACTGCCCGCCCCAGCCGCCGGGGAACCCTCGTGCGAACTTGTCGCCTCTCATGGCTGCACCTCCGTGTCATCACGGGGCCGAGTGCCTCGCGATGCCTCAACGATATATCGCTACTGTGCGGAAGTGAAGAGGTGGGCGACTACGGGTTCACCGACTGGATCTGGACCAGGTTGCCGACGGTGTCGTCGAGGACGGCCGTGGTGACCGGCCCCAGCACGGTGGCCGGCTGGGTGAAGACGACCCCGAGGGCCGCCAGCCGTGCCGCCTCGGCCCG
Organism: Kineococcus rhizosphaerae; assembly: GCF_003002055.1. NCBI lineage: Bacteria > Bacillati > Actinomycetota > Actinomycetes > Kineosporiales > Kineosporiaceae > Kineococcus > Kineococcus rhizosphaerae. The sequence goes on from NZ_PVZF01000005.1 coordinate 248,161, forward strand.
CGCGTCGGCCACGACGAAGGACGTGCACGGGATCCCGTCGGCGACCAGGGCGGCGGCGAAGGCGCGGGCGGCGGGGTGCTCGTCCGGCTCGAGGACGAGCTCGGCGCCGTCCGGGTCCTCGGGCGAGACGACGGTCAGCCACCGGTGCTCCCCCAGCGGCACCTCGACCTTCTTCACGAAGCCCAGGACCCCGGTGTAGAACTCCAGCGCCCGGTCCTGGTCCTGCACGAACACGCTCGTGTACGCGATCCTCACGACGGCCTCCACCTCTGCTCGACGTCCCGCACGAACTCCTCCAGCGGCGAGGTGTCCAAGTTCAGGAAGGTGTAGCGGCCCTCGCGGCGCGCCACGACGAGCCCGGCCTCCTGCAGGACCGCGAGGTGCTGGGAGACCGCCTGCCGGGACGACCCCGAGCCGTGGTTCTCGATCAGCCGCACCCGCAGCTCGAAGAGCGTCTGCCCGCTGCGCGCGGTCAGCTCGTCGAGGATCGCGCGACGGGTCGGGTCCGCCAGCGCCCTGAACACCTCGTCCACCGTTCACGAAGTTAGGCAAGTACGAACTTGCCTGTCAAGGACGGGCTCCTGGTGCTAGCGTGGCGGCAAACGCTTTCCCGACTCCAACGGTGGAGGACCCGGTGACCATCGACCTCAGCACCCCGGACAGCACCTCCCGCAGCGGCCCACCCGCGCGCGGGGCGCACGGTCTGGACGTCGAGCCCTGGCGCTTCCGGCGCGAGGCGACCGACGCGGAACGCGCGGCCCAGCGCGAGTTCACGGCCGCGCACGCCTGGACCCTCGGTGAGGACTGCTTCGTCTCCCCGCTGGCCGCCGTCGAGACCGAAGACCTCACCCTCGGCGAGCGCACCTACGTCGCCGCCAACGCCTACGTCAGCGGGTCGGTGCGCCTCGGTGCGGACTCCACCGTCAACGTCGGCGCCGTCGTGCGCGGGAACGTCACCGGCGGCGACGGGGTCCGCATCGGAGCCCACACGTCCCTGCTCGGTTTCAACCACGGCATCGAGCCGGGCACCGAGGTGTTCCGGCAGCCGCTCAGCTCGCGCGGGATCGTCGTCGGCGACGACGTGTGGATCGGGTCGCACGTCGTCGTCCTCGACGGCGTGCACGTCGGCGACCACGCGGTGCTCGCGGCCGGGGCCGTCGTGACGAAGGACGTGCCCGCGGGCGCGATCGTCGGCGGGAACCCCGCCCGCCGGATCCGCTGGCGGGTTCCCCCCGCCGGGTCCTCCGACGACCTGGCCGCCGCGCTGACCGCGTTCGAACGGCGGGCGCGGTCCCAGGCCGGTGACGTGCTCGCGCGGTGCTGGGACCCCGCGCTGCCGGGCGGGCAGTTCGTCGACCGCCCCGGCGCGGGCCCCACCGTGCGCGCCCAGTGCGACGCCCTGGAGGTCGCGGCGTACCTGCTCGACGGCGCACCCCCGCAACTGCCGCTGGAGGAGCAGCTGACGCGGCTGCAGGGGCTTCAGGACCCGGGGAACGGGCTCGTCGCGCTGTTCGACGCCGACGGGCACCCGGTCCCGGGCACCCCCGACCCCGGCGACGGGAACGTGCTCTACCACCTCCTGTGCGTCGGGTACGCGCTCGACCTGCACGGCCGGGAGTTCGCGCACCCCGTGCGGTACGTCGCGCAGATGACCCCCGCCGACCTCCTGGCGCACCTGGCGGCGTTGCCGTGGACCACGCGCGCCTGGGGCGCCGGGGCCTGGGTCGACGCGATCGGGACGGCGTTCCGCTGGAACCTCGCCCGCGACGAACCCGGGGCGCCCGGCACCCTCGAGGCGCTGTTCGGCTGGCTCGCCCTCCACGCCGACCCGCGCACGGGCGCCTGGGGCACCGCGGCCGCCGGAGAAGGGGCGCTGCAGGTCGTCAACGGTTTCTACCGCGCCTCGCGCGGGACGTTCGCGCAGTTCGGGGTGCCCCTGCCCCACCCCGAGCGCCTCGTCGACACCGTCCTGGCCCACCTGCGCGACGAGCAGGTGTTCGCCCCCGACCGCCGCAACGCCTGCAACGTCCTCGACGTCGCCCACCCGCTGTGGCTGGCCGGCAAGCAGACCGCCCACCGGCGCGCCGAGGTCGTCGAGGCGGCCCGCGGCCTGCTCGCCGAGGCGCTGCGGCACTGGCGCGACGGGCAGGGTTTCGCCTTCGCCGTCGGCCGCGGACCGGGGCTGCAGGGCACCGAGATGTGGCTGGCCATCGTGTGGTTGCTGGCCGACCTGTGCGGGTTCTCCGACGTGCTCGGGTACCGGCCCCGCGGGGTGCACCGGCCGGAGGCGGCGTTGTCTCCGACCTGACCCCGCCCCCACCGCGATCGAGGAACCCGCCACGGCGATCGAGGGAGTTCAGTGCGTCGAAGGCGGTGCGGCCGTCCTCGATCGCGGTGCTGGGGTGCACCGGCCGGAGGCGGCGCCGTCGTTGCGGTGGACGGGCCCCTCGCTCAGCCCAGGTCGGCGCGCCAGAGCGAGCGGCCGTAGGTCGTCAGGAGGATCGTCCCGCCGATGTCCGCGGGGTGCGCCGCGTAGCGCAGGTCGGCGCAGTGCGGTCGCGCCGGCAGTCCCTCACCGGCCCGCTGCCAGGTCTGCCCGTCGTCCCTGCTCACGTAGGCGGTGGAGTCCAGCGCGAGGAGGACCCCGCGCGCGAGCCGGGTGCCCGGTGCCTCGACGGTCGTGCAGCCGTAGACCGGCTCGTTGGGCAGGCCCAGACCGAGGGTCGGGCTCCACGAGGTGCCGTCGCTGGCGAGGACGTACGTCGTGGGCGGGACGGGCAGCGGGAGCGGCGGCAGGGGGCCCACCGGACCGGTGCGGGTCTCCACCGCCCCGACGAGGACCACGAGTTGCGTCCCGTCGCTGAACCCCACGACCCGGACGACGGCGCCGCCGGCCATGACCCGGCCGGGCCCGGTCTTCGGCAGGGTCACCGTCTGCTCGGTGACGGTGCCGGCGGCGGGGTCGACGACGTACAGCTTCCCGGACTGCGTACCCACGAGGACCTGGAACCCGAGCACCGAGCCGAGCGCGGTGGCGGACTGCCCCGCCGGCAGCGTCCCGAGCAGTTCGAGGGTGTGGACGGGAGGCGTGGCCCCGTCCCCGAACAGCCCGTACACGGCCACGCCGGTCGCGACGACCGCGAGCATGAGCGACCCGTCGGCGTTGCGGCGGGTCGGGACGAGGACGGGTTCGCCCACCGGTCCGACGACACCACCCGGATCGGGCGCGGGGCGCGTCACCGGCACCGTTCCCGCCGCGTCGGCGACCGCCGTGCCCATGACGTTGCGCACGAGGGCCCCGTCGGCGAGCACGGCGTTCCACCCGCCGTCCCCACCGTCGACCTTGCGCCACGGCGTGAGCGGCTGGAGCGTGCAGGTGACGTTGCCGTTGTCCTGCAGGCCGGTGGCCACGACACCGGGCAGCGCGGCCGAGGCCCCCGCGGAGCCGTAGAACTGGCGGATCAGGCCGGAGTAGCACTGCAGGGTCGGCAGGCCCCGGTTCGCGGCGCTGCTGAAGGCGTCGGGCTGCAGCCCGAGGAAGCGGTCGAGGTCCACCCGCAGCAGGCCGCCGTCGCTGCCCACGAGCAGGGAACCGATGGAGTCGGGCACGTCCTGGGTGAAGAGCAGGGCGTGCAGGTCGGAGTGGCTGTGGACCGGGTCGGTGACGAGCCGCCAGGTCGCCCCGGAGTCGAGGGTGAGGAAGGGACCGGCGCGCCAGCCGAGCGCCGCCATCCCCACGTTGCCCGGGTGCGCGGCGATCCGGTTGTTCCAGTCCCCGCCCTGGTCCCCCGCGCGCAGGTGCAGCAGGTCCAGGGGCCCGGTCGCGTCGACCATCAGGGCGTCGCAGTACGTCCAGTTCCGCCCCCCGTCGGTCGAGCGCTGGACCGAGCTGAGCCGGCCGTCCGGCCAGGCGGTGCACGACCACACGACGTTCGGGCGCCCGGCGCAGGAGGAGACCGACGACGTCCCGCAGTTCGCGAAGAAGACCGGGCCGGCGTCGGTGCCGTCGTCGTAGGCGACCTGCGCCCGCTCGAAGGCGAGTTCTCCCGCCACCCAGCGACCGGTGTAGAGGCCACCGCCGCCGGAACCGGCCGCCGAGACGAGGATGTCGTCGGGGTCCTCCAGCCGGGCGCGTTCCGTGCGCCCGCTGCGCGAGGCGACCGCGACGTCCCAGAACCCCGTGGCGCACGGGACGTCGAACGTCGCGGCGCGCCAGGTGTACGGCGCTCGCGGGGGGTCTCCCGGCGCGAGGCGCGAGGCGGGCACGACCGCCCAGAAGACGCCGCCGGTGCCGTTCGGGCTCGCGGAGCACGCGACGACGATCGTGCGGCGCGCGGGCAGCACGACGATGCGCCGGACGAGCCCCGCGTCGGGTGGGAACCCCGGGACGACGCTCCAGCTCAGCAGGGCCGCAGTGGCTCCCGGGTCGGTCTCGAGCAGGACGCCCGCGGCGCCGTCCTCGGCGCTGGAGTACCGCTTGGAGCAGCCGGCGAACAGGTGCCGGGGGCCGTCCGGCCCCACGGCCAGGGCCTCGACGTCCGGGGTGTCCCAGGTGTCGCTCAGGGGCAGCCCGTTGCCCGAACCCACGACCGCCCACACGCCGCCGGTCTCCGTGGCGATCACCACGCCGTCCGGGGTGTCGCTCAACTGCACGACGTCGCTCACGTGCCCCGAGTGCCAGGCGTCGGCCGGCTCGTCGATCGAGATGCCCGACAGCGTCGCCTGGTGCCACCGGATGGTCGGGTCGTCGGCCACGGCGGGTCAGCGCCCCGACCGTGCCGCGCGCCGGACCCGGTGGACGAGCGGGGGTGTGAGCAGCAGCACCCCCAGCACGAGCGGCACGAGCACCAGGAGCACCTCGAGCGCCCCGGAGCCGGCGTCCGGTGCGAACCCCAGGGTCCTCTCGATCCAGTCCTCCGGCAGCAGCGCCAGCGCCAGCCCGAGGAGGACCAGCACGACCCCCGAGGCGGTGCGTGCGGTTCGACGACGAGTCCTGCCCTGCTCGACCATCTCTTCCCCAGACCCCGGGCGCACCCGGCCGTCGCAGTGGAACCCAGTGGATGGCGGATCGTGTTCGCGTCGACGAGTGTGGGGCAGCCGCGAGGAGGGCGTCAACACTCCCGGCCGTGCCGCAGCGACCGCCCCGGCACGGCGTCGGTCCGCACCCCGTCGGCCACCACGGGAACCCCGCCGAGGAACACGTGCGGGATCCCCACGGCCTGCCGCCGGGGGTGCTCGAACGTCGCGCCCGCGGCCACCGTGGACGGGTCGAACAGCACCAGGTCGGCGACGGCGCCGGGCCGCAGCACCCCCCGGTCCGTCAACCCCAGCCGGCGCGCGGGCCGCGAGGTCAGGTGCGCCACGCACTCCTCCAGCCCCAGGACCCGCTCCTCGCGCACGTAGTGGCCCAGGTAGTGCGCGAACGTCCCCCAGGCGCGGGGGTGGGGTTTCGCGCCGACGAGCAGGCCGTCGCTGCCGCCCGTGTGCCGGGGGTGCCTCATGATGGCGCGGACGTTCTCCTCGTGGCCGACGTGCTGCAGGATCGTCGTGCCCAGCCGGTCGCGGCGCAGCAGGTCGGCGAACACGTCGAACGGTTCCGCGCCCCGCTCGCGGGCGAGGCCGGCGATCGTGGACCCGACCACGGCGTCGAGTTCGCGGTGCCGCACCCCGGAGACCTGCAGCGTGTCCCACTCGGCGACGACGCCGTGGCACCCGTCGGACCCGGTGACCTCCAGCGCGTCCCGGATCCGTTCCCGCGCCTGCGGGTCGTCCAGCCGGCGCAGGGTCTCGGACGGCCCGCCCGCCGAGGCCCAGCTCGGCAGCACGGCCGCCAGCGTCGTCGATCCCGGCAGGTAGGGGTAGGTGTCGAGGGTGACGTCGATCCCCTCGGCCAGCGCCCGGTCGACCAGGGCCAGGAACTCCGGCGCGCGCCCGGCGTTGACCGCGAAGTTCATCGTGGCGTGCGTCAGGTGCAGCGCGGCCCCGGACCGGCGGGCCACCTCGACCACCTCCGCGTACGCCTCCAGCGCGCCCCGGCCGTAGGACCGCTGGTGCGGGGCGTAGAAACCCCCGTGCCGCGCGACGACCTCGCACAGCACCACGAGTTCGTCGGTGTCGGCGTACATCCCGGGGGTGTAGGTGAGACCGCTGGACATCCCGAAGGCCCCCTCGGCCATCCCGGCCGCCACGAGCTCCTGCATGCGCACGAGTTCCGCCGGGGTCGCCGCGCGGTCGGAGGTGCCCACGACGACCATCCGCACGGTGCCCTGCGGCACGAGGTACGCGACGTTGACGGCGGTCCCGGCGTCGACGCGGTCGAGGTACTCCCCCACGGTGCGCCAGTCCCAGTCGAGGTCGGGGACCCCGTTCCAGCCGGCGAGCTGCTCGCGCAGCACGTCCAGGGCCGCGTCGTCGACGGGGGCGTAGCTCAGCCCGTCCTGCCCGACGACCTCCGTGGTGACGCCCTGCGTCGTCTTCGCCAGGTGCTGCGGGTCGGTGAGGACGGCGAGGTCGGAGTGCGCGTGCAGGTCGATGAAACCTGGCGCCAGGACGAGCCCGGACGCGTCGAGGACCCGGGCCCCGGCCGTCTCGACCGTGCCGACCTCGGCGATGCGCCCGTCGACGACGAGCAGGTCCCCCCGGCGGGCGGGCGATCCGGTCCCGTCGACCACCGAGGCCCCGCGGACGAGGAGGTTCACGCGGCGCCCCTCACCCGAACTCCGTGCGCACCCAGTCGACGAGCACGGGCTGCGCCGCGCGGGCGTCGTCGACGACGGGCAGCAGCCCCCACTTGTCGAACGTCGTGCAGGGGTGCGACAACCCCAGCCGCAGCACGTCCCCGACGCGCAGGTCGAGCTCGGCGGGGAACCGCACGAACGCGTGCTGGTCGTTCAGGGCGCTCACCGCGAACTCCTCGACGGGAACCGTGTCGCCGGAACCGGCGCGGCGGACGGCCTGGACGACGGGCAGCCCCTCGTCGAAGGGCAGGTCCCGCTTGCCCGCGTCGGCCAGGGCGAGGCCGGGTTCGGGCCGGGAGACGACGCGCACCCAGCCGTGCACCGCCGACCGCAGTTCCCCCGCGTCGAGCCGGCCCATCGGCGTGATGGAGCGGTAGAAACCGTCGTCGTGGGCGACGTACGCCCCCGACCGCAGCACGACCCGCACGCCGCCGGCCGGGTCGTGCAGCCCGGCGAGGACGTCGGCGACGAGGTCGAAGTACGCGCTGCCCCCGGCGGACACGACGATCCCGCCGGGCACGGGCGGGTACAGCCCCTCGGCGAGCAGGCGGCGGTGCAGCCCGGCCAGGTCGGACAGGTACGTGCGCACCACGGTCAGGCTCGCGGGCGAGGCGTCGTGCGCGAAGGCGCCCTCGTACCCGGCCACCCCCGCCAACCGCAGCCCCGGGGTGCCGGCCACGGCGCGGGCGACCTCGACGGCGGCGGCGGTGGACCGGGCCCCGGTGCGCCCGCCGAACCCGCCGAGCTCGACGAGGACGTCGAGGGGTTGCGCGGCGCCGGCGACGTGCGGGGCCATCGCGGCGACGACGTCGACCGAGTCCGCCCACACCAGCACGCGGGAGGAACGGGGTGAGGAGAGCCAGCGCAGCACCGCGGGGTCGAGCACCGGGTAGGCCGCCATGACCCAGTCGAAACCCTCGCGCAGCGCCACCGTGAGCTGCCAGGGCGTCGCGACCGTCAGGCCCAGGGCCCCGGCCTCGCGCTGCGCCCGCCAGAGGGCGGGAGCCATGGTCGTCTTGCCGTGCGGGGCGAGGTCGACGCCGACCTCGCGCGTCCACCGCTGCAGGGTCTCGACGTTGGAGGTCAACGCGCCCGCGTCGAGCGTCACGAGCGGGGTCGGCAGGTCGGCCAGCCCCGGCCGGTTCGCCGCGAACTCGGCGGCGTCGCGGCCCCAGGCCGTCACGGGGACGGCTTTGAAGCGGGGGTCGAGGGCGCCCAGGACGTCCGCGTCGTACACCATCGAACTCCTCCGTTGCACGCTGCACAACGCGCGTTGCGTCTCTTGGACGCCTCGTTCTAGCATCGCCGCGTGTCCCGGTCAAAGGTCGTCTGCGTCGGCGAGGCGATGGTCGTCCTGACCCCCGCGCACGACGTCCCCCTCGCCGACGCGGACACCTTCGTCCGGTCCGTGGGCGGGGCCGAGCTCAACGTCGCGCTCACCCTCGGCCGCCTCGGCGTCGACGTCGCCTGGCTCTCCCGCCTCGGCGACGACGGGTTCGGCGACCACGTCCTGGACCTCGCGCGCGAGAACTCCGTCGACGTCGGCGCCGTCGAACGCGACCCGCACCGCCCGACGGGGTTGTACGTCAAGGCCCCCGGCACCGCGCCGGACGGATCCCGACGTTCGCGCATGCACTACTACCGCAACGGCTCCGCCGCCTCGGCCCTGACCCCCGGGTTCCTCGACGGGGACGTCGTGACCGGTCTGCTCGCGGCGGCGGGAACCGTCCACGTCAGCGGGATCACCGCCGGCCTGTCCGACTCCGCCGCCCGGTTCTGCGCCGAGCTCACCCGGCGGGTCCGGGGCACGGGCGCCGTCCTGTCGGTCGACCTGAACCACCGCCCCGCGCTGTGGCGCGACCGCGACGACACCCCGCTGCGCGACCTCGCCCGGGCCGCCGACGACCTGCTGCTCGGCGCCGACGAGGCCCGCGCCGTGTTCGGCACCGACGACCCCGCGGACCTGCGCGCCCTGTTCCCCGGCGCCCGGCGGGTCCTGCTCAAGCAGGAGGAGCACGGGGTCCTCGTCCTGGAACCGGGGACCCCCGACCGGCACGTGCCCGCCCTGGCCGTGGACGTCGTCGAACCCGTCGGCGCGGGCGACGCCTTCGCGGCCGGCTACCTCGCGGGCCTGGTCCGCGAACTCCCCGTCGACGACGCCGTCCGCCTGGGGCACCGTTGCGCCGCAGCCGCTCTCGTCGTGCGCGGCGACCGGCCGGAACACGTCCCCCGGTGAGCCAGAGCCTGGCCCGCGCCCTGCGCCTGCTCGACCTCGTCGCCGACGGCACGTCGACGCTGACCGACCTCGCCGAGGCCACGGGCAGCCACAAGAGCACCGTCCTGCGCCTGCTGCGCGACCTCGAGGACCACGGCCTCGTCCAGCACGGCGCGGACCACCGCTACGTCCTGGGCCCGCACCTGTTCCGGCTCGCCGCGCAGGCCCTCGACGACCTCGACGTGCGCTCCACGGCCGCCCCGCGGCTGCGGGAACTGCGCGACACCGTGCGCCAGACCGTGCACGTCGCGGTGTTCGACGGCCGGCGCGCCACGTACGTCGACAAGCTCGAACCGCGCGAGGCCCCCGTCCGGATGGCCTCGCGCATCGGCAACCCCGTGCTCCTGCACTGCACCGCGGTCGGCAAGGTGTTCCTCGCCGCCCTGCCGCCCGAGGAGGCCGCCGCGCTGCTGGCGGCCGTCGAACGCCCCCGGCTGACCCCGCGCACGCTCGTGGACGTCGGGGACCTGCTGCGCGAGGTGGAGACGGTGCGCGCCGACGGGTGGGCGCAGGACCACGCCGAGAACGAGACCTTCGTGAACTGCGTCGCCGCCCCGGTGCACGGTCCCGACGGCCGGGTCCTGGCCGCGGTGTCCATCTCCGTGCCGGACGTGCTGCTGCCCCACGAGGCCGTGCTGGCGCTCGTGCCCCCGCTGTTGTCCGCGACCGCGGACATCTCCCGCGCCTGCGGGTACCGACCCCCCGAGGAGAGTCCACGATGAGCGACCGCCCGACCGACCGCACCGCCGTCACGACCACCGACGCCCCGGCACCTGCGCACACGTTCTCCCAGGGCGTCCGCAAGGGCCCGTTCCTGCAGGTCTCGGGCCAGGGGCCCGTCGACCCCGCCACGAACGAGTACCTGCACCCCGGCGACGTGAGGGCGCAGACGCTGCGGACCCTGCGCAACGTCGACGCCGTCCTGCGCGCGGGAGGCGCCACGTTCGACGACGTGGTCATGCTGCGCGTCTACCTCACGACCCGCGACGACTTCGCGGCCATGAACGAGGCCTACGGCGAGTACGTGACGCGCAACTGCGCCTCCGGGGTCCTGCCCGCCCGGACCACCGTCGTGACGGGTCTGCCGCGCGAGGAGATGCTCGTCGAGATCGACGCGCTCGCCGTGCTCGGCTGAGCCTGCCGGTCCTCGTGCGTGGGCGCCGGTGACGGTTGACTGGTTCCCGTGACCGGGATCTTGCAGACCCTCACCGCGCTCGCAGGCGCCGGTTGCCTCCTGGTGGCCGGCGTGTTCGCGGCGTTCACCTGGCTGGTGCTGCCGGCCCTCGCCCGCACCGGCGCGGCGGAGGCGGCCGCGACGATGCGGGCCGTCAACGTCGCCGCCGTCCGGGCGCCGTTCGTGGTGGCGCTGTTCGGCACCGGGGCCTGCTGCCTGCTGCTGGCCGTCCTGACCCTCGTCGCCGGGCGGCCGTGGCCGGCGCTCGGCTGCGCCCTCCACCTGCTCGGGTGCCTGGGGGTCACGATCGCGGGCAACGTCCCGCTCGACGACGCGCTCGCCCGGGGCCCCGTGCCGGACTTCGCGGCGTGGGCGCGGGCCTGGGGCCGGTGGAACACGGTCCGGCTGCTCGCCTGCCTGGCGGCGGCCGTCACGCTCTGGGCGACCTCGTGCGGTCAGTGGAGCTCGACGACCGCCGCGGCCAGCCCCTCGGCCCGCGCCCACGCCAGGGCCTGGGCCGGCGGCAGCGGCCGGGCGAAGAAGAACCCCTGCAGCTCGTCGCACCCCAGGGCCGACAACCGGTCGGCCGTCGCGAGCGTCTCGACGCCCTCGGCCACGACGACGAGACCGAGCCGGTGGGCCAGGGCGATGACGGAGGAGACGATGACGTCGTCCTCGGGGTGCAGGACGAGTTCGGAGACGAACTGCCGGTCGATCTTGAGCTCGTGCACGGCCAGGCCCCGCAGGTGGACCAGGCTCGTCGACCCGGCCCCGAAGTCGTCGACGGCGACCCGGACCCCGCGGGCGCGCAGGGCGGCGACCGTGGCCCGGGCCCCGGCGGGGTCGTGGATGATCGCGGTCTCGGTGATCTCCAGCACCAGGTCCTGCGGGGCCCACCGGGTCAGGGCGAGCGCCTCCTCGACGATGCCGAGCAGCCCGGCGTCCAGGCTCACGGCCGAGACGTTCACCGCCATCGACGTGTGCAGCCCCTGGGCCCGCCACGCCGCGCCCTGACGCAGCGCGGTGATCATGACCCAGCGGGTGAGGGCGTGGATGAGGTGCGTGCGCTCGACGAACGGCAGGAAGTCGGCCGGCTGCAGCAGACCCCGCGTGGGGTGCTCCCAGCGGACGAGCGCCTCGAAACCCAGCAGCCGGGCGCCGTCGCCGGACACCTTGGGCTGGTAGTGCAGGGTGAGGTGGTCCTCCTCCATGGCCGTGCGCAACTGCCCGAGGAGTTCCAGCCCGCCCGCGGAGTGCGGGTCGGTGGCGGCGTCGTAGCGCAGGACGCCGACGCGAGAACGCTTCGCGGCGTACATGGCGATGTCGGCGTGCTGCAGCAGTTCCCCGAGGGTGCGGCCGTCGGGGCCGGCCACGGCGATCCCGATGCTGCCCTGCAGGTCCAGCGGAACCACCCCGGCGTGGAAACCCCCGACCGCGAGCCCGGCCAGCAGCCGCTTGGCCACGACCTCCAGATCGGCGTCGCCGTCCGGTCCGGGGACCAGGACGGCGAACTCGTCCCCGCCCAGGCGGGTGATCGTGCCGCGGTCCCCGAGGGTTCCCGCGAGCACCCGCGAGACCTGGACGAGCACCTCGTCGCCCGCGGCGTGGCCCAGGGTGTCGTTGACGTCCTTGAACCCGTCGAGGTCGAGCAGCAGCAGGCCGAGGCCGGCGCCGCGGGCCAGCAGCGGCTCGGCGGTCTCGTGCAGGGCGCGGCGGTTGCCCAGACCCGTCAGCGGGTCGGTGCGCACGAGTTCGGCGCGGACGCGGTCGCGCTGGCGCACGACGACGGTGAGGGCGAGCGCGGACACCACGGTGACCAGGACGGCGAAGGCCCAGGCGTAGGTGGCTGCACTCACCCCGCTCCATCGGCACGCAGCGTCAGGAGTTGAGCCGACCGGGTCAGCCGACCGGGGGAACGCTCCAGCGCACCAGGACCTGCCGCTCGTGCTCGTGCCCCAGCTCCCCCCACGTCCCGGCCTCGAGGGCGAACAGCGCCCCGGCCGTGGGCGACAGGCCCAGCCAGGTCGCGAGCAGGACGCGCAGGAAGTGGCCGTGGGCGACGAGGACGACGTCGCGGTCCCCGTCCAGCGCGTTGGCGCGGCGCAGGACCGCACGGGCCCGGTTGGCGACCTCGTGGACGGTCTCACCCGGGGTGTCGCCGGGGACGACCCCGTCGTGCCACACCGACCAGGGCCGGCCGATCCCGGCCGAGATCTCCTCGGTGGTCCGGCCCTCGTAGCCGCCGTAGTCCCACTCGACGAGGTCCTCGTCCACCCGCGCACCGGTGAGGCCGGCGAGCTCGGCGGTGCGCCGGGCGCGCTGGCGGGGGCTGACGAGGACGGCCCCGATCGAGCGGCCGGCGAAGACGGGTGCGAGGTTCCTCGCCTGCTCCTCCCCCGCGGCCGTGAGCGGGACGTCGGTGCTGCCGGTGTGCTGGCCCGACAGGCTCCAGGCGGTCTGTCCGTGGCGGACGACGAGGATCGACACGTCGTGAGGCTACCGTTCGTGGGGCCCGATCGATCGACCAGTGCCGGTCGACGCCCCGCCCGACGCGCAGGAGCCCGGAGATGACCGAGACGACCGGACCGGCCCCCGACGGTCCGCTGGCCCGGCGGGAACGGATCGCGGCGCTGGTCGCCGCGCGCGGGACCGCCCGGGTCTCCGACCTGGCCGCCGAGCTGGGCGCCGCGCCCGTCACGGTGCGCCGCGACGTCGAGGCGCTGGCCCTGGCCGGGCGCCTGCACCGCCGGCACGGGGTCGTCAGCGCGGCCCGGCCGGACGCCACCGCGCTGGGGCGGGTCGTGGCGATCGGCGAACCCAGCGGGTACCTCGGCGAGATCCTGCGGGGCGCCGACGCGGCCGTGGCGGCGCACGGCGGGCGGTACGTGCTCGAGGTGGCCCGCGACGAGGCCTCCACCCGGGCCGCGGTCGAGCGCGCGGCCGGGGCGCCGGACGTGTCGGGGATCCTGTACGCCCCGCGCTGGCGCACCCCCGACGAGCTCGCCGCCGACGTCGTCGCCCGCACGTGCCCCCCGCACGTCCCGCTGGTCCTGGTGGAGCGCTTCGCCCCGCGCGGATCGCTGCTGGCGCAACGCGACGCGGTGCGCAGCGACCACGCGACGGGCGTGCACCAGGCCCTGTCGCACCTGCGCGCCAACGGCCACCGGCGCATCGTCGCGTTCTGCCGGGACGACTCCCCCACGGCCCGCACGCTGCGCGGGTGCTTCCCCGAGGCGCTGCGCTCGCTGGGGTTGCCGGTGCTGTCCGAGCCGCTGCTCAGCTCCGACGGCGCCGACCCCGCCCACCGCGCGCAGGCCCCCGACCCGGCCGAGGCCGTGCGGCGGCTGGGGGCGACGGCGTTGCTGGTCCACTCCGACACCGACGCGCTGTCCCTGGTGCCCCGGCTGGTGGGCGCGGGCCTGCGGGTGCCCGACGACGTGAGCGTCGTCGCCTACGACGACGTCGTGGCCGGGCTGGGGGACGTGCGGCTGTCGGCCGTGGCCCCGCCCAAGCGGGAGGTCGGGCGGGCCGCGGTGGACCTGCTCGCCTGGCGGGCCTCGGCCCCCGACGCCCCGTGCCGGCACCTGGAGATCGCCCCGCACCTCGTGGAGCGGCACAGCGTCCGACCGGTCGAGCAGCGGTGATCGATCGATCTTGACCCTGCGGTCGCGGCGCCGGGAACCTGTCCGCATGATCCGCGCCGCGCTCGCGATGAGCCGCACGAGCCACGACCGGGTCGTGGACGCCGACTTCCTGGACCGGCTGCGCCGCACGGTCGAGCTCGCCCCGGGAGTGCTCACCGAGTTCTCCAGCCCCGCCGCCCGCGCCGTCCTGGCCGACGTCGAGGTGCTCGTCACCAGCTGGGGGTGCCCGCGGCTGGACGCCGCCGTCCTGGCCGCCGCACCCCGGTTGCGGGCCGTCGTCCACGCCGCCGGGTCGGTGCGCGCCCACGTCGGGGAGGCCGCCTGGGACCGGGGCGTCGCCGTGTCCTCGGCCGCGGCCGCGAACGCCGTCCCCGTCGCGGAGTACACCCTCGCCGTCGTCCTGCTGGCCGGCAAGAGGGTGCTGGCCGCCGCGGACGAGTACCGGCGGCTGCGCAGCCGCGCCGCGACCGCCGTCGCCGAACGCGGCGGCAACCACGGCGCCACCGTCGGGGTCCTGTCGGCCTCCCTCGTGGGCCGGCGGGTCCTGGACCTGCTGCGGCCCTTCGACCTCGAGGTCCTCGTCCACGACCCCCACGTCCCCGACCGCGAACTGCGCGCGCTCGGCGCCGAACCCGTCGGCCTGCTCGAGCTCGCCGCGCGCAGCGACGTGTTCAGCATCCACACCCCCCTGCTGCCGGAGACCCGGGGCCTGGTCGACGCGCGCGTCCTGGCCGCGCTGCGCGACGGGGCGACGGTCGTCAACACCGCCCGCGGGGCCGTCGTCGACGCCGGCGCCCTGACCGCCGAACTGCTCTCGGGCCGGTTGTCGGCGGTCCTGGACGTCACCGACCCCGAACCCCTGCCGGCCGACTCACCGCTGTGGGAGTGCCGGAACGTCCTGCTGACCCCGCACGTGGCCGGCTCCCTCGGCAACGAGCTGCGCCGCCTGACGGACTGCGCCGCCGAAGAGGTCGAACGGTTCGCCGCCGGGCGGCCCTTCGCCCACCCCGTGACCCGGACCGCCCTGTCCCGCACCGCCTGACCCGCACCGCCCGACCCGCACCACCTGACCCGCACCGCCCGACCCTGGAGGACCACCCGTGCCACCGCTGTCCGCAGTCCCCGAGGACCGGGAACTGTCCCCCGTCACCGGCTGGACCCGCGAGCACTGGGTCGCCGCTGCCGACGACCTGCTGCTGGCCGTCCGGCCGTGGGCGACGCCGGGGTTCGCCCGCATCGACCTGCCCGGGGAACCGGCCCGGGCCGGGTGGGTCTCCGACGGTCTGGAGGGTTTCGCCCGCACGTTCCTGACGGCCGCGTTCCGGGTCGCCGGGTCCGGCGGCGACGACCCGCACGGGCACCTGGAGAACTACCGCCGCGGCCTGGTCGCCGGCACCCGGACGCCCGGCGCGGACGACGCCGAGAGCTGGCCCGTGATCCGGTCGATCCACGAGGGCGGGCAGCCCATCGTCGAGTCCGCCTCGATCGCCCTGGCCCTGGACTTCACGCGCGAGTGGTTGTGGGACAGGCTGTCTGAGGACGAGCAGGACCAGGTGGAGAACTGGCTGCGCGAGGCCCTGCGCCACGAACCCGCACCCAACAACTGGTACCTGTTCCCCCTGTCGGTCGCCTCGTTCCTCACCGGCGTCGGGCGCGGGGACGCCGAGACCGCACGGGCGGTCGAGCGGGCCCTGGAACTGCTGGAGGGCTGGTACCGCGGCGACGGCTGGTACTCCGACGGCGACGGGCGGATGTTCGACCACTACGTCGGCTGGGCCATGCACCTGTACCCGGTGCTGTACGCGCACCTGCGGGCCGAGGACGACCTCGCGAAGCGGTTCGGGGCGCGGTTGCAGGAGTTCCTGGCGACGTTCGTCCTGACGTTCGACGGCGACGGCTCACCCCTGCACCAGGGGCGGTCGCTCACCTACCGGTACGCGGCCGTCGGTTCCGTCGCGGTGGGGGCCCTGACCGGGGCGACCCCGTGGTCGCCGGGGGTGAGCCGGGCGGTCCTGTCGGGAGCCCTGAAGCACTTCACCGGGCGCAGCACCACCCCCGACGGCGTCCAGACCCGCGGCTGGTACGGACCGCACGCGGCGACCGTCCAGCCCTACTCCGGGCCCGCGTCGCCGTACTGGTCGTCCAAGGCGTTCACGGCGCTGCTCGCCGGCCCCGACCACCCGTTGTGGACCGCGACCGAGGAACCCGTGCCCGCCGCCGGTCCGGCGGCCACGACCCCGGTCCCGCCCGCCGGGTGGCTCGTGCAGTCCACGCCCGACGGCCTGGTCCGCGTGCACAACCACGGGTCGGACCACCACCGCCCCAGTCACCTCGCGGCCGTCGACCCGCTCTACGCGCGGCTGGCGTACTCCACACGGACGGGCCCGACGTCGGCGGGCAACGTCGCGGAGAACTCCGTGACCGTCACCGACCGCGGCCGGACCGGCGTTCGGAACTCCTTCGAGCCGCTGGGCACCGGGCCGGGGTGGGCGGCCAGCCGGCACCGGCCCGAGTTCACCGGCGGCGAGCTGCCCCAGGCCGCGGTCCTGTCGCTGGTCCTGGCCCACGACGCGTGGGAGGTCCGGGTCTTCCGCTTCGACGCCGTCCCGGCGGGTACGCCGGTCGCGGTCACGGGGTGGGCGCTGGCCGCCCGCGGGCCCGCCGACCTGCCCTCGACGGTCGAGGGGACCGCGGTCGTCCTGGGCGACGGCGCGCTCACCTCCCGGCTGGCCGCGGTGACCGGCTTCGACCGGGCCGACCTCGTGCGGGCCCCGGCGGGCACCGCCTACGGCGACTGGGCCCTCGTGCCCCGGCTGCGCGGCACCCTCGGGGCTCCGGGCGCTCTCGGCGTCGTCGTGGCCGCCCTGTCGGCGGCCGGCCCCGGCCCCGCGCCCGCCGTCGCGGTCGACGGCCAGACCGTCACCGCCGTCTTCGCCGACGGGCGCCGGGGGCGGGTGACCCTGGGCTCGGACGTCCCCCGCGTGGAGTGGTGAGATGTCCCCCGTGGATCCCTTCGCCGACGTCCTGACCGCCAACGCCGAGTACGCCGAGACCTTCGTCGACGACGGACGCCCCGGGGTCGCCGGGGTCGGGCTCGCCGTCATCACCTGCATGGACTCGCGCATCTCCCCGCTGGAGATGCTGGGCCTGAGCCCGGGTGACGCCAAGATCCTGCGCAACGCGGGCGCGCGCGTCACCGGGGACACCCTGCGCACGCTCGTCCTGGCCCACTACCTGCTGGGCGTGGAGCGCGTCCTGCTGCTGGCGCACACCGACTGCGGCATGACGAAGAACACCGACGCCGCCGTGCACGCCAAGGTGCTGGCCGCGGGCGTGGACACCCGCAGCATCGACTTCCGGACGATCTCCGACCAGCGCGCGACCCTCGTCCACGACGTGCAGCGCATCCGGTCCTGGCCGTTCCTGCCGCCGAAGATGCCCGTCGCGGGCGGGATCTACGACGTGCGGACGGGGAGGGTCGAGATCGTCGTCGACGCCGACGCGACGGCCGAGGACCTGCCGACGGCCTGAGCCGGCTCCGCCCGCACCCCACCCCGGCGGCCCGCTGAGGGGCGCGGTCGCCGGGGCGACGCCTTCGGGGGCACGATGCGGGAGAGCCCGTTCTGCACCCCGCCCGGAAGGCCCCGGGTTCACAGCCGCCAGTGGACGACCTCACCCCCCAGGAGCGTGCCCTCGACGCTCAGCGCACCGATGTCGGGGCTGTTCAGCGGGTCACCGGACAGGATCACGGCGTCCGCGAGCTTGCCGGGCGTCAGGCTGCCCTTGTGGCGACCGGCTCCCGTCGCGGCGGCCGCCCCGGAGGTGTAGGCGGCCAAGGCCTGGAACGGGGTGAGGCGCTCCGCCGGGGCACCGAACACGGTCCCGCGGGACGTCCTCCGATCGACGAAGGCCTGCATGCCGCGCAGAGGGTCACCGTCGGCCACCGGCCTGTCGGAGCTTCCCGCCACCGTGATCCCGGCGGCGAGGAAGGAGGCTGCCCGGTAGGCCCAGCGCACCCGCTCGGGACCCAGGGAGGCGCTCATCGCCTCCCCGCTGTCGCGGAAGAAACTGGCTTGGGGCGTGACGGCGACACCGGCCGCGGCGAGCCGGCCGAGGTGTTCGGGCCGGGTGAGCGTCGCGTGCTCGACGCGGTTCGGGCACACCCGCCGTCCCCAGCGGCGCTGGAGGTCCTCCAGGACGTCGAGGGCCAGGTCGACGGCTCGGTCCCCGATGGCGTGAGCCGCGACGGCCCACCCCGACCGGTAGGCGTCCTCGATCGCGGACCGCAGTCGCTCGGGGTCCTCCTGGAAGTAGCCGGTCCCGGACCCGGGTGCGTCCCCGTGCGCGCAGTACGGATCGTGGACGGCGGCGGTTCGTGCCAGCAGGGAGCCGTCGAGGAAGACCTTCACCGGCCCGAAGGAGAGCATCTCCGACCCGAACCCGGTGCGTACCCCCAGCCCCAGTCCACGACCGAAACCGTCGGCAGGGTGCGCGTCCAGGGGGGTGAGCGCGTCCAGGGTGGGCATCAACTGAGCCCGGGAGAGCAGTGCGCCGTCGTCGGCGGCCTGCTGGAAGGCGGCGACCTCCACCGGGCTCTGGGAGATCCAGCCGGCGCCGACACCGGCGTCGGTGAAACTCGTGATGCCCTGCTGCGCGTAGACACCGGTCGCTGCCCGCACGGCCGGACCCAGCAGGGACAGGGGCCGCGGCTGGAAGGCGCCCTGGAACAGGTTCTGCGCGGTTTCCTCCACCACGCCGGTCAAGGCTCCCGTCCGGTCCTTCGCGAGACGACCTCCCACGGGGACCGCGACGCTGCCGCTCAGCACGCCCGTCCGACGCAGAGCCGCGGTGTTGACGACGGCGAGGTGTCCCGAGACGTGCCGCATGAACAACGGGTGGTCGCCGGTGGCGTCGTCGAGGTCGCTCAGCGGTGGGAACCGCCCTCCGAAGCGGTCGTGGTCGAAACCCGAGACGACGAGCCAGCCGCGCGACGACGAGCCGGTCTCGACCTCGGCGAGGTCGTCGGCCGCGACGCGCAGGACGTGGACGACCTCGGCCAGGGAGGTGCAGGAGTTCACCGTCGGTTCGACGAGACCCAGGCCGAACCAGGCGGTGTGGCAGTGCGCGTCGATGAAACCCGGGACGACGTGGCGTCCACCGACGTCGAGGTAGGAGCGCGCACGCACACCGGCGAGGTCCTGGTCCAGGCCCACGACGCGGCCGTTGAGGAATCCGATGGTGCGGGCCCGGGGGTGGCGGGGGTCCATGGTGGTGATGCGACCACCGCCCAGGATGGTGTCGAGCAGCATGTCCGTCTCCGAATCGGGTGACGCGAGGGGTGTCCGGGTGCCGGTGTTGGGGGGAAGTCGCCGCCGCCACCCATCGGTGGGTGGCGCCGTCGACCGAGCGTTCGAGCGGTGACGACGTGGATCGTCAGCGCGGCCCGTCAGCACGGGCCGTCACGCGCTCACGTCGTGGACCGCCGGGGCACCGTCGCCCGCGCTCGCGGCACCCTCGGACCACAGGCGGTCGACGTGCTCCCGCTGGCTGCGGCTGGGCAGGGCGTAGGCGCAGGTGACGTAGACCGCGGTGTTGACCACCAGGGCGACGACGCCGGAGGTCAGCCCGCCGGCCCAGGGGACGGACACCGGGTGGAGGACCTGCAGGACCGCGGCCGTGACGAAACCGCTGACCATGCCGGCGGTGGCTCCGACCGCGTTGCCGCGCTTCCACAAGACCCCGAGCAGCAGCGTGGGGGCCAGTTGCACGATGCCCTGGTAGGAGACCAGCGCCAGCACCACCAGGCCCGAGGTGGTGCCGACCGTGAAGAAGGCTCCCACCGCGGAGACGAGCGTGACGAGCGCGACGGCCACCTTCCCCGCCCGCGCGCTGCGCACGCGCGTCCCGGCGATGACGCCGACCACGTCGTTCGCGGCCTGGGTGCCCACCGCCTGCAGGTTGGCTCCGACGTTGCCCATGGTGGCGGCGACCACGCAGACGGCGGCGACGGTCAGCAACAGGACGCCGCCGACCTCGGCGGTGGTGAACCAGACCCGGTCGGGTGCCTCGGCCACGCCCGGGAGGCTGGAGGCGAGGTAGGCGACCAGGAGCACGGCGGTGCTGAAGACCAGCAGGACGGGCGCTGCCTGCAGCGCCGTGCGCTGGACGGTGCGCACGCTGCGCGCCGTGAACAGCCGCATGAAGATGTCCGGCCAGCACCACGTTCCCAGCGCTCCGGTCAGGGTGAGCGACAGTGCGTACAGCGGCCCCAGGTCGCTGCCGGGACCCGGCAGGGAGGTGAAGCCGTCCGGCACCTGCGCGAACCCGTGGCCGTGGGTCAGCAGCCACACGAGCAGGCCGACGGCCACCAGCGTCCCGATGCCGTAGGCGAACAGGCCTTGGACCAGGTCGCTGATGATGATGCCGCGCATGCCGAAGCGGACCGTCCAGACCTGACGCACCGCGATCACCGCGATGCTGACCAGCACGGCGCCCAGCGGGGCCAGCGCGCCGAAGGAGAGCACGTCGAAGACCAGGGCCAGCGACTGCATCCCCAGCACGATCCACGGGATCGTCGCCACGATCCCGATGACCGCGGAGACGACCTGCACGACCTTGGACCGGTACCGCAGGCCCAGCAGGTCCGACTGGGTCCGCAGGTCGTAGCGGGCGCCCCAGGTGTGGACGTTGCGCGCCAGGACGTGCATCAGGACCATGCCGGCCACGGCGTAGACGACGAGGTAGAAGCCGATCAGGCCCGAGGCGGCCGCCAGACCCGCGAAGGAGATGAAGACGGTCCCGGGCAGGAAGGTGTTCAGGTAGGCGGCGGTCCCGTAGAAGGAACCGAAGGAGCGTCCTGCGGTGGCGTACTCGCTGAAGTCGGCGTCGGTGCGGCGGGTCCTCTCCATGACGACGGTGACCAGGATCAGGAAGAGCGCTACTCCGGTGTAGCCGATGAGCATGTCCATGACTCACGTCCGATCGGTGGGGTCGAGGTGGTGACGCGGGGGTGCCTCGGGGGTCGAGGTGGTGCGGAGGGTCCGGGAGCGGCCGTGACCGGGTCGTCGGTCCGGGAACCGGGTCAGGTGAGCAGGGGGCTCGCCCGCCGGACGCGGTCGAGGTAGTCGACGGCCTCACGAGCTGCCGTCAGGACGTCCTCGCTGATGTCGGCGACGAGCAGTTCAGCGTCGCGGCCCGCGGTGACGAGACGGCGGCCGAGGGGATCGGCGATGGTCGAGCGCCCGCAGAAGGCGCTGCCGCACTGGTTGGCGTAGGCGATGTAGAGCTGGCTCTCGAAGGCGCGGGTGGGTACGACGGTCAGGGGGACGACGCTGGTGTCCAGCAGCGGCGGCTGCCCGTCGAGCCACGGACGCACCGGTACGGCGGTGGGCACCAGCAGGAGTTCTGCACCCCCGAGGGCGGCTGCGCGGACGAACTCGGGGAACTCCACGTCGAAGCACAGCCCGAGCGCGGTGGGCCAGCCGTCGACGTCGACGATCTCGGGCAGGTCCTCGCCGGTGGAGAACAGCGCTCTCTCGCCCTCCCCGAACAGGTTCCGCTTGCGGTAACGGGTGACCTCGACGCCGGCCGGGTCGAACAACGACGCGCTGATGAAGCGACGACCCGCCTCGTGCTCGACGGTGGACGCCGCGAGCCACAGCGCGCTCTCGCGGGCGACGGCGGCCACGGCGTCGCGGGCCGGTTGCCCGTCGACGTCGTGCACGCCGACCGGGTCGTAGGAGCTGAGGAACAGCTCCGGGGTCACCAGCACCGCTGCACCGCGACGTCCGGCCGTCGTGGCGGCGGCCCGCAGGGTCTCGAGGTTGCGCGCGGGTTGCCCGGACTGTCCCGTCGCCTGGAGCAGAGCGATTTTCACCTGGTGCCACCTCGGGGTCAGGGACTCGGATGGAGCGATGCCTTGCCGGAACGTTCCGGCACACTATGGTGCGTACCCGCGGGGACGTCAAGGGTGAGACGCGCAGGGCTTCGCACCCTCGCGGAGGGAGATTCGTGGGCAAGGCTTCGGCACCGACGATCGTGGACCTCGCGCGTCAGCTCGGGATGTCCAAGACCACCGTGGCGGACGCCCTGAACGGCACCGGCCGCACCTCCGAGGGCACGCGGGAACGGGTGCGTGCAGCAGCCGCGGCCTCCGGGTACCGGGCCAACACCTCCGCGCGACGCCTGCGTTCCCGCACCTCCAGCACCGTGAGCCTCTACATCGGGGCCGACGTGCGCAGCATGCCCTTCTACATGCCCTTCGCGTTCGGCGCGATGGAGGAGGCAGCGGCCCACGGTCGGGACGTCACCCTGATCACGCACGCCGACGGCGTGCGGGAGGGGCAGTCGGCGGGCGCCATCGTCATCGACGCCTTGCCGGACGACCCCATCCTGAGCGCGCTGTTCGACGTGTCGACGCCGCTGGTCTCCGCTGGACGGCTGGCGAACCCGCGACGTGAGAGCGCAGGCCGGGTCGAGATCGACTACCCCTCCACCGTCTCAGCCGCTCTCGACCTGCTCGCGGGCACGGGGAGCCGGCGTCCCGCCCTCCTGGTGCCGACGCCGCGCGACCCGTCGGCCTGGTCGGAGCTGATCGTCACCGCCTACTCCACGTGGTGCCGGGACCAGGGGGTGGTTCCCCTGGTCGAACGGCTGCCCGCGCACGCGACCAACGACGAACTGGAGGCCGTCCTGGCCTCCGCCGTGGCTCCGCCGGAGACGGACGGCCTGTTCTTCGCCTGGCAGGACATCGCCGATCGAGCCCAAGTCATGCTGCGTCGGGAGTCGACGAAGGACCTGAGGGTCGCCACGCTCGTCGACACCTACCTGCAAGCAGCCGCGTACCCCCACGACGTCCTGGTCGACCTGAACGCTCACCGGTTCGGGCGAGCTGCGGTCCGCACGTTGCTGCGCGTGCTCACCGACGGCGCCGCAACTCCGGTGACCGACGAACACGTGGCCACGCTCTACCGCAGGGACGGGCAGACGTTCACCGCGTCCGACGCGCACCACCGTCCGTGACGGCGTGGCGCCGGACGTCTCGTGAGCGGCCTCGTCGGACGACGGCCGCGGTCGGGACTCAGCCCTGCGACTCCTGCGACAGCCGGTTCCAGGCGTTCCACTCGGCCAGCCGCGACTCGTAGTCCTTCGTCGCGATCCCCAGCGGCGCGGTGCCGAAGAACACCCGCAGCGGCGGGTTCTCGGCGTCGACGAGTTCCAGGACCGGTCCCCGGGTGGCGGCCGGGTTCCCCGGCGAGGCGACCCGGGCCTTGCGCGCCTCGGCGGCCTTGGCGCGGAACTCCTCGTACGCCGGCAGCGGCGTCGCGTGCTTGGCCGAGGACCCGCCCCAGTCGGTGTCGAAACCGCCGGGTTCGATGAGCGTCACCTTGATGCCGAAGTCGGCGACCTCGGCGGCCAGCGCCTGGCTGAAACCCTCCAGCGCCCACTTGGAGGCGTTGTAGATGCCGATGTTCGGGAACGCCGAGACGCCGCCGATCGAGGACACCTGCAGGACGTGCCCGGACCCCTGGGCCCGCATGACGGGCAGCACGGCCTGGGTGACCCACAGGGCGCCGAAGACGTTCGTCTCGAACTGCGCGCGCGCCTCGGCCTCGCTGATCTCCTCGATCATGCCGAACTGGCCGTACCCGGCGTTGTTCACGGCGACGTCGATGCGGCCGAAGCGTTCGACGGCCTCGGCGACGGCGCGCTCCACGGCGGCCTTGTCGTCGACGTCGAGCGCGAGGGCCAGGACGTCCTCGCCGTGGGCGGCCACGACGTCGGCGAGGCTGTCGGTGTTGCGGGCCGTCGCCACGACGCGGTCCCCGCGTTCGAGGGCGGCCAGGGCCCACTCGCGGCCGAAACCGCGGGAGGTGCCGGTGATGAACCAGGTCTTGCTCACGGGACGGTTCTCCTCACGTCAGGACTGCGGACCCCGGTAGCGTGCGCCTGCCCGCCCCCGCCCGCGCGCGCAGCCCCCGTGAGCAGCAGCCCGAGCAGGACGAGCCCGCCCGCGACGGCGGCCTGCCCGGCGGGCCCGGCCTCGAGGAGGGCGCCGCCGAGCACGGCGCCACCGCCGATGCCGACGTTGAAGGTCGCGTTGACGACGGCGGGGGCGGCGTCGCTGCCGTCGGTGACGCGCAGGGCGACGGTCTGGACGAGCGTGGGCAGCGCGCCGAACGCCGCGCCCCACACGGCGACCACCGCGACCGTCGGGGCGGCGGCCCCGACGAGCAGGACGGCCACGACGCAGGCCAGCAGGACCGCGACGGTGGCCCGCAGCCCGGCGACGGGGTGCCGGTCGGCGACGAGACCGGCCACCAGGACACCCGCGAAACCGGCTGCGCCGTAGCCGAAGAGCACGAGGCTGACGTGCTCGAGGCGGACGCCGGAGGCGAGGACCACGGGGGTCACGTAGGTGAACACGGTGTACTGCCCGAGGGTGATGGCGGTGGTGGCCAGGGCCACGGCCGGCAGGCCGGGGCGACGCAGGGCGGGCAGCACGGCCGGCGCGTGCCCACCCGCGGCGAGGTCGCCGGGGACCAGGCGCAGCGCGCCGGCGGCCAGGACGAGCAGCAGCACGGAGGTCCCGCCGAACGCCCACCGCCAACCGGCGGCCTCACCCACGGCCGTCCCCAGCGGGACGCCGAGGGTCAGGGCCAGGGCGACGCCGCCGTTGACGACGGCGAGCGCCCGGCCGCGCCGCTGCACCGGGACGAGCGCGACGGCGGTGGCGACGGCGGCGCTGAAGATCCCGGCGTGGGCGAGGCCGCCGATGAGCCGGGCGACGAGCGCGACGGCGTAGCCGGGGGCGAGGACGATCACGGCGTTGCTCAGGGCGTAGGCGAGCAGCAGCAGGACCAGGCCGGTGCGGCGGCGCAGCCGGGTGAGGGCGGAGGTGAGCGGCACGGCACCGAGGGCGACGACGACGGCGTACGCGGTGACCCACCAGCCGATGCCGGCCTCGTCGACCCCGAAGGCGTCGGCCAGCTGCGGCAGCAGGCCCACGGGGAGCAGTTCGGTGGTGACCGCGGCGAAGAGCGCGGCGGACAGGAGGGCGATGGCGGGCAGGGACCTGCGAGACGGAGACCTGAGGGACGGGGACCTGCGGGGCGGCACCGTCCCACATTATCCTCGCACTGTGAGCAAAACCAGGGCCGACCTCCTGCGGCTCGTCCACCGCACCCCCGGTCTCACCCGCGCCCAGGCCGCCCGCGACCTCGGGACCGGGTCGGGTGCGGCGACCGACGCGGTGGCGACCCTCGTCGCCGAGCACCGGCTGCTGGAGGGCGAACCGCGCTCAGAGGGCCGTCGGGGCCGGCCCACCCGTCCCCTGCTGCCGCACCCCGACGGACCGCTGGTGCTCGCCGGGCAGGTCGACCACCGCGACTGGCGGGTGCGGGTCACCGAACTCGGTGGCGGGACCGTCGCCGAGGAGAGCGGCACCCACGACGGGGCCGACCCCGCGCCCGTGCTGGCGGCCGTGCGAGCCGCGGCCCGCCGGGCCTCCCGCCGGTTCGGCGACCGGCTGCGGGGGGCGGGGCTGGCCGTGCCCGGGCCCGTGCGCGAGGGGTTCCTGCTCGACGCACCCGTGCTCGGCTGGCGCGACGTCGACCTGCGCGCCGCGTGGCCGGGCCGGCTCGCCACCCGCGTCGTGCGGCACGCCAACGACGCCCGGTGCGCCGGGCTGGCCGAGGCCGTGCGCGGCCAGGCCGCTGCGACCGGGCAGCGCACGGGGCTGCACGTCCACCTGCACCTCGCCGAGGGTCTGGGCGGGGCCGTCGTGCGCGACGGCTCGCTGCTGGACGGCCGGCACACCGCGACGGGCGAGTTCGGTCACCTGCCCTTCGGCGATCCCGCCGTCCGCTGCGGGTGCGGGGCCGCCGGCTGCTGGGGGACGGCGCTGGCCGGGCAGGACGAGGCGGCGGTGGCGGCCCTGGCGCGCGGGACGGCGGGGATCGTGAACGCCCTCGACCCCGACCTGGTGACCCTGGGCGGGCGGGCCACCGACCTCGTGGGCGCGCCCGGTTTCGCGGCGGGGTTCGCGCGCGGTCTCATGGACGTCCGGCGCGCCGACCCGCCGCCCGTGCGGCCCTCGGCCCTGGGGGCGCAGGGTCCGGTCGTGGGCGCGGCCGAACTGGTCTGGGACGTCGTCCTGGGCTGAGGGTCAGGACATCTCACCGGGCAGCCGTGGGCGGCGCTTGCCGGTCTCGATGAGCTGCAGGAGGTCGTCGGTGAACGGGATGGCGTGCAGCGCAGCGGCTCGACGCACCTGCAGACGGCCCCAGCGGCGAGCCGGCACCCCGACGAGGACCACGGTGGCCAGTTGGGCGGGCGAGGCCGGGCCCGGGGTGGCGTAGACGCTGCCCCGCACGCGGGCGACCGGCCCGGCCCCCAGACGGGGCCAGCCCAGCGGTGCCCAGGACAGCTCCAGCACGTCCTGCCACGGGTACCGCTGTTCGCCCCCGCGGGGGTGGCGGACGACGAGGGCGTCGGCGGTGAAGTCGACCTCGTCGCCCCCGGTGCGCAGCATCCAGGCCATGAGGGCGGCGATGACCAGCGCGTAGGCGGGGAGGATGCTCGGGGCCCGGCTCAGCCCGAGGACCCCGACGACCACGAGCAGGACGATGGGCAGGACCCAGCCGCGGCGCCCCCGGGCCCGCAGGTCCTCCGGCGCGCCCTCGACTGGGCCGGCGTCCTCCGGCTCCCGGCGGTGGCGCAGCCACGACACGAACGGCCACCAGAAGAACCCCGCGGTGATGCCGTTGCCGAAGAACGCCACGGCGTCGCCCCTGGACAGGGCCAGGAGGGCGTACACGGTGTTCCCGAGCGCGGCGACGACGCAGACGACGCGGAACCAGCGGGGCACCCGGCGAACTCTGCCAGCCGCGGGTCCCGGGTGCGCGAGGATGGCGCGGTGCCCGGACCCATCCAGTCCATCGAGCGCGCGGCCGCGGTGCTGCGGCTGCTCGCCGGTGCGGGTCAGGCGCTCGGCGTCGTCGACATCGGCAACGCCCTCGGGCTGGCCAAGACGACGGCGCACGGGATCGTCCGCACCCTGGTCGACGTGGGTTTCGTCGTCCAGGACGAGTCCGGGGACTACCGGGCGGCCCCCGACCTCGCCGACCTCGGCCGCCCGCGCATCGGGGTCGACGACCTGCGGGCCCGGGCGGTGAACTGGGCCGACTCCCTGGCCAGCCGGACCGGGGAGTCGGTGCTGCTCGCGGCCCTCGTGGAGGGGCGGGCGCTGGTCGTGCACCACGTGTTCCGGCCCGACGACAGCGCCCAGGAGCTGCGGACCGGGACGTCGTTGCCGGCCCACGCGTGCGCGCTGGGCAAGGTGCTGCTGGCGTCGGCCCCGGTCCGTCCCCGCGGGCGGCTGGTCGCCATGACGGCGCGCACGGTCGTCGAGGCGGCCGTCCTGCGCCAGAGCCTGGCGGCCGTGCGCGAGCAGGGCTGGGCCCTGGACGTCGAGGAGCTCGAACCGGGGGTGGCGGGCATCGCGGCCCCCGTGCGCGACCTCGGGGGGCTCGTGGTCGGGGCCGTCGGGATCGAGGGCGAGACCGAGCGGATCGTCGACGGCCGCGGCCGGCCCCGCGCCGGGCTCGTCCCCGCCGTGCGGCAGGCCGCGCGCTCCATCTCGCGCGGGCTCGGCGCGCGGGACGGGTGAGGGAGCCTGGACGCCCGCCGGTCGTGGGGCAGGATGGCGCCGTGAGCGACGCAGCGGTGCGACGGCGGCCGGCGCGCGGGAACGCGCCGGCGCAGTCGCCGCGCGGGACCGCGCGGCTGTCGTCGTCGACGGAGTCGCTGCGCGGGAACGGGAGGGCGCGAGGGTGAGCGACCAGCGCCCCGAGCACCGCGGCTACGTCGTCGCGATCGACCAGGGCACCACCTCCACGCGCTGCATCCTCTTCGACCACGCGGGCCGTCTCGTGGCCGTCGCCCAGCGCGAGCACCGGCAGCACTACCCCCGGCCCGGGTGGGTGGAGCACGACGCCGCGGAGATCTGGCGCAACGTCGCCCGGCTGGTGCCGCAGGCCATGGCGCAGGTCGAGGCGACCCCGGCGGACGTGGTGGCCGTCGGCATCGCCAACCAGCGCGAGACGGTCGTCGCCTGGGACCGGCGCACGGGTGACCCGGTGGGTCCCGCGGTCGTGTGGCAGGACACCCGCACGGCCGATCTCGTGGAGGCGCTGGCCGCCGACGGCGGGGCGGACCGCTTCACGGAACTGTGCGGGCTGCCGTTGACGACGTACTTCGCGGGGCCGCGGATCGCGTGGCTGCTCGGGCAGGACGCGGGGCTGCGGCGGCGGGCCGAGAACGGCGACGTGCTGTTCGGGACGATCGACTCGTGGCTGGTGTGGAACCTCACGGGCGGACCGGACGGCGGCCGGCACGTCACCGACGTGACGAACGCCAGCCGCACGATGCTGATGGACCTGCGGACCCTGGACTACTCCCCCGCGATGCTGGAGGTGTTCGGGATCCCGCGGCGGGCGCTGCCGGAGATCGTCGCGAGTTCCCAGGTGTACGGGCAGGCGCGGGCGGTGGTGCCGGGGGCGCGGATCGGGGCCGCCCTCGGCGACCAGCAGGCGGCGCTGTTCGGGCAGACGTGCTTCTCCCCCGGGGAGGCGAAGTGCACGTACGGGACGGGCAGCTTCCTGCTGATGAACACCGGTTCGGAGATCACCCGGTCCTCGCACGGGCTGCTCACGACGGTCGCGCACCGGATCGGGGACGAACCTCCCGCGTACGCGCTCGAGGGGTCCATCGCGGTGACGGGTGCGCTCGTGCAGTGGCTGCGGGACAACCTGGGGCTCATCTCCACCGCCCCGGAGGTCGAGACGCTGGCCCGGACGGTGCCGGACAACGGGGGGTGCTACTTCGTCCCGGCGTTCTCGGGGTTGTTCGCCCCGCACTGGCGCGCCGAGGCCCGGGGGCTGCTCATCGGGTTGACGTCGTACGTCACCAAGGGGCACATCGCGCGGGCCGCGCTGGAGTCCACGGCCTGGCAGACGCGCGAGGTCGTCGAGGCCATGGACGCCGACGCGGGGCTGCGGCTGACGTCCTTGCGCGTCGACGGCGGGATGACGTCGAACAACCTGCTCATGCAGACCGTCGCCGACGTGCTGGACGCTCCCGTGGTGCGCCCCATGGTGAGCGAGACGGTGTCCCTGGGCGCGGCGTACGCGGCGGGTCTGGCGGTGGGTTTCTGGCCGGACTTCGACGCGCTGCGGCGGCGCTGGCACCGGGCCGGGCAGTGGCGCCCGGCGATGGAACCGGAGGTGCGCGACCGCGGCTGGGAGGACTGGCAGCAGGCCGTGCAGCGCACGTTCGGCTGGATCCGGCACTGAACCCCGCGCCGGGCGGGACCCCCGGCCCGCACCTCAGCCGGCGTGGACGCGCGGGCGCGTCGCCGGGTCCGGGTCGGCGCGGCGCAGCACCTCCCGGGTGACGGGGGCGACCTCCCCGACGCCGAGGAACAGGAACCGGACGATGTTCACGAGCGGGTTGCCCTCCGACCACTCGAACCACACGTCGGGCAGGACCCCCGTCTCGTCGCGCACGGCGAGCGCCACGGCGGCCACGGAGTTCGCGACGGCCGAGCTGCGGACGGTCAGGACGTGGTGGCCGAACCGCTCCTCGCCGTGGACGACCAGGTCGGTCTCGAAGTCGGACGCGTCGGCGACGGTCACCTCCAGGAACACGGCGGGTTCGTCGGCGGGGATGTGCTGGTCGCGGCGTTCGTCGTACATCTTCTCGTCGTACTCGGCCTCGTCGCGCGCGTCGGGCTCGTTGGCGATGACGTTCAGCGCTCCGCGGGCGGCGGCCTCGTCGAGGAACCGGCGTGCCGTGTCGTCGAACCGGACGCCGCTGGCGCGCAGCTCGAACGCCCGCAACGCCCGCGAGACCAGCGACACGACCACGATCGCGGCGATGAAGCACGCCGCGATCTGCACCCCCTCGGGACGTTCGACGACGTTCGCGACGGTCGTGTAGACGAACACGACCGTGACGACGGCGAAGAACGCGCGCGCCCCCTTCTGCCCGTGCCGGTGCGCCGACAACGTCACCGCGACGGTCGCGGACGTGATGAGAACCAGCACCCCGGTGGCGTAGGCCCCGCCCTGCTTGTCGACGTCGGCGTCGAACAGCCAGGTCACGAGGAACGCGACGGCCGTGAACACCAGCACCAGCGGGCGCACGGCCCGCGTCCACTGCGGCGCCATGCCGTACCGGGGCAGGTAGCGGGGCACGATGTTCAGCAGGCCCGCCATGGCCGACGCACCGGCGAACCACAGGATCGCGATGGTCGACACGTCGTACGCCGTCCCGAACCCGTTGCCGAGGTACTCGTGCGCCAGGTACGCCAGCGCCCGGCCGTTGGCCGACCCGCCGGGCTGGAACTCCTTCGCGGGGATGAGGACGCTCGTCGCGAAGCTGGAGGCGAGCAGGAACGCGCTCATGACCAGGGCCGCGACGGTCAGCAGCGTCCGCGCGCCGGCGATCCGCTGCACCAGCCCCGGCCCCGACGAACTCCCCCGGATCTGCGGCATGACGAGCACGCCCGTCTCGAACCCCGACAGCCCCAGCGCCAGCTGCGGGAAGACGATGAGCGCGGCCCCCACGATCGCGAACGGTGAACTGCCCTGCGCCAGCACGGCCTCCCACCAGCGGTGCACCGAGACGGGCTGGCCGACCACGTGGAGCACGGCGTCGACGACCACGACGGCGTTGAGGGTCAGGAACGCCACGACGAGGACGACGGCGACGCCGATGGCCTCGGAGAAACCCCGCAGGAACACCGCGCCGAGCAGGGCCAGCAGGAACAGCGTGATGCCCAGCTGGTGGCCCTCGAGGAACTGCGGGACGTACGGGTTCTCCAGGGCGTGCTTGGTGGCGTCGGCCGCCGACAGGGTCATGGTGATGAGGAAGTCGGTCGCGGCGAACCCCAGCAGGGCCAGCACGAACAGCTTGCCGCCCCACCACGGCAGGACCTTCTCCAGCATGGCGATGGACCCCTCGCCGTGCGGGCTCTCCCGGGCCACGCGGCGGTAGACGGGCAGCGCGCCGAACAGGGTCACGAGGACGAGGACGAGCGTGGCGATGGGCGAGATGACGCCGGCGGCGAGGAAGGCGATGGCGGGCTGGTAGCCCAGGGTCGAGAAGTAGTCGACCCCCGTGAGGCACACGACCTTCCACCACGGGTGGCCCGCGTGCTCGCGACCCTGCTCGCCCTCGGGTTCCTCCGGCGGTCGACGGTGGGGGCCGGGGTGCTGGGCCCCGCCGCCGGCCGGGCGCTCGTCGAGGCCCTCCAGCAACCAGGAACGGGCCGACTCACGGGGTGTCACGCTCGTCATGGACCCACCGCCGCCGCGATCCGGCAACTCGACCCGCCGGGTCTTGACGCCTCCTTGACGCGGTGTCACCCGTCCGCCGAAACTTTCCAGCGGCAACCACCGCACGACGGACCACCTCGACGGACCAGGACGACGATGACCTCCGGCACCACCACCCTCGACCGGCACGCCCTCAACCGCTGGCGAGGTGCCGTCACCGCCTGCTTCGCCATCGGCGGCGTCGCCCTGTCGACGTGGGGACCGCGACTGCCCGCGCTGCGCGCCGACCTCGACCTCGACACCGGCGGCCTCGGCGTCCTGCTCGCCGGGGTCACCGTCGGCTCCGTCGCCGGGCTGCTGGCCGCCGCCCCCGCCATCGCCCGCTTCGGCGCCCGCCGCGCGATCCCGGGCGTCGTCGTGCTCGTGGCGCTGGCCATCGCCGCGGTCGGGGTCGGCTCCGGGGTGTTCCACTCCGTGCCGGCGGTGGCCGTCGCGTTCGTCGTCGCCGGGTTCTCCATCGGCTGCCTCGACGTGATGATCAACATCGACGGGGCCGCCGTCGAGGCCGCCGCCGGCCGGACGCTCATGCCGATGATGCACGCGGCCTGGTCCGGGGGTGCGGCCCTCGGGTCCGGCATCGGCGCGGCGTGCGCGGGGCTGGGGGTCTCCCCCACCGGCCAGTTCACCGGCGAGGCCGTCCTCCTGGTGCTGGTCGCCGGGTTCGTCGCGCGCTCCGTCCCGGTGGGCGCCCGCGCCGGCGAGGTCGCCCCGGAGGGGTCCCCGGGCCGGCGGGTGCTGACGTGGTTGCGCGGCTGGGCCGACCTGAAGCTGCTCCTCATCGGACTGGTCATGCTGGGCGCCGAACTCGGCGAGGGGTCGGCGAACAACTGGCTGACGCTGGCCGCCAAGGACGGGCACGGCCTGGCCGCCGCCACCGCCGCGCTGTTCTTCACGGCCTTCGCCGTCGCCGAGATGACCGCGCGCCTGCTCGGGGGCCCGCTCGTCGACCGGTTCGGGCGGGTCGCCACCGTGCGGGCCACGACGGCCCTCGGGATCGTCGGCGTCGCGCTGTTCGTCCTCGGCCGGCACCCGGCCCTCGTCCTGGTCGGGGTCCTGCTGTGGGCCGTGGGGGTGTCGATGGGTTTCCCCCTGGGCATGTCGGCGGCCGCGGCGAGCGGGTCGAACCCCGCGGCCCGCGTCAGCGTCGTGGCCTCCATCGGCTACTTCGCCAACCTCGCCGGCCCGCCCACCGTCGGGTTCGTGGCGCAGGGCACGGGGCTGCTGCCGGCGCTGTGGCTCATCGCGGTCGTCATGGTCGCGGGGTTCGCGGCCGCGGGCTCGATGCGCGTGACCACCCCGGCACGCTGACGGAAGCACGCTGGGCCGTCCGGGTCGTCCCACCCGCGCCCACCCCCTCGTGTCCGACCCGGCCCCTACGGTCGCGCCGTGCCGAACGCGCTCACCTCCGCCGACCCCACCCGCTCCGGGACCCGCCGGGTCTCCACGCTGACGCCCGACGGGTTGCTGCTGGCGACCGGACCCGGCACCGGCCCGACCGGCCCGGTGGCCGACCCGTGGTTCTTCGAGGGGTCCGTCCGGCACCCGGCGGTCGCCGCCCGCGGGCTGCTCGCGGTCGCCGCGGTGGCCCGTACCCGTTGTGGGACACCGCGGACGCGGACCTTCCACGACCCGGTCGTGACGGCCGACGGGACCGCGTTGCGGTTCGAGTCGTTCTCCGCCTGCGGCGGCGTCCACGCCCGGCTCGACCTGCTGCCCGACGGGCTGGACGCCGGTCTCGACGGTCCGACCGCCCAGCGCGGGACCACGAACGTCGACGTGAACGACCCCCTGCGCCGGGCGCTGGCCCTCGTCGGGGACGGGGACAGGATGCGTTTCGCCGTCGGGCCGCAGGAACTGCGGGTCACCACGGACGACGCCTCGATCGTCGAGCCGAAGGTCACCCTCCCGGCGCGCTGGGTCCGGGGTTTCGCCGAGGCCGCGATCTCGCTGGCCGGGATGGACCTGCGGGCCGAGCTGGCGCCGGCAGAGGCCCGCCGGTTCCTGCGCGATCTGCCGCGCGGGACGGGCCAGGACGTCCGCTGGCTGGAACCGGCCGGCCGCGGGCTGCGGGTGACCACGCGACCCGGCGCCGGCGCGGTGTGCCTGGCCGGTCCCCGGCGGCTCGAGACCCTGGAACCGCTGCTGCGGTGGGCGAGCGCCGTGCGCGTGCACTCGGCCCCCGTGACGGGCCGCGCCACCGCGAGCGCCTGGGAGGTCGACCTGCCCGGCGCCCGGTACACCCTGGTCCTGTCCCCCGAACCCTCACGGGGCTTCTCCGGCGAGGGAGGGGTCCTGGAGGCGCTCGCGGACGGCGGTGAGGACGCCGACGGAGACGCGCAGCGGGTCCTGGACCTGCTGTCGTGGGCGCCCGGGCTGCCCGCCGAGGACGTCGCCGACGCGCTGGGCCTGACCGGCGCCCGGGTCCGCGCGGCCCTGGTCCGGCTGGGGACGTCGGGCCGGGTGGGCTACGACCTGGCGGCGAGCGCCTGGTTCCACCGGGAACTGCCCTACGACTCCGGCCGCGCCGAGGCCGACAACCCCCGGCTGCGGGCCGCCCGCGCCCTGCTGGCCGAGGGCGCCGTGTCCGATCCGGTGGACGGTGTCGTGGTGGTCCACCGCCCCGACGGCGACCGGCACGTGCGCCGCACGGCCGACGGGTTCTCCTGCACCTGCCCGTGGTGGACGGCGTACGCGGGGAGTCGGGGACCGTGCAAGCACGTGCTGGCCGTGCAGGTCCGGGACCGCGCCGCGGTCGCGGCGGACCGGGCGGTCCAGGCGTGAGCGACCTCGCCGACGCCCTGCGGGAGGCCATCGCCGGGCAGAGCCCGCGACGGGTGGCCGAACTGCTCGACGGGGTGCCCGAACGCGAGCGCCCGGCCCTGCGCGTCGTGCTGAAGGTGGACCGCGAGGGCCTGGGACGCCCGGCGTGGGCGGTCGCCGCCGCCGGCCTGGAGGGCGGGGCCGCGGCGGTGGCCCGCCGGTTGCGGACGGCGTGGATGCCCGGGGGGCATCAGCCTGTCGAGGGTTCGACGAGTTCGTTCTCGTGGTGGGCCCCGGGGTGGGTCGTCGTCGCCCGTGTCCTGCTGCAGCGGCAGGTCGACTGGTTGCCGGACCTCGTCGTCCGGCTCGCCGACGCGGAGGTGCGCGGCTGGGGGGACAGCCGCCACGTGCTGACCGAGCGGTTGCGGCGGGAGCTGTCGCTGCCCCGGCCGACGGGTGCCGGGTACCTGCGGTGGGCCGTGGGCCAGTGGTTCGGCGTGCCCTGGCAGGAGGACGGGCTCGACCGGGCCGAACGGCTGCGCCGCGAACCGGACCCGACCGCGCTGGTGGTGGCCGTCCTGGCCGTGCCCGAGATCGGTGTCGAACTGCAGATCACCCGTGCGGCTCCCACCGAGGAGTGGTGGTCCCCCGGGTGGCGCGAGGCCCTGCTCGACCTCGTCGCGGACGGCACCCTGGCCCGTGACCCGCTGCTGGACGCCCTGACCGCGGCGCTCGCGCTCGGGGGGTCCGGTCGGCACCAGAACTCCTTGGCGCACCTGCTCGGTGCCCTCGACCCCACACCGGAGGAGACAGCCGCGCGGTTCCGCGATCTGTGCGCGCTGCTGCCCGAGGCGGCGGGAACGGTCGCCGACGTCGTGCTGAGGCTGGGCCGGGCGGCGGTGGGCGCCGGTGCGGTCTCGGTCGCCGAAGCCGTCGAGACGACCGCGGAGGCGCTGCGCCGCCGGGAGAAGGGGGTGGTGCGGGCGCACCTGCGGTGGCTGGCGGGGCTGCCCGCGCAGGACCCCGCGCTGCGCGACGTCGTGCTGCCCGCCCTCTCTGAGGCCTTCGGCCACGAGCACCACGACCTGGCACAGCTGGCGTGGGCGGCGGTGGAGCGGCTGCTGCCCGGTGCCGCCGAGACCGTGCGGGCCGACCTGCTGGACCGGGCAGCGGAACTGCCGCGCGACCTGCAGGACGAGGCGGTGCGCGTCCTGGGTGGGAGCCCCGGCGTGACCGTCCCGGGCGAGCCGGTCGCCGCCGCACCTCCGGGCGAACCTGCCACCGCCCCACCGGCGGCCCCGCACCCGCCCCGGGTGCAGGACCTGGCCGACCTGGTCGTGGCGATCACCGAGCACACGCGACGCGGGCGCCCGGCCGACGCCGAACGGGTGCTGGACGGTCTGGCGCGGTTCGGGGCCCAGCACCTCCAGGCGCTGGCCGCGGCGCTGGCCCCGGCCGCCGAGAGCTTCAGCCTGGGGTGGGAGCGGGACGCGCACTTCGCGCCGTACCCGTTCCTGGCCGCGGCCACCCGGCGGCCGGGGTCGCCGCGCTGGCGCGGGGAGAAGCCGGGGCGCCCAGGTCCGGTCCCGCCGGGCGGGACCGGGATCCTCGCCCTGCGGGCCCGGGAGGTGGTGGAGCGGGTGCGGGCCGGGGTCGCCGCCCCGCTGCTCGCCTTCCCCGACACGGCCCTCGGTCACGTCGACCCGGGGCGGGTGCTGGCGGACCTGCGCCGCGCGGCCGCCACCGGCGTCGACCCCGGCCCGCTGGACCTGGAGCAGACCTGGCTGCGCTACCCCAGGGACGTGGCCGACGACGAGCACCTCGCCCGGCTGCGCGCGGTCGGCACCCCGGCCGCGGACCGGCTCGCGCAGCACCTGTCGCCCGGCGGCCTGCCGGAGGCGGTGGTCCAGCCCGTCCCCGTCGCCCTGCAGGGCAGGCGGTACGGCTACCAGGACACCTCCGAGCACCAGGACTGGCCGCTGGTGTCCCTGACGGGTTCGGTCGTGGACACCCCGCTGGTCGAGCGGGGCTTCGACGGGGCGGACCTGCCCGAGCGCGTCGTCCGGGAGCGGTGGTCGGGCGGGCTGGCCGCGCTCACCACGCTGGCCGTGCTGCCCTCCCACCGCGAGGTCGCCGCCGGCGAACTCCTCCCGCCCCTCGTCGACCTCGAGCACCGGCACGACGCTGCGACCACCACCACGCTCGCGCTGCTGCCGGAGGCCGGCGGTCCGACTGGCCGCGCCACCCACCTGGCCCTGGCCTACGGACTGCTCAGCGCCGACGAACGGGTCCGGCTCGGCGCGGTCGACGCCGTGCACGGCTTCGCCGTCCGCGGCGGACTCGACGCCACCGCGGCAGGCGCGGCGCTGGGTGCGGTGCTGACGCTGGACGAGGCCAAGCTCGTCCGGCTCACCCGGGCGCTGGCGCCACTGGCCCACGACGACCGGCGCGGGGTCCGGGAGTTCACCGCCCGGTACCTGCTGGCCGCCCTCGCCCCCGTGGTCCCGTTGCGGCGCAACGGGTTGTCCGACCTGCTGGCCCTTGCCGCCGACGCCGCGCACGGCACCGGACCACACCGGCCGGTCCCCGGCCTAGCCGACCTCGCCACCTCCGGCGGGCGCAGCCGGAACGTCACCGAGGCCCGGCGGGTCCTGGCCGGACTGGCGTGAACGGCCGGGCGAGCGGTCGGGTCGCTCAGGGACGGGGCGCCCGGACCAGGAACACGTCGACGGGGTCCTCGTGGTCGAGCACGAACCCGTGCCGCTCGTACAGGCGCCGGGCGTCGCTGCGCTGCAGGACGTCGAGGCGCACCGTGGTCCCGCTCGCGTCGGCGGCGCGCGTCACCGCGCTCAGCGCGGCCGTCCCCACGCCCCGGCCCTGCACCGGGACGTCCAGGTAGAAGTGCTCGAGCCACACGCCGTCGGGGGCCGGGCGCAGGGCCAGGGACCCGACGGGGCCGGCGGGCCCGCGCAGGACCTGCGTGCGCTCGGGCGCGAACCCCGACAGGAACCGTTCGCGCACCCGCACGTCGTCGTAGCGGCCGAGCCGTTCCAGGCTCGGCCGCAGGACGGTGGCCCGCAGCTCGGCGAGGGCGGGCCCGTCCTCCGGCCGGGCCGGTGACCACGTGAGCGGAGGTGACGGCGGCAGCGTGACGAGCACGGACCCAGGCAACCAGACACCCGTGCCCACGACCCGACCGGGTACGTGTCACGCCTCGAGGCACCGGTGACGCCCCGGCTCCCACCAGCGGCGGCCCTGCGCCCGCCCGCTAGCTGTACTGCCCCCGGACCCGGCCGGCAGCCCGCGTCCCGCTCGTCGTCGACCGGGTGCGGTGCCGGTACCAGCCGTGCGCGAGGAGGGCGCAGCCGAGCCCGATGACCATGGCGGCCCCGACGTCGCTGACGTGGTGCATCCCGCGGTACAGGCGCGCGAACGCGACCAGCAGGGGCACGAGGAGGCACGCGATGACCGTCAGCCGCCGCAGCCAGGTCCGGTGGACCTGCAGGGCGACGAGCGCGAACGCGACGTAGAGGGCGGTGGACGCACCGGTGTGCCCGCTGGGGTAGCTCGTGGTCGGGGGTGAGACGTCGAGCTTGGCCACGGACGGCCGGTCCCGGCCGACGAGGCTGGAGACGGTGGCGAAGATGACCGCCTGCAACGCGATCGCGATCGCGGGGACGGCGGCGAGGCGCCAGTCCCTGGTCCGCCAGAGCAGCAGCCCCGCCACGACCAGGCAGACGCCGATGACGGTCTCGGTGTTGCCCAGGTGCGACCAGACGAGCGTGACGGTGTTCCAGCCGGGGGTCCGGTCCGCGGCCAGTTCGTCGTTCACGGCCTCCTCGGCGTGGGAGAGCCCGGCCAGCGGTCCGGTCAGGGCGAGGCCGAAGCCCGCGATCAGCCCCCAGAGGACGACGCCGGGGGCGACGGCTCGGACGAGGAGGTCACGGCCGTCGGCCGGACGAATGCGGTCCACGACGCGAGCGTAAGACCCAGCCCGATCAGGTGTCCGGCGATCACGTCGGACGGGAAGTGCGCCCCGAGGAGCACCCGGTCGAGGTCGACCAGGAGCACCGCGAGCACCGCGGCGGCCACCGCGATCCGGCGTCGGGCCGGCGACATCAGCGGCCACGCGAGGACGAGCAGGACGGCGGCGGCGGTGGTGGCGTTGAGGGCGTGGCCGGAGGGGAAGGAGTACCCGTGCGGGTGCGCCAGCGGGGAGTCCAGGACGGGCCGGGCCCGTTTCACGACGAGCTTGGCGAGAGCCCCCAGACCCCAGCCGGCCATCATGGTCACGAAGGCCCAGGTCGCGCGCCTGCGGGCCCCGGTCGCCACGGCGACCCGCACCACGACCAGCGTCGAGGCCGCGTAGACCACCACCGGTTGGGTCACCTCCTGGACGACGACCAGGGGCGCGACCAGGTGAGCAGCCCGCGCGACGTCCGTCGCCGCTCTGATCACGCCGTCGTCGAGGGCCACCACGGCGTCCGACCGCTGGCGCACCGCGAACGTCAGCAGGACCAGCGGTGTCCCGAACAGCGTCATCGCGACGAGGGAGCGCGCCGCGCGCCGGGCCAGGCGCCCCGCTGCGGCGGAGTTCACCGTCCCGGCCGGGAGGACGTCGGCGGGGCCGGGTCGAGCCCGCAGAGGCGAGGCACCTCGGGAAGGGGCACGCCCGGAACGTAACACGCCGGTGCGCGGAGCCTCGGTCCCGCGGCGTCGACGGC
This sequence comes from Kineococcus rhizosphaerae, assembly GCF_003002055.1. Lineage (NCBI taxonomy): Bacteria > Bacillati > Actinomycetota > Actinomycetes > Kineosporiales > Kineosporiaceae > Kineococcus > Kineococcus rhizosphaerae. Next base: position 286,874 of record NZ_PVZF01000005.1, read on the forward strand.
CGCGGTCCCGCCCCCACCGCTGTCGCGGTGCGGAACGGTCACGCCCGTCCGGACGCGTCACATCTCGAACCGGTACCCCATCCCGGGTTCGGTGATGAGGTGCACGGGCGCGCCGGGGACCTTCTCCAGCTTGCGCCGCAACTGCCCGACGTAGACGCGCAGGTAGTTCGTCTCCCGCCCGTAGTTCGGGCCCCAGACCTCCTGCAGCAGCTGGGTCTGGCTCACGAGCCGGCCCGCGTTGGTCACGAGGACCTGCAGCAGGTGCCACTCGGTCGGGGTGAGCTTCACGGGCTCGCCGTCGCGGGTGACGGTGCGGCGGGCGAGGTCGATGTGCAGGTCGCCCACGTCGACGACGTCGGGGGCGGCGTCGCTCACCGCGCCCCGGCGCACCGCGGCGCGCAACCGCGCCAGCAGCACGTCCATCGCGAAGGGTTTCGTGACGTAGTCGTCGGCGCCGGCGTCGAGGGCCTCGACGGCGTCGGTCGAGGCGGTGCGGGCCGTCAGCACGATGATCGGCACGGGGCTCCAGCCGCGGATCCCGGCGATGACCTCCAGCCCGTCGAGGTCGGGCAGGCCCAGGTCGAGCAGGACGACGTCGGGGTGGGTCGCGGCGGCCGCCTCCAGCGCCGAGGCCCCGTCGGCGGCGACGGTGACGTCCCACCCGCGCGCGCTGAGGTTGATCGACAACGCCCGCCGCAGGCCCGGCTCGTCGTCGACCACGAGCACTCGGCTCATGCCGGCCGGACCTCCGCGAGTTCGTGGGTGTGACCGGCCAACGGTAGGTCCAGCACCATCGTCAGGCCGCCACCGGGGGTGTCCTCGGCCTGCAGGCGGCCCCCGACGGCCTCGGCGAGCCCGCGGGCGACGGCCAGGCCCAGCCCGAGCCCGGCCGTCGAGCGGTCGCCGAGGCGCTGGAACGGGGTGAAGGCGCGTTCCTTGGCGGCGCCGGGCAGGCCGGGGCCGTGGTCGACGACGAGCAGCCGCACGCTCTGGTGGCCGTCCTCGGTGGCGACGACCGCCTCGACCTGCACGCCCGTCCCGCCGTGCCGGACGGCGTTCTGCACGAGGTTGGCCACGACCCGCTGCAGCAGGCCCGGGTCGGTGGAGACCGGCGGCAGGTCCACCGGGACGAGCGAGCGCACCCCGGGCAGGTCGCGCACCGCGGCGTGCACGACCTCGTCGAGGTCGACGACGACGAGGTGGGGTTCGACGACGCCGCTGCGCACGCGGGTCAGGTCGAGCAGGTCGTCGATGAGGCCCTGCAGGCGGTCGGCGGAGTTGCCCACCTCGGCCAGCAGTTCGTCGCGCACCTCCTCGGGCAGTTCGATGTCCTTGGCCCGCAGGCTGTCCAACGAGGCCTTGAGGGTCGCCAGCGGGGTCCGCAGGTCGTGGGAGACGGCCGTCAGCAGCGCCCCGCGGACGGCGTCGCCCTCCTCGAGCCGGCGCACCTGCGCGGCCTCGGCGCGCAGCCGCTGCTTCTGCCGGATCGCGGCGACCTGCGCGGCGAACGCCTCCAGGACCCGCCGGTCGTCGGCGACGAGGAGGCGGCCGCGCAGGACCAGGCACGTCAGCTCGTCGACGACCACCTCGGCGTCGGCGTCGGTGGGCTGGGTGCACACCGGGTCGCCCGTGGCGGCGGCCACCGTCCACGGCGAGCGGACGTCGGTGCGCTCGAGCAGCGTGACGGAGTCGACGGCGAACGTCTCGCGGGTGTGCCGCAGCGCCTCGGTCAGCGGGTCGGCGGCCAGCAGCGCCGTGCGGGTCAGCACGGACAGGGCCTCGGACTCGGCCCGGGACCGGTGCGCGTCCCGCGTGCGCCGGGCCGCGGTGTCGACGGTGCTGGACACCGCCAGGGCCACGAGCAGGAACACCGCGAGGGCGACGGCGTTGGCGGGCTGGGCGATCGTGAACTGGTGGACGGGCTGGGTGAAGAACCAGTTCACGGCCAGGCCCGCGACCAGGGCCGCGGCCAGCGCGGGCAGCACCCCGCCGACGAGGGCGGCCGCGACGACGACCACGAGGAAGGCCATGAGGTCGGTCGACAGGTCCTGGTGCGGCAGCGCGGCGAGGAGGCCGGTGACCGCCAGGGGCCCGGCCAGGGCCACGACCCACCCCAGCAGCCGCCGGGAACCGGGCAGCGCCGCGCCCGCGCGCCGGGGCAGCGCGAAGGGGCGGGCCTGCTGGTCGTGGGTGACGACGAGGACGTCGATCGCGCCCGCCCCGCGCACGACGCCGTCCCCGACGCTGCGCCGGAACAGCGACGCGAGGGGCCGGTGCCGGCTGGCGCCGACGACGATCTGGGAGGCGTTGACGCCGCGGGCGAACTCCAGCAGGGACGTCGCGACGTCCTCGCCGACCACCTGGTGGTAGGTGCCGCCGAGGGTCTCGACGAGTGCGCGCTGCTCGGCCAGCCGGGCGGGGGAACTGCGGACGAGCCCGTCGCCGCGCGCGACGTGGACGGCGTGCAGTTCCCCACCGGCGCCCCGGCCGGCCAGCCGGGCGGCGCGGCGCACCAGCGTCGAGCCCTCCGCTCCCCCGGTCAGCGCGACGACGACGCGTTCGCGCGCGGGCCACGTCGCCTCGATGCCCTGCTGGGCGCGGTAGCGCTCCAGGCCCTCGTCGACGCGGTCGGCCAGCCACAGCAGCGCCAGTTCGCGCAGCGCCGTGAGGTTGCCGGTGCGGAAGTAGTTCGACAGGGCGGCGTCGACGCGTTCGGGGGCGTAGACGTTGCCGTGAGACAGCCTGCGCTGCAGCGCCTCGGGGGTCATGTCGACGAGCTGCACCTGGTCGGCCGAGCGCAGCACGGCGTCCGGGATCGTCTCGCGCTGTTCGATGCCGGTGATGTGCTCGACGACGTCGTTGAGGGACTCCAGGTGCTGGATGTTCACCGTCGAGACGACGTCGACGCCGGCGTCCAGGAGGTGCTGGACGTCCTGCCACCGCTTGGGCCGTTCCGAGCCCGGCGCGTTCGTGTGGGCCAGCTCGTCGACGACCACGATCTCCGGCCGCCGGCGCAGGACCGCGTCCACGTCGAGCTCACCGACCTCCAGCCCGCGGTGCTCGACGATCCGCCGCGGCAGGACCTCCAGCCCCGCCAGCAGCGCCTCGGTCCGTTCCCGGTGGTGGCACTCGACGAGCCCGACGACGACGTCCGTGCCGCGCGCGAGGCGGCGGTGGGCCTCGTCGAGCGCGGCGAAGGTCTTGCCGACGCCGGGGGCGGCTCCGAGGAACACCCGCAGCCGCCCCCGCCGCACGAGGTCCGGCGCAGGGCTCACCTCCCCAGTGTGCGGCACGTTCAGGACGCCAGGGCCTGCAGCGCGAGGTTGAGCTCCAGGACGTTCACGGTGGGCTCGCCCAGGAACCCGAGCTGGCGGCCCGCGGTGTGCTGCGCGACGAGGTCGGCCACCTGCTGCTCGCTCAGCCCGCGGGCCCCCGCGACCCGGGCGACCTGCTGGCGGGCGTACTCCGGGGAGATGTCGGGGTCGAGCCCGGAACCGGAGGCGGTCAGGGCGTCGGGGGCCACGTCGGCGGGGTTCGTCCCGTCGGCCGCGGCGACGGCGGCGCGCCGCTCCTCGACGGCCTTCAGCAGGTCCGGGTTGTTCGGGCCCAGGTTCGAGGCACCCGAGGAGGTCGGGTCGTAGCCGTCCTTCCCGGCCGCCGACGGGCGCGGCCAGAACCACTGGTCGCCGGTGAAGGCCTGGCCGATGATCCGGGACCCGACCGCGGTCCCGCCGGAGCTGACGATCTGGCCGTCGGCGCGGCCGGGGGTGAGCCGGCCGATGCCGAAGACCGCCAGCGGGTACAGGACCCCGAGGACGACGGTGGCGGCGATCAGCAGGAGCAGACCGGTGCGGGCCTGCCGCACGAGGTTGGCGAAGGTGAGGGACATTCTGATCAGCCGATTCCGGGGATCTGGGAGACGAGCAGGTCGATGAGCTTGATGCCGATGAAGGGCACGACGACGCCCCCGAGGCCGTAGACCCACAGGTTGCGCCGCAGCAGGGCCGCGGCGCTGGAGGGCCGGTACCGCACCCCGCGCAGGGCCAGCGGGATGAGGGCGACGATGACGAGGGCGTTGAACACGACGGCCGAGACGATGGCGCTCTCGGGGGTCGCCAGCCGCATGACGTTCAGGGCGTCGAGGCCGGGGAACGTCGTGACGAACATCGCCGGGATGATGGCGAAGTACTTGGCGATGTCGTTGGCGATGGAGAACGTCGTCAGCGCCCCGCGGGTGATGAGCAGCTGCTTGCCGATCTCGACGATCTCGATGAGCTTGGTCGGGTTGGAGTCCAGGTCGACCATGTTCCCGGCCTCCTTGGCCGCGGTCGTCCCGGTGTTCATCGCGACCCCGACGTCGGCCTGGGCCAGGGCCGGGGCGTCGTTCGTGCCGTCGCCCATCATCGCGACCAGCCGGCCGCCGGACTGCTCGCGCCGGATGAGTTCCAGCTTGTCCTCGGGGGTGGCCTCGGCGAGCACGTCGTCGACCCCGGCCTCCACGGCGATGGCGCGTGCGGTCCGCTCGTTGTCGCCGGTCACCATGACGGTGCGGATCCCCATGGCGCGCAGCTGCTCGAACCGTTCGCGCATGCCCTCCTTGACGACGTCCTTGAGGTGGATGACGCCCAGCACCCGGGCGTGGTCCCTGCCGTTCGCCGTGACGTTCTCGGCGACGACCAGCGGGGTCCCGCCCGCGGTGGAGATGTCCTCCACGACCTGACCGACCTCGGCGGGCACCTCACCCCCGAGGGTGCGCACCCAGTGCGTCGCGGCGGCCGCGGCGCCCTTGCGGATCTCGCGGCTGCCCTGACCGGTCGACAGGTCCACCCCCGACATCCGGGTCTGGGCGGTGAACGGCACGAACACGGCCCCGGGCAGTTCACCCTCGGAGCGGGCCCGCAGCCCGAACTGCTCCTTGACGAGGACGACCACGGACCGCCCCTCGGGGGTGGCGTCGGCCAGGCTCGACAGCTGCGCGGCGTCGGCCAGGACCGACAGCGTCACGCCGGGGGCGGCGACGAGCTCGTGCGCCTGCCGGTTCCCGAGGGTGATGGTCCCGGTCTTGTCCAGCAGCAGGGTCCCGACGTCCCCGGCGGCCTCGACGGCCCGGCCGGACATCGCCAGGACGTTGCGCTGGACGAGCCGGTCCATGCCGGCGATGCCGATGGCGGACAGCAGCGCGCCGATGGTGGTGGGGATGAGGCAGACCAGCAGCGCGACGAGGACGACGAGGCTCTGGGGCTTGCCCGAGTAGATCGCCATGGGCTGCAGCGTGACCACGGCCAGCAGGAACACCAGGGTCAGGCTGGCGAGCAGGATGTTCAGCGCGATCTCGTTGGGGGTGCGCTGGCGGGCGGACCCCTCGACGAGCGCGATCATCCGGTCGACGAAGCTCTCGCCGGGTTTGGCGGAGATGCGGACCACGATGCGGTCGGACAGGACGGTCGTGCCGCCGGTGACGGCGCTGCGGTCGCCGCCGGACTCCCGGATGACGGGGGCGGACTCGCCGGTGATGGCCGACTCGTCGACGCTGGCGACGCCCTCGACGACGTCCCCGTCGCCGGGGACGGTCTCCCCCGCCTCGACGACGACGAGGTCACCGACGCGCAGCTGCGCCGAGGAGACCCGCACCTCGTCGCGGCCGTGGTCCAGGCGGCGGGCGACGGTCTCGGTGCTGACCTTGCGCAGCGAGGCGGCCTGCGCCCGGCCGCGCCCCTCGGCGACGGCCTCGGCGAGGTTGGCGAACAGGACGGTGATCCACAGCCAGGCGACGATGACCCAGGCGAACACGGACGGGTCGGTGACGGCCAGGACCGTGGTGAGGACGGCGCCGAGACCGACGACGAACATGACGGGGGTCTTGACCAGGTGCCGCGGGTCGAGCTTGCGGAACGCGTCCGGCAGGGACTGGACGAGCTGGCGGGGGCTGAACGCACCGCTGGCGACGCGGCGCGGGGCCGCCGGTTCCTGCGTGTCGGGGATCGGGGTGAGGGTGGTCACGACTGGGCTCCAGAGACGGCCTCGGCGATCGGGCCGAGGGCCAGGGCGGGGAAGAACGTCAGGGCCGTCACGACCACCACGACGGCCAGGTGCATCCCGGCGAACGTCGGGGTGCGCGTCGGCAGGGTCCCGGCGGTGGCGGCCGCGGGTTTCTGCGCCGCGAACGCGCCGGCCAGGGCGAGGACGAACACCATCGGCAGGAAGCGGCCGAGGTAGATCGCCAGCCCGAGGGCGGTGTTGTAGAACGGGGTGTTCGCGCTGAGCCCGGCGAAGGCGGAGCCGTTGTTGTTGGCGGCCGAGGCGAACGCGTAGAGCATCTCCGTCAGACCGTGCGGGCCGGAGTTCAGCAGCGCAGAGCGGGTGTCGGCGTCCGACAGCGCGATGGCCGACCCGGTGAGCAGGACGCCGGGGGTGACGAGGATGTACAGCGCGGCGTAGGTGATCTCCTTCTGCCGGATGCTCTTGCCCAGGTACTCCGGCGTGCGCCCGACCATCAGCCCGGCGACGAACACCGTGATGATCGCCAGCACGAGCATCCCGTACAGACCCGAGCCGACACCGCCGGGGGTGACCTCGCCCATCATCATGTTGAGCATGACCGTGCCGCCGCCGAGCGGGGTGTAGCTGTCGTGGAACGAGTTCACCGCACCGGTCGAGGTGGACGTCGTCGCCGTGGCGAACAACGTCGAGGCCCACTCGCCGAACCGGGTCTCCTTGCCCTCCATCGCCGAGCCGACGGCCTGCGGGACGGCGCCGTAGCCGCGCGTCTCCGACCACGTCGTGACGGCCAGGGAGACGGTGAAGACGGCGCCCATCACCGCCAGGATCGCGTTGCCCTGGCGGCGGTCGCCCACCATGGTCCCGTACGTGCGGGGCAGGCTGAACGGGATGACGAGGATGAGCAGGATCTCGAAGAGGTTCGAGAAGGGGGTCGGGTTCTCGAAGGGGTGCGCGGAGTTCGCGTTGAAGAACCCGCCGCCGTTGGTCCCCAGCTCCTTGATGACCTCCTGGGAGGCGATCGGACCGCCGACGATCGTCTGCGTGCCGCCCGCCAGCGTCGTGTACGTGGTGCCGCCGGAGAAGTTCTGCACCACGCCCGTCAGCAGCAGCGCGACCGCGCCGAGCACCGAGAGCGGCAGCAGGATGCGCAGCGTGGCGCGGGTCAGGTCGACCCAGAAGTTGCCGATGGTTCCGCCGGCCCGGGAGACGAGGCCGCGCACCAGGGCCACCGCGACGGCGAGGCCCACCGCGGCGGACAGGAAGTTCTGCACGGCCAGGCCGGCCATCTGGACCAGGTGCCCGACGGCGGACTCCCCGGAGTAGGACTGCCAGTTCGTGTTGCCCACGAAGGAGACGGCCGTGTTCCACGCCTGGGTGGGTTCCATGCCCGCCATGCCCAGCGACAGCGGCAGGAAGTGCTGCAGGCGCAGGAACGCGTACAGGAACAGGATCGAGACGGTCGAGAAACCCAGCACCCCGAGGGCGTAGGTGGGCCAGCGGACCTCGGCGTCCCCGTCGACCCGCAGCACCCGGTACAGGCCGCGCTCGACGCGCAGGTGGCGGGCACCGGTGAAGGTGCGGGCCATGAAGTCGCCCAGCGGGACGTGCACCGCCGCCAGGACGACGACGAGCAGCCCGATCTGCAGGAGCCCTGCGGTCGCGTCGCTCATCAGAACTTCTCCGGACGCAGCAGGGCGTACAGCAGGTAGCCGGCGGTCACGACGGCGAGCACGAGGCCCACCGCCGCCGTGGCGCTCACCGGCGCTCCAGCGCGCGGACCAGCAGGCCGCCGAGCGCTGCGAGGGCGAGGGTCAGGGCGATCAGCCCGACGTCGAGCACGAGGACTCCAGGGGGAGGTGGATCGGTGAACGTCTCCACCACACCACCGGACCGCAGGTCCACCGGCCGTCCTGACGCGTCCTTGACGCCGTCCTGACGCGCCTTGACGGGAGCCTGACGCGGGTTCGGCGCCGTTCACCGCGCGGCGTCGGCCCCGCGGCCCCACAGTTCGCGCCCGAGGTGCGCGGACCCGGCGGGCGGTCGACGTGCACCGCCCGCCGGGTCCGGTGATCAGGCCCTCAGGCCTTGCGCAGCGCCGTCAGCAGCACGGCACCGTAGATGACCAGCAACTTGCGAGACATCGGCTTCCCCCTCGGACCGATCCATCCCTGGGCACGCCCCCCTTGGATGCCCGGTACCAGGGTGCCAGAGTCGTTGCTCCGAACGGGTGACAACCGCCGAAGTCGTCCGGGAGGTCGCAGCCGGGCTCAGTTGCCCACGCCGAGCCCGGCCATGAACGCGGCCGGGTAGCGGTCGCCGCGCGCCGCACCGGGCGGCAGCACCTCCTCGAGCCGGTCGAGGTCGGCCCGGGTCAGCTCCACGTCCAGCGCCGGCAGCGCCTCGGCCAGCCGCTCCCGCGTCCTCGCCCCCACCAGCGGCACGACGTCCGGTCCCTGCGCCAGGACCCAGGCGACGACGAGCTGGGCGACCGTGCAGCCCTTGCCGTCCGCCACCGCGCGCAGCGCCTCGACCAGCTCCAGGTTGTGCTCGACGTTGCCGGGGGCGAACCGCGGGCTGCGGCTGCGCACCGGGTCCGCCGAGCGCTGCCGGCTCCAGTGGCCCGAGATGAGCCCACGGCCCAGGACGCCGTAGGCCGTCATCCCGATCCCCAGCTCGCGCAGCGTCGGCAGCACCTCGGCCTCGACCGCCCGGGAGATGATGGAGTACTCGATCTGCAGGTCCGCCACCGGGTGGACGGCGTGCGCGCGGCGCACCGTCTCGGCGTCCACCTCCGACAACCCGACCCGCCGGACGTAGCCGGCCTCGACGAGGTCGGCGATGGCCCCGACGGTCTCCTCGATCGGCACCCGCGGGTCGCGGCGGGCGGGCCGGTAGACGTCGACGTGGTCGGTCCCGAGCCGCACGAGGGAGTACGCGAGGGAGTTCTTCACCGCCTCGGGGCGGCCGTCGAAACCGGAGGGCAGACCCGCCGGGGTCAGCAGCGCGCCGAACTTCACGCTCAGCCGGTAGCTGTCGCGGTCCACCCCCCGCAGCGCCTCGGCCAGCAGCATCTCGTTGTGGCCGGCCCCGTAGAAGTCGCCGGTGTCGATCAGGGTGACGCCCGCGTCGAGCGCGGCGTGGACGGTGGCGATGCTCTCGTCGCGGTCGGCCGGTCCGTACGCGCCGGACATGCCCATGGCCCCCAGGCCCAGGTGCTTCGTCATGGCGCCACCCTGCGCCCGCTCCCCCGGCCGCGGGAGCGGAGCACCTGTCGTGGGAGCGGCGCTCCCTGGCTCGGCGTCCCGGGCGGCGCGCAGGATGGCGGGGTGGACCGTGACGCGCTCGCCGACTTCCTGCGCCGCCGCCGCGAGGCGGTGTCCCCGGCCGAGGTGGGCCTGGCCGACGGCCCGCGACGGCGGACGGCGGGACTGCGGCGCGAGGAGGTCGCGCTGCTGGCCGGGATGTCCGTCGACTACGTCGTGCGCCTGGAGCAGGGACGCAGTTCCCAGCCCTCGCCGCAGCTGCTGACCGCGCTGGCCCGCGCGCTGCGCCTGAGCGACGACGAGCGGGCCCACGTCTTCCACCTCGCCGGCCACCAGCCCCCGCCCGTGGACGCCCTGGCGCGCGCCGGGATGCTGCGGGTCCTGGACCTGCTGGACCGCGTCCCGGCGATGGTGCTGTCCGACCTCGGCGAGGTGCTGGCGCAGAACCGGGCGTCCCGGCTCCTCGTCGGTGACCAGCGCGCCGAGGGCGACGACCGCTACCTGGTCCACCGCTGGTTCGCCCACCCCGGGCGGTGGGACGCGCACGACCCGGCCGAGCGGGACCGGCACACCCGCGAACTCGTCGCCGACCTGCGCGCGGCGCACGGCCGGCGACGCGGGGACCCCGAGGTGACCCGGCTGGTCGCCCGGCTGGAGTCGACGAGCCCCGAGTTCGCCGCGCTGTGGGCCGAGCACGAGGTCGCGGTCCGCCGGGCGGACCGCAAGACGGTCCTGCACCCCCGGGTCGGCCCGCTGGTGCTGGACTGCGAGACCCTCCTGAGCGCCGACCAGCGGCAGCGGCTGGTCGTCCTGACGCCCGCCGACACGGCCTCGCGGGAGGCGCTGGACCTGCTGCAGGTCCTGGGCACGGAGGTCTTCGAGCCGTCGTAGTCTTCCGGGGTGCTCGTCGTCCACGGCCTCTGGACCCGGGAGCACTCCCTCGCCCTGTGGGTCGAGGCCCCGCGCCGCCGCCCCGGACCCGCCCGCGCGGCCGACCTCGCCGACCTGGCCCGTCAGGCCCCCCGGGCCGCGGCCCTGGCCTGCGCCCTGGCCTCCCCGGCCACCTCGACCGTGTCGGTGTCGTTGCCCTGCACCCCCTCCGGACGCCCCGCCGCCTCGACGGGACGCGCGCGGGCGGACCTGCGGCTGCTGCCCGTCGAGCTGGAGGTCGTCGACCTGCGCGGGGCACGGGCCCTGGAGGTCCTCACGGAGGTCGCCGAGCAGGACCTGCCCGTCGCGGACGGACTGCGCTGGCTCGCGCACGTCGCGGCCGGGGCCCGTCGCGCCGTCGACGCCGGGCACGTCGTCCCGGACCTGCACGCCTGCGACGGGCGGTTCCGGGCCCGCTGGGTCCCCGCGCCCGACCGCGCGTTCGGGCGCTGGCGGACGGTCGTCGCGCAGGCCTGCCCGCCGGTGCTGCGCGCCGAACGCTCGCGCAGCGGCCCGGCCCAGGCGCCGGACCTGCTCGACGACGTCTGCGCGGTCGTCGTCGACGTCCTGGTCGCCGACCGCACGCGCGACGTCGTGCCGCACGACCTGCCGGCGAACCCGTCCCTGCGCGCCTGGCTGCTCGGTCTGCGCAGCGGGGAGGCGCTGGCGGACGACGCCGACCGCCACGGCACCCTGCCGTCCCTGGCCCGCCGGGTCCGCGACTGGCACCGCAGCGGCGAGGACGCCGGGTACGACGTCCTGCTGCGCGTGGTCGAACCCGAGCCGTGGGAGGACGTCCCCGACGGCCTCGCCGACGGGAAGCTGGACGGGACCGGCGGGGAGGCCCCCGCCGACCTGAACTGGCGGCTGCAGACCCGGTTGCGGCCCCTGGACGACCCCAGCCTCGTCCTCACCCTCGCCGAGGCGCGGGCCGAGGGGGGTTCGGGCCGCGACGGGGAGGACCCGCTGCTCGTCCTGCTCACCGGGACCGCGCGCGCCGGCACGGCCCACCCACCGCTGAAGCGGATCCTCGGCGGGCGCACCGACGCCGCCGCCGAGCACGGCGTGGAACTGTCGATCGCCGAACTGCTCGACCTCGTCGAGGTCGGCGGCCCGAAGCTGGCCGCGGCGGGCGTCGGCCTGCAGCTGCCCCGGCACTGGACGAAGAAGGCGCTGTCCTTCTCGCTGACGGCCTCCGCGGCCCAGCCCGGTGCGATCACCGCCCCGCAGGTCCGCCAGGCCGAGCTCCTGGACTTCCGCTGGCAGGCCGCCCTCGGCGACTCCCCGATCACCGAGGCCGAGCTCCTCGCGCTGGCGGCCTCGAAGTCCTCGCTGGTGCGCTTCCGCGGCGAGTGGGTGCAGGTGGACGCCGACACGTTGCGGCGCAGCGCGACGTTCCTGCGCAGGCGCGGCACCGGCCGGGCCTCGATCGTCGACGTGCTCGCGGCGGTGGGCTCGGGGCGGGACCTGCCGGGACCCGTCACGTCCGTCGACGCCCGCGGGGTCCTCGGCGACGTGCTGTCCGGGCAGGCCGCGCAGCGCCTGCCGGAACTGCCCGACCCGCCCGGCCTGCGCGCCGAGCTGCGGCCCTACCAGCGCCGCGGGCTGACGTGGCTGGCCACGATGTCGCAGCTGGGGCTGGGCGCGGTGCTGGCCGACGACATGGGCCTGGGCAAGACCCTGCAACTGCTGGCGCTGCTGGCCCACGAGGCACCCTCCGCGCCGGGCCCGACGCTCCTCGTGTGCCCGATGTCGGTCGTCGGGAACTGGGCCGCGGAGGCCGCCCGGTTCGTCCCGGGGCTGCGGGTGCACGTCCAGCACGGGCCCGGGCGGCCGAAGGGGGCCGACCTCGCCGCCCTGGCCGCCGAGCGCGACCTGGTCGTCAGCACGTACGGCCTCGTCGTCCGCGACGTCACCGACCTCGCGGCCGTCCCCTGGCACCGCGTCGCCCTCGACGAGGCCCAGCACGTGAAGAACGCCAACACCCGGCAGGCCCGGGCGGTCCGCGCGATCGGCGCCGCGCACCGCGTGGCCCTGACGGGGACCCCCGTGGAGAACCGGCTGGAGGACCTGCGCGCGATCCTGGACACGACGAACCCCGGGCTGCTGGGCAGCGCCGCGAGCTTCCGCGACACGTTCGCCGTGCCCATCGAGAAGCTCGGCCAGGCCGAGCCGGCGGCCCGGCTCGCCGTCGTCACGCGGCCGTTCGTGCTGCGGCGGGTCAAGACCGACCCCGCCGTCGCCGGCGACCTGCCGGAGAAGATCGAGATGACGGTCCGGGCGAACCTCACCCCCGAGCAGGCCGCGCTGTACCGGCGGGTCGTCGACGACCTCACCGCACGCCTGGCGGACCCCGGCGCCGACCCCGGCGGCGTGTCGAGGCGGGGGCTGATCCTGGCCGCCCTCACCCGGCTGAAGCAGATCTGCAACCACCCCGCGCACTACCTCGGCGACTCCTCGGGAGTCCTGCACCGCGGCCGGCACCGGTCCGGGAAGCTGGAACTGCTCGACGACGTCGTCACCTCGGCCCGGGCCGAGGGCGAGAAGGTGCTGTGCTTCACGCAGTTCGCGGAGTTCGGGCACCTGCTCGGACCCCACCTGTCCGACCTCACCGGCGAACCGGTGCCGTTCCTGCACGGTGGCGTCACGCGGCGGGGCCGCGACGCGATGGTGGAGGAGTTCTCGGCCTCCGACGGTCCCGGGGTGATGCTGCTGTCGCTGCGGGCCGGCGGTACCGGCCTGAACCTCACGGCGGCCAACCACGTCGTCCACGTGGACCGCTGGTGGAACCCCGCGGTGGAGGACCAGGCCACCGACCGCGCGTTCCGCATCGGCCAGCACCGGCAGGTGCAGGTCCGCAAGCTCGTCAGCGTGGGCACCCTGGAGGAACGCGTGGACGCCGTCATCACCCGCAAGCGCGGGCTCGCCGAGTCGGTCGTCGGCAGCGGCGAGGGGTGGATCACCGAGCTCGACACGGACGCGCTGCGCGAACTGATCCGGCTCGGCGACGACGCGGTGGGTGAGTGATGACGTTCGAGCGGTACGGGAAGCGCCGGCCCGGCGGGGGCGCCCGGTTGCGGTCCCGACGGGGCCGGATCGGGCAGCACTGGTGGTCCCAGCGGTTCGTCGACGCCCTGGAACGCACGGGGGACGCGGGCCGGTTGCAGCGCGGGCGCACGTACGCGCGCGCCGGGCAGGTCGTGGAACTGCGCGTGCGCCCCGGGGCGGTCGGCGCCCGGGTCCAGGGGTCGCGGCCGCGGCCGTACCTCGTCGAGGTCAGCGTGCGGCGGTGGACGGCCTCGGAGGTCGAGGCCGTCGTCGCGACCGTCGTGGAGAACCCGCTGCTGCTCGCCCCGCTGTTCGAGGGCGACGTGCCCCCGGGGCTGGTGGACCTGCTGGCCGGTGTCGGGGTCGACCTGCTCCCCGTCGACCACGAGGTCGCCTTCGACTGCAGCTGCCCCGACGACGGCGAACCCTGCAAGCACGCCGCGGCCGTCGTCTACGCCCTCGCCGAGCAGCTCGACGCCGAACCGGCCACGACCCTCACGCTGCGCGGGGTGGAGCTGGCGGACCTGCTGCGGCGCATCACCGACGCCGCCTCGGGACCCTCGGACCCGCTCGAGGACCTCGGGGCGCACGTCGTGACGTTCCACCGCGCCGCCGGGCCGCTGCCCGACCTCGGGGTCCGCGACCGCGTGCCGGGCCGGACCGTCGCGGACGACCTCGACGAACTCGTCCTGGGGCCGGGTGCGGCGGGGACCGCCGACAGCCTGCGGCCGTACTACGTGGCGCTGCAGGCGCGTCCGGGTCAGTCCCGCGCGTAGCGCTGCACGAAGCGCCGCCACACCAGCGGCGCGAACGGCGCCGACGTCGTCCGCAACCGCGCGGCGAGGTCGTCGAACTCGGCGGGGTCGAAGTAGCCCTCGTCGCGGTACACCGCGCACCGCTCGACGAAACCCCCGGCGTCGAGCTCGGGGTGGAACTGGGTGGCGTAGACGTTGTGGCCCACCCGGAACGCCTGGACCGGGCAGGGCGCGGACCCGGCGAGCAGCACCGCCCCCGGCGGCACGCCGTGCAGCGCCTCCTTGTGCCCGACGTACGCGTCGAACGTCGCCGGCAGGGCGGCGAACACCGGGTCGTCGCGGCCGGCGGCGGTGAGGGTCACCGGCACGGTGCCGACGGGTTCGCCGTACGTCCGGTCGACCGTCCCGCCCTGGTGGACCCCGAGCGTGCCGATGCCGTAGCAGGCGCCGAGGAAGGGCAGGTCACGCCCGACGACGACCTCGAGCAACCCGTGGAGCTCGACCTCGACGCGCCGCTGGGCGTCCGACTTCTCCTCCTCGGGGTCCGACGTGCAGTACGGGCTGCCCCCCAGGACGATCCCCGAGTACGCGTCGAGGTCGAGGTCGGGCAGCGGGTCCCGTTCCAGCCGAACGCGTTCCAGCTCGCCGGGACCGAGGCCGCCGGACCGCGCGAACGCGGCGAACTCCGCCTCGGCCACCGTGTCGTCGACGCGGGTGGCGAGCAGGAGGAAGGGTTTCACCCGCGCACCCTAGTTCTCGTCCGGGTCGTGAGCCCGCCGGGACGACCCGCGGGGTGGCGGTGCGGCGGGACCGGCACCCGCCGGGACCACCGGACGGGCCGGTGCGTACGCCTCAGCCCGTGCGGGTCAGTTCCCCGCCCAGCACGGCCGCCAGGGTGAGCAGCGCCCCCGCGCAGCGCACGGCGTCGGCCCGCAGCAGCCTGCGCAGCAGCGGTGGACGCGGGCCGTCGCGGCCCAGCCGCGCGTGGGTCGGGGCGGCGACGAGCGCCGTCGACCCGAGCGCACCGGCCGAACCCACCAGCGCCGCGAGCAACCACGGCGTCAGCGGCGCCGAGACCAGCACCCACCCCCACGCCGCCAGCAACGCGCCGTACACCCCCGCGACGACGGGCGTGATGCGCCGCGAGTGCGCGGTGTGCACCCGGACGAAGTCGGCTCCGGGGGTCGCGGCCAGCGCCGGATAGACCACCGCGGTCACGACGGCCTGGAAGGCGGCGTGCCCGGTGGCCGCGGCGAGCAGCGCGTCGGTGGGGTCGATGCCCCGATCGTGGACCGTCCGCGGGGCGGGCGCACCCGGACCGGGTGGGCCCGCCGGGGTCCGTCAGGGCTGGACGTCGAAGTCCGTGTCGACGGCTGTGGTGACGGACGCGATCTGAGCACCGACGGTGGTGGCGAACGAGCCCTCGAAGCGGTTGGTCTTCACGCTGGCCGCCTGAAAGCGGGAGAAGCGCGGTGTGCTGCCGGGGGCGCACTCGAAGGGGTAGTGCCCCTGGTAGGACCACAGGAGTTCCGAGAAGGGCACCGGCGTCTGTGCGCGGACGGCGTTCGCCGGGATCTGGACCACCCCTTCGGTGCCCCACTTGGACCCGAGCGCCGGCCGCTCGTTGCCCACCGTGTGACGGCTGACCGCGCGTTCGGTCCCGTCGAGCAGGAAGCCGTCCGCGGTGAAGCAGCCGCCGAACAGCGTCCCGGTCACCGTCGTCGAGATGACGGTGGGCCGGTTCAGCGGCCTCAGGGACGTGGTGGTGCTGCGGTCCTGCGTACGGGTGGCCAGCCCGGAAGAGACCGGCAGGGTCACGTCCCGGGTGTTGTTGGCCTCGTTCGATTCCTTGATGCGACCGGCGTCGTCGACGAAGGCACGCAGGGTGTGGTCGCCGGCCGTGGCCGTCCACGTCGCCGACCCCTGGGGGCCGCCCACCGCGCTGATCGTCACGCTGTCGCCCGGCCGCAGGGAGTACGTCACCTGGTCGGCCCAGGAGACGAGCTTGCCATCGACCTGGAACCCGATACCGGCGATCGTGCCCGCCGGGGTGGGTGCGGTGCCCCGGTTCTCGATGGTGGCGGTGAAACGGACCTGCTGGCCCGCGACGGCCCCCGCTGTTCGGTCGACAGCCACCACCACCAGGTCTGGGGCGGCCGTGGCCGCGCTGACCGCACCGGCCCCGGCGATCGACCCCACCACGACACCTGCTGCTGCCAGCGCGCGGACAGCCTTGACGTGCTTCATCTCGTCCCCCCAGGACGTCGTCGCCCGCCCGAGTGGTTCGGCCGGTGCTGTGCGCGACCCCCATCGCGCACAGCACACCGTAGTCCGCGGCTGGTCCGAACGGGTGAGTTTCCACCCGATCTGCGGGGACGCGTCCCGGATCTCCTGGATCAGCCGCCGATGGGGACGATCTCCGGGGCCTGCAGGCGCACCGCGTCGGCCGCGGCGTCCGTCGGCTGCTCCTGGGAGGCGCGTTCGGCGGCGACCCGCTGCAGGTACGTCGCGACCTCCTTGGCCTTGCGGTCGGCGTCCCAGCCCAACGGCCCGGCGACCAGGTCGGCGGCGAGTTCGGCCGACTCCGTCCCGCGGTCGTACGTCTCGATCGAGATGCGGGTGCGGCGGGCCAGGACGTCGTCGAGGTGCAGAGCACCCTCGTGGGTCGCCGCGTAGACGAACTCCGCCTTGAGGTAGTCGTCGGCGTGCGGGACGACTTCACCGAGGGTGGGGTCCTCGGCGATGAGCGCCAGGACCTCGTCGATCGCCGAGCCGTAGCGGTTCAGCAGGTGCTCGACGTGGTCGACGTGGATGCCCGCCTTCGCCGCCAGCGCGTGCCGCTGGTTCCACAGGGCGTGGTACCCCTCGGCTCCCACCATGGGGACGTTCTCGGTGGTCGAGGCGGGGACCTTGCCGTCCAGGCCGTCGACCGCGACGTCGACGGCGTCCTTGGCCATCACGCGGTACGTCGTGTACTTGCCGCCGGCGACGACGACCAGACCCGGGACGGGGTGGCCGACGACGTGCTCGCGGGACAGCTTCGAGGTCGACTCGCTCTCCCCCGACAGCAGCGGCCGCAGGCCCGCGTAGACGCCTTCGACGTCCTCGCGGGTCAGCGGGGACTTCAGCACGGAGTTGGCGTGCTCGAGCACGTAGTCGATGTCGGCGCTGGTGGCCGCCGGGTGCGCCTTGTCCATCGTCCAGTCGGTGTCGGTGGTCCCGATGATCCAGTGCCGGCCCCACGGGATGATGAACAGGACGGACTTCTCCGTGCGCAGGATGAGCCCGGTCCTGGACTGGATCCGGTCGCGCGGCACGACGAGGTGGATGCCCTTGGACGCGCGGACCTTGAACTGCCCACGGGCCTTGACGAGCTCCTGGGTCTCGTCGGTCCACACGCCCGTGGCGTTGATGACCTGCTTGGCCTTGACGCGGATCTCGGTGCCGGACTCCAGGTCCACCAGGACCGCGCCGACGACGCGCTCGCCCTCGCGGACGAACTCCTTCACGCGCGTGCGGTTGGCGATCAGCGCGCCGTAGGTGGCCGCGGTGCGGGCGATCGTCATGGTGTGCCGGGCGTCGTCGACCTGCCCGTCGTAGTACTGGATGGCCCCGACCATGGCGTCCTTGCGGATGCCGGGGGCCTCCTTGGCGACCCCGCGACGGGTCAGGTGGCGGTGCAGCGGGAACCCCTTGTTGTTGCCGCTGGACAGCGCCATGCCGTCGTACAGGGCGATGCCGGAACCGACGTAGGGGCGCTCGGCGAACCGCTTGGACAGCGGGTAGAGGAACGGCACCGGCTTGACCAGGTGCGGGGCCAGCTTGTTGCGCAGCAGGCCGCGCTCGGACAGCGCCTCGTGGACGAGGGCGAAGTCGAGCATCTCCAGGTAGCGCAGACCGCCGTGGACGAGCTTGCTCGACCGGCTCGAGGTTCCCGAGGCCCAGTCGCGCGCCTCGACCATGGCCGTGCGCAACCCGCGGGTCACCGCGTCCAGCGCCGCTCCCGTCCCGACGACCCCGCCACCGATGACGAGGACGTCGAGCTCACCTTCTGCCATCTCCCGCAACGCGTCCGCGCGTGCCTGCGGCGACAGTGCCTTGATCTCCACGTCCTGCTCCTCAGCCTTTTCCCAACGGTCCTGCGCTTGGTCCTGCTCCATGGTGGGTGCCGGGCGCGCGTCCCGCGCGCCCGGCACCGTCACAGGGGGTGCGACGTCAGTCGACGTCCACCCAGTTCAACGTCCGCTCGACGGCTTTCTTCCAGCCCTTGTAGCCGTCGGCGCGCTGCTCGTCGTTCCACGTGGGTTCCCAGCGGGCGCCCTCGTTCCAGTTCTCGCGCAGCTCGTCGAGGTTCTTCCAGAACCCGACGGCCAGGCCGGCCGCGTACGCCGCGCCCAGCGCCGTCGTCTCGGCCACGACGGGCTTGGAGACGGGGACGCCGAGGATGTCGGCCTGCAGCTGCATGCAGAGCTGGTTGGCGGTGATGCCGCCGTCGACCTTGAGCACCTCGACCTCGACGCCGGAGTCGGCGGTCATGGCCTCGGTGACGTCGCGGCTCTGGTAGCAGATGGACTCCAGGGTCGCGCGGGCGATGTGCGCGTTGGTGTTGTAGCGCGAGAGCCCGACGATGGCGCCGCGGGCGTCCGAGCGCCAGTACGGGGCGAACAGCCCCGAGAACGCCGGCACGAAGTAGCAGCCGCCGGAGTCCTGCACCTGGCGGGCCAGGGACTCGGACTCCCCGGCCCCGGAGATGATGCCGAGCTGGTCGCGCAGCCACTGCACGGCCGAACCGGTCACGGCGATGGAACCCTCGAGGGCGTAGACGGGCTTCTCGTCGTTGAACTGGTAGCAGACCGTGGTCAGCAGCCCGGCCTTGGAGCGGACGAGCTCCTCGCCGGTGTTCAGCAGCATGAAGTTGCCGGTGCCGTAGGTGTTCTTGGCCATGCCGGGGTCGAAGCAGACCTGGCCGACCATGGCGGCCTGCTGGTCGCCGAGGATGCCCGTCAGCTTGACCTTCCCGCCCAGCGGACCGGTCTCCAGGGTCTCGCCGTAGCCCTCGGTGTACGAGCTCGGCTTGATCTCGGGGAGCATGGCGCGGGGGATGCCGAAGATCTCCAGGAGCTCGTCGTCCCAGTCGAGGGTCTCGAGGTCCATGAGCATCGTGCGGCTGGCGTTGGTCACGTCGGTGACGTGGGCCCCGCCGCGCGGGCCGCCGGTGAGGTTCCAGATCAGCCAGGAGTCGGTGTTGCCGAAGACGGCCTCGCCGGCCTCGGCGGCCTCGCGCACCCCGTCGACGTTCTCGAGGATCCACTGGATCTTGCCGCCGGAGAAGTACGTGGCGGGGGGCAGGCCGGTCTTCTGGCGGATCTTCTGGCCGCGCTCGTCGCGGTCCAGCGCCGAGGCGATCCGGTCGGTGCGGGTGTCCTGCCAGACGATCGCGTTGTAGTACGGCCGGCCGGTGTTCTTGTTCCACACGACGGCGGTCTCGCGCTGGTTGGTGATGCCCAGCGCCGCGAGGTCCCGGTACGTCAGGTTCGCCTGACGCAGCCCGCTCTGGATGACCGAGCTGGTGCGCTCCCAGATCTCGATCGGGTCGTGCTCGACCCAGCCCGGCTTGGTCATGATCTGGGTGTGCTCGAGCTGGTACTTGGCGACCTCGTTGCCGCCGTGGTCGAAGACCATGAACCGGGTGGAGGTGGTGCCCTGGTCGACCGCGCCGACGTACTGGGGAGTGCTGTCAGTCATGGGTTTCGTCCCGTTCTCTTCGGTGAGTTGTCGGTCAG
Organism: Kineococcus rhizosphaerae; assembly: GCF_003002055.1. Taxonomy (NCBI): domain Bacteria; kingdom Bacillati; phylum Actinomycetota; class Actinomycetes; order Kineosporiales; family Kineosporiaceae; genus Kineococcus; species Kineococcus rhizosphaerae. Next base: position 306,653 of record NZ_PVZF01000005.1, read on the forward strand.
TCGGTGAGGACGCGGCCCTCGGGCTCGGCGGCCTCGGGTTCGGGCAGATGGCGTTCGACGAGCACCTTGTACAGGCCGCCGCCGAGCAGACCACCGAGGATCGGGGCCACGATCGGCACCCAGAAGTACAGCGTGCCGTCGCCGGTCTTCAGCGCGTCGCTGTAACCGGTGAGCAGCTCGGCCACGCGGGGGCCGAAGTCGCGGGCCGGGTTGATGGCGTAGCCGGCGTTCGAACCCCAGGCCATGCCGATGCCGACGACGACGAGGCCGACGATGAACGGGGCGAGGTTCGCGGCCGGCGGCATGGCCTTGGCCTGGGAGATCGCGAAGATGAGGAACACCAGGATGGCGGTGCCGACGACCTGGTCGAGGAACGCGGTGCCGACGCTGACGCCGGTGCCGGGCAGGGTCGCGAAGATGCCCTGCGTCTTGATGGTCGTCCCGGGGTCGACCGTCATGATCGCGTCGTTGTAGACCCAGCGGACGATGAGCGCGGCGACGAACGCCCCGAGGAACTGCGCCACCGAGTAGGGCAGCACCTTCTTCCAGGAGAAGCCCTGGAAGACCGCGAGCGCGATGGTGACGGCCGGGTTGAGGTGGGCGCCGGTGGTGCGGCCGGCGACGTAGATGCCGAAGGTGACCCCCAGGCCCCAGGCCCAGTGGATCGAGTCCGCGCCGCCGTTCTGGCCTGCGACGACCTGGGCGACGACACCGACGCCGAACAGGATGAGGATGGCGGTCCCGGCGAACTCGGCGAGGAGTTCTCCGGTGAGGGTGGGGGTCCGGGGTGCGACCCGTGCAGGAGGGGCGGCCGCGGAACTGCTGTGGGACATGGGAACTCCACGTTGAGTCGGTGGTGGTGCGCGTTCACGGCTGGTCGGGCGGCGATCGGTGCCGCCGTCGTGAAGGTAGGAGGGTGCGAGGACGGCGTCAACGACTGGAGTTCGACGATGTCGAACGATCCGTACCGGTGCCGGTGGGGGCCCGGGTCCGCAGCACCTCGGGAGGGCCCGTGAGCGTTCCCGGCCACCCCGGCGGTGGTGACCGTCCGTGGTCGTTCACCCGGACGGCTCAAGGCGTCCGGGTGACGTGCCGATGACGTGCCCATGACGACTCCGGGCTCGACGCTGCCCTCGACCGTGCGCGCCGCCACCGCACCCGGGCCGGGCGCCGCCGACGCCGGGGGCCCGGCCCCCGTCTGGGACGTCGACCGGGTGCTGGACGAGGGCGCGGTGCGCACGGTCTTCCAGTGCGTCCACGACGCGCGCACGGGCCGGCCGGTGGCGGTGGAGGCCTTCGTGCGGGGGCCGCAGGACTCCGCCCTGGCGTCGCCCGCGCAGCTGCTGCGCGCCGCAGCGGGGCGGGGCCGGCTCGCCGACCTGGACCGCAGCGCGCACGAGCACGCCCTGGCGGCCGTCGCCGCGCTGCCCGCGCCGTGGACGGTGTTCCTGAACTCCTCCGTGGAGGGTGTCGCCCCCGACCTGCCCGAGGTGGCGGCCCACGTCATCGTCGACGTCGACGCCCGGACGCTGCTGGCCCAGCCCGGCCGGGCGCTGCGGCTGGCCCGCCGCAGCCGGGCGCGCGGCTGGGGGGTGGCGCTGGACGGGGCCGGTGCGGACCTGGACGTCCTGGCCCTGCTGCCGGTGCTGGAGCCGGACGTCGTCAAGCTGGACCTGCGGGCGCTGGCCCGCCGCACGCGCGACGAGGTCGCCGGCTTCGCCGCCCTCGTCGGGGCCTACGCCGCGGCGACCGGCGCGCTGGTGCTGGCCGAGGCGGTCGAGAGCGCCGACGACCTCGAACGGGCCCAGTCCTTCGGGGCCGACCTGCTGCAGGGCTGGGACGTGGCCCCCACCGGCCCCCTGCCCTCCGGCGCCCCCGAGGCGCTGCCCCGCCCGGACGCGCCGCGTCCCCCGGTCCCCGGGGCGAGCCCCGACGCGCTGGCCCGGTTGTCCGCGCTGGCCCGTCCCGCGAACGCCGACGTCGTCGAACGGTCCCTGGAGCACCTGCGGCTGCGCGCCCGGCGCGAGCCGGACCCGTCGGTCGTCGTCTCGCTCGGGGGTGCCGCGGCGCGCCGGGCGGCGGCCGACCTGGGGCACGTCGCGGTCCGCGCGCACGCCGACCTCGACGGGCACGGTCTGGCGGTGCTGGCGCCGCACGTCGCGACGGTCGTCGTGACGCGGCCGGCCGGGGGGCCGGCGGGCGGGCGCGAGCTCGCCGTCAGCCACGACCGCGCCCTCGTGACCGCCCTGGTGGCGGAGGCGCTGAGCAGCGACCGGGCGCCGGCGCCGGCCGACCCGGTCGTCGCCGTGCGGCCGCCGTCGCCGGCCCCGCCGCTGGCCGAGGTGGTCTCGCAGGCCCTGGAGGCCGACCGGCGCACGGGCACCGGCACGGGTCTGCTGCTCGTCGGGGTCGACGGCACGAGCCGGCGCGGGGGGCGTGAGGACGTCGTGCGCAGGATGCGGCGCGCGGTGCGCTCGGTGGACCGGTGGATCCCGCTGGGCGCCGACCAGTTCGCCGTGCTGCTGACCGGGCTGCCGCGCGCGGGCAGCGAGGGGGTCGTGGAGCGGGTCGCGGACGCGCTGCTGATGGCCGTCGAGCTCGCCGTCGACGACCACCCGTCGCTGTCGGTGAGCATCGGGGCGAGCCTGGCGCCGGACCGGGCCGCGACGGGCGTCGAGGCGCACCGCCAGGCGGTCGCCGCCCTGGAATCGGCACGCGGTGCCGGAGGTCACTGCGCGCGGATCTGGCCCGTCTGACAAGCTGCAGGCCAGGGCTGGGAACGATCGCACGGACGCGGTCGCGAACGAGGAACTGGTGGAGATGTCGGGGTACTTCGCGCTGCTGCGCGATCCGGTCGTGGCACGTCCCTTCGTCTCGTCCGTGGTGGCCCGCATCCCCATCGCGACGGCCCCGCTGGGGCTGGTCCTGCTGGTGCGCTCGGCCCGGGACAACTACACGCTGGCCGGGATCGTCACCGGGCTGTTCGCGGTGGGCCTGGCCGTGGGCTCGCCCCTGTGGGGACGCGCGATGGACCGCCTGGGCCAGCCCCGGGTCCTCGTCCCGGCCGCGAGCGTGAGCGGGCTGCTGCTCCTGCTGCTGACGGGCGCGACGGTGTGGACGGCCGTGCCCGGCGTCGTCCTGCCCGTCCTGGCCCTGCTGGCCGGGGCCGCGTTCCCGCCGCTGTCGCCGGCGATGCGCTCGACGTGGCGGGTGGTCGTCACCGAGGAACGGCGGCGGCGGCGCGGGTACGCGCTGGACGCCGCGGCCGTCGAGACGATCTTCGTCGGGGGCCCGCTGCTGCTGAGCGTGCTGCTCCTGCTGGGTGTCGCGCCCCTGCCGCTGCTGGTGACGGTCGTCCTGCTGGTGGGCGGGACGCTGGCCTACTGCCGCTCCGAGGGGGCCCGCCGGGTCGTGCCCCACCCCGTGCCCGAGCACGCCCACGCCGGGGCGGCCCTGCTGCGCAGCGGCGGTTTCGTGCTCCTGATGGCGGTGATGGCCGTCATGAGCGTCGGGTTCGGGATCCTCGACGTGTCGATGGCCGGGCTCGCCGAGCACCTGCTGGGGTCGGCCGACCGGCTGGGGCTGCTGTTCGCCCCGATCGCGGGCGGGTCGGCGCTGGGGGGCCTGCTCTACGGCAGCCGCGACTGGCGCAGCCCCGACCGGCGCCGGCTGCTCGTGACGCTGACGGTCTTCGGGCTGCTGCTGTTCGCCGTGGCCGCCGGCGCCGGCGAGGGGGTGCCGCTGCCGGTGCTGCTCGTCGTCCTGTTCGCCACCGGCCTGTTCATCTCCCCCAACCTCATCGCCGCGCAGGGGCTCGTGGACCTGCTGGCCCCCGACCACCGCCTCGGCGAGGCCCAGGCGTGGCTGTCGACGGCCATCACGGCGGGGGCGGCCGTCGGCAACGCGGTGGCCGGCGTCCTGCTGGACGTGGCCGGGGCGCGCACGGCGCTGACGGTCGCGGCCTCGGCGGTGCTGGCGGCGGCGGTGGTCTGCGCGGTCGCCCAGCGCTCGTGGGCGGCACGACACCGCCCGGCGCTCGCCGTTCACTAGGCTCGCCCCTCGTGAGCAGCGCACCCTCGTCCCGCCCGACCGCCCTCGTCACGGGCGCCACCGCCGGTCTGGGGGCCGCGTACGCGCGCTCGCTGGCCGGCCGCGGGTTCGACCTGGTGGTCGTGGCCCGCGACGTCGCCCGGCTGGAGACGACGGCGGCGACCCTGCGCTCGGAGTTCGGCGTGGAGGTCGAGGTCCTCGCCGCCGACCTGTCCGACCGGGCGGCGCTGGAGCGGGTCGCGGAGCGGGTCGCCAGCACGCGGGCGCCGGTGGACGTGCTGGTCAACAACGCCGGTTTCGGCCTGCGCCAGCGGTTCTACGACGGCGTCCCGGCCGACCACGAGCGCATGTTCGACGTGCTGTGCCGGGCGGTGATGGTCCTGTCGCGCGCCGCGACGGGCGCCATGGTCCCGCGCGGGCGCGGCTGGGTCCTCAACGTCGGTTCGGTGGCCGGTCTGGTGCCCGGCGGGGGGCACTACTCGGCGGCCAAGGCCTACGTCATCGTGCTGACCGAGACGCTGGCCGGGGAGCTGCGCGGGACGGGCGTGAAGGCGACGGTCGTCGAACCGGGGTACGTCCGCACCGAGTTCCACGCGCGCTCGGGCATGACCTCCGGGGGCAGCTCGTCGCTGTCGAGCCGGATCTGGCTGGACATCGACGACGTCGTGGACGCCTCGCTGGACGACCTGTTCGCCGGACGCCCGGTGAGCGTGCCGACCAAGCGCTGGAAGGCCGTCTCGACGGTGCTGGACGTGCTGCCGCGCGGACTCGTGAGCCGGGTCTGGAACGGCATGCCCTCGGGGGCCCGGCGCCGCCACCCCACGTCCGGGCAGTGAGAACGCCCGTATCTAGAACACGGAGGGTAGTCAGGGCGTAACGTAGAGCACGTGACTGCTGCCGCCTCGGCCCAGGACCCCGGGGCCGGACTCGACGACCGGGACGACCCGGCCCGCCTCGCCGCCCTGCACGACTACGTCGACGTCTCGGGCCCGCCCCCGGTCGAGCTGCAGGCCGTCGTGCGCCTCGCCACCCGCCTGACCGGACTGCCGAACGCGGTCGTCAACATCATCGACGAGCAGTACCAGCGGCAGCTGGCCGCCGAGGGCTTCGACCGCGGGATCAGCGCCCGCAGCGACTCCATGTGCTACTACGCCCTGGGGTTCGGCGGCCTCGTGCACGCCCCCGACGCCCGGCGGGACGTCCGGTGGGCCGCTCACCCGTGGGTCGACGGGACCCTCGGCACCGTGCGCAGCTACGCGGCCGCCCCGCTGCTGACCCCCGACCACCTGGCCCTGGGCACCCTGTGCGTCTTCGACGACACCCACCCCCAGGAGCTGACCGAGACCCAGCGGGCCGACCTCGCCGACCTCGCCGACCTCGTGGTCTCGATCTTCGACCGCGAACGGCGCGCCCGGCACCTGAGCGCCCGCGAGGAGGCCCTCGTCCACGCCCGGGCCGACGCCGACACCGCCCGGGCGCTGCAGACCGCGCTGCTGCCGCACGCCCTGCCCAGCACCGACCGCGTCACCCTCACCTCCCGGTACCTGCCAGGCACCGACGGCGCGCAGATCGGCGGCGACTTCTTCGACGGGATCCGCACCGAGCGCGCCTTCGTCGTCGTCATGGGCGACGTCCAGGGGCACAACGCCGCCGCGGCCGCCCTCATGGGCCGGGTGCGCACGGCCGTGCGGGCCTACGTCAGCGAGGGGCACGACCTGTCCGCCGCCCTCGAGCGCACCAACCGGCTCATGCAGTCCTTCGACAACGACCTGTTCGCCACCTGCTGCCTGCTCTCCCTGGACGAGGCCACGGGCGAGGTGGAGGTCGCCAGCGCCGGGCACCCCGCGCCCCTGCTGTTCGCCCCCGGCCCCCTGCGCACCCTCGACGTCGACCCCGGCCCCCCGCTGGGCGTCGACCCCGAGGCGACGTTCCCGATGACCCGGCACCGCCTCAGCGGCAGCGCCCGGGTGCTGCTGTACACCGACGGCGTGGTGGAGTGGCCGCGCAGCGCCGACGGCGGCGAGCAGGCCCTCGAGAACGCCCTCGACGCGCACGCCGCGTCGCCCGCGCAGACCGTCGCCGACCGCGTGCTCGTCCCAGCGCACCGGACGAAGAACGACGACGCCGCCGTCCTCGTCCTGGACTACTCCGGCCCCGACCCCGCCCTGCGCGAGACCCGCCTGGAACTGCCGGCCGACGTCCTCGCGGTCCGCGCGGCCCGCGACCACCTGCGGACGACCCTCGCCGACTGGGACCTGGGCGCCGCCGCCGACGAGGCCGAGCTCGTGGTGTCCGAGCTCGTCACCAACGCCGTGCTGCACACCGGGTCCTCCGCCACGCTGACCCTGCGGCACGACGTGGACGAGCACCTGCTGTGCGTCGGCGTCGAGGACGGGTCCACCCAGCACCCGCAACCGCGCGAGAGCGGGGAGGAGGCCACCGGGGGCCGCGGCATGCACATCGTCCAGATGGTCGCCGACCGCTGGTGGGTGGCTCCGCGCGGCGACGGCAAGACCGTCTGGGCCGGTCTGCTCGTCGCCTGAGCGGACCCTCGGCCGTGCACCGCAGCCGCTCCCCAGCGGTGGGCGTCCGCAGCGGGGCGTCCCCCGCGTGCGCGCGGTGAGCACGGGTGCTCACCGCGCGGTCACGAGCCCGACCGGTCGACCGGTCGACGGTCAGTCGACGATCGCCCCGGGGTTGAGGTTGCGCCCCGGGTCCACCCCGGCGAACAGCGCGCCGACGATCTCGGCCCCGGCCGGGGAGATGTCCTGCCCGATCCAGCGCTTGTGCTCGCGACCCACCGCGTGGTGGTGCGACAGCGTCCCGCCGTTGTCGATGAACGCCTGCTGGATGGCGCCCTTGACGGTGTCGTAGACCTCCAGCCCGTCGTGGTCGCTCGGGGCCTGGAACGCGAACGTGAAGTACTGGCACGCACCGGAGTGGTAGCTGTGCGACAGGTGGCAGAAGATGAAGCCCTTCACGCCGACCTCGGCGAACGCCTTCTCCGCAGCGGCGACGACGTTGTCGTGCACCGACTTCAGCGTCGTCCACGACGAGGAGGTCTCCGACACGTCGCCGTAGGCGCCGCGGTCGAGGATGAAGTCGCGGATGTAGGGGGTGTCGAACTTCTTCTGGTCGTACAGGGTGCCCGGACCGGACCCGACCCCGAACCCACCGTGCTTCCTGACGATCTCCCCCACGATGGTCTTGCTGCGCCGCACACCGGCCGCCGAACCCTCGAAGCCGATGAACGACAGGCACATCTGCGACAGGTCCATGCCCTTGCGCCTGCTCGCGTAGAGCTGCACGCCCTTGTTGAGCAGCTGCCCCACGGCGCTGCCCTTCTTGGAGGTGGCCAGGGTGAACTGCGTCTCGTTGGCGTCCGAGACGCGGGTGATGCTGGGCTGGGCGTCGGAGGCGGCGATGGCCTGCATGGCCTTCAGGCCGCTGCCGTAGTCGGGGAAGAAGTACGCCTGGATGACGCGCTCCTCGGCCAGGCGGTGCACCTGCACGGTGGCCTCGGTGATGATCCCCAGCCGACCCTCGCTGCCCAGGACCATCTCGCGGACGCTGGGACCGGTGGACTGCACCGGCACCTCGGCGGTCGCGACGAGACCCTTGGGGGTGACCACGCGCACGGCGCGGGTGATGTCGGCGATGTCGCCGAAGCGGTCGGACTGCATGCCGGAGGACCGCGTCGCGATCCATCCCCCGAGCGTGGAGTGCTTGAAGCTGTCCGGGAAGTGGCCGATGGTCCAGCCGCGCGCGTTGAGCTGCTCCTCTAGGTCCGGGCCGAGGGCACCGGCCTGGATGCGGGCGGTCTTCGCGGTCTCGTCCAGGGACAGGACCTCGCGCATCCGGCCCATGTCGAGGGACACGACCGGGCGGGTCTCCTCGCGCGGGGCCTCCAGGGACCCGACGATGTTGGAGCCGCCGCCGAAGGGGATCAGGACGGCGTCGGCCTCCAGCGCGATCCGCAGCGCGGCCTCCGTCTCGGCCTCGGTGCCGGGGTAGAGCACCAGGTCCGGCAGGCGCCCGAAGTCGCCGCGGCGGATGCGGACCAGGTCGCGCATCGACTTGCCGTAGGTGTGCACGACGCGGTCGAGGTCGTCGTCGTGGACGTGCTCGGCCCCCAGCGCCTCGACGAAGGCCGCGCGCAGGGACTCGGGGGCCCGGGAGGCCGGCACGTCCAGCTCGGACAGCTCCGGGACCCGCACGGGCGGGGCGGAGAAGTCGATGCCCGCCACCTTCATGACGAACGGCGCCAGGTTCGGCTTGTCCTCGTGGTGGAAGGCGACGCCCTCCTGGCCCCAGCCCCACCACTTCATGTGCTCGACCACGAAAGACCCACTCCCACCCACGAGGCACTGCGTTGACGGCGCGAGCCTACGCGCCCGTCCCGACACGGGAGGCCAGGAAGCGCACGGCGAGCTCGTAGCCCTCGACCCCCAGCCCGGCGATGACGCCGGTCGCGACGGGGGTGACGTAGGAGTGCCGGCGGAAGTCCTCGCGCGCGTGCACGTTGGACACGTGCAGCTCGACGAGCCCGGCCCGCAGCTCCGCGCAGGCGTCGCGCAGCGCCACCGACGTGTGGGTCCAGCCGCCGGGGTTCAGGACGACGGGGTCCCCCGCGTCGGCCGCGGCGTGGACCCAGCCGAGCATCTCGTGCTCGGCGTCGGTCTGGCGCAGCTCGACGGTGACCCCCAGCTGCGCGGCGAGCGCCTGCAGGCGCTCGTCGACGTCGGCGAGCGTGGTGGTGCCGTAGACCTCGGGCTGGCGCTTGCCGAGGCGGCCGAGGTTGGGCCCGTTGAGCACGAGGATCGTCACGCTGTGGACAGTACAGAGCACGTGTCCGACGCCGGTGCCACAGTGCGTGCGTGCCCTCCCCCGCCACCCCCGACGCCACGCCCGACACCGCTGCGGACGCCGCCCCCGAACCGTTCCGCTGCTTCGGCACCGGCGACGCCCTGTACTCGCGCTACCACGACGAGGAGTGGGGCCGGCCGGTGCGCGGCGACCGCGAGCTGTTCGAGCGCGTGAGCCTGGAGGCCTTCCAGTCCGGCCTGAGCTGGATCACGGTCCTGCGGCGCCGGGAGACGTTCCGCACCGCCTTCGACGGGTTCGACCCGCGGGCCGTCGCGGCCTACGGCGCCGAGGACGTGGCCCGGCTGCTGGCCGACCCCGGCATCGTCCGCAACCGGCTCAAGGTCGAGGCCACGATCGCCAACGCGCGGGCCCTGCTCGCCCTGCAGGCCGCGGGCGGGAGCCTGAGCGACCTCTTCTGGTCCGCCGCCCCGGACCCGCGTCCCCCGGCCCCCGAGTCCCCCGCGGACGTCCCGGCCCTGACGCCGGAGTCGACCGCGCTGGCGAGGACGCTGAAGCGGGCGGGGTTCCGCTTCGTCGGTCCCACGACGGTCTACGCGGGGATGCAGGCGTGCGGCGTGGTGGACGACCACCTGCGACGGTGCCCGGCCAGGGCGCTCGCCGAGCGGGAGGCCGGCCGGGCGTGAGCGCTCCCGTCCCCGATCCTGAACGCGCGCAACGGGCCACGCCGGACGCGCCCGCAGCGCGGCGCCCCGTCGTCGCCCGAGCGGACGCGGGCGCGGACGGAGCGTGAGGGCGCGCAGCGCCCACCCGCGTGAAGGAACGGTGTCGCGAGTGCGAGAATCGTCCACCGAGCGGGAGCCACGTCCCGGCGAGCCGAAGACAAGAGGTGTTCACATGGTCGATCGACAGCGAGTCGTCATCGTCGGGGGTGGCTTCACCGGCCTGTACGCCGGCAAGAAGCTCGAGAAGCTCCTTCCGGCCTCCACGGCGGAGCTGGTGATCGTCAGCCCGACGGACCACCTCACCTACAGCCCCCTGCTGCCGGACGTGACCGCGTCCGTCATCGAGCCGCGGCACGTCGCCGTGTCCCTGCGGCAGGCCCTGCCCCGCCACAAGCTCGTCATCGGGCACACCACCTCGGTCGACCCCGAGGCCAAGACCATCACGATCTCCAAGAGCGAGCGCGGCATCGTCGGCGAGGGCACCCAGGTGCTGTCCTACGACAAGCTGCTCCTGGCCCCCGGTGCGGTCACCCGCCGCTTCCCGATCCCGGGCGTGTCCGAGAGCGCCCGCGGGGTCAAGACGATCACCGAGGCCGCGTTCGTGCGCGACCACCTGCTGTCCCAGCTCGATGAGGCCGACAGCCTGCCCGACGACCCCCGCTTCGACGCCGAGCGCGCCGAGCGCATGACGGTCGTCGCGGTCGGCGCCGGCTACACCGGCACCGAGATCGTCGCCCAGACGCACCGCTGGCTGTCCCGCGTCGCCGACCGTTGGTCGAACATCGACGTGCGCGACGTGAAGTGGCTGCTCATCGACGTCGCCCCGGCCGTCCTGCCCGAGCTCGGGCCGCGCCTGGGCCAGTACGCCCTCTCGGCCCTCAAGGGCCGCGGCATCGACGTGCGCCTCGGGGTCTCCGTGGCCAACGTCGAGGGCAACGTCATCAACCTCACCGACGGCACCCCGGTGCCCTCGCGCACCCTCATCTGGGGCGCGGGCATCATGGCGAACCCCCTCATGGGCACCCTGGGGCTGCCGCTGGACCGCGGTCGCCTCGTCGTGGACGCCAAGTTCCGCGTCGCCGGCGCCGACGACGTCTGGGCCGCCGGTGACGCCGCCGCCGTCCCCGACCTGGCCAAGCCGAAGCCGGCCGACGGCCCGCAGCCGATCACCCCGCCCACCGCGCAGCACGCGCAGCGCCAGGGCACCCAGGCCGGCAAGAACATCGCCGCGTCCTTCGGGATCGGCCAGGCCGCCGACTACGTCCACAAGGACCTCGGCCTGGTGGCCGACCTCGGGGGCGGCACCGCCGTCGCCAAGCCGCTGGGCATCGAGATGACCGGTCTGCCGGCCAAGATCGTCGCCCGCGGGTACCACCTGTACGCCCTGCCGGCCATGAGCAACCGCATCCGCGTGCTCACCGACTGGGCGCTGCACGCGATCCTGCCCCCGCAGGCCGTCGCGCTGAACCAGACCCGTCCGGAGGACGCGCTCATCACGCCGGCGCAGAACACGGACATCTACCCGAAGGCGGCGGAGAAGCCGAAGGTCGGCTGACCCCTCCCGTGATCGGCGAGGAGGCGGTGGCGCACGTCGCCGCCCTCCTCGCGATCAGCACGAACCGAGCCCGCCGGCTGGCGCACACCGCGCTGCCGGCGGGCTTCGTGCTGCGGGTGGGCGTCCCGCACGTCGTGCTCGTCGAGGGCGCCACCGACGTGGCGGTGTTCTCCGCCGTCCTGGCCACCCCCGTCGTCGCGGTCGGCGGCAAGCACCTGCTGCCCCTGGCCGTCGCGGTGGCCCGGGCCCGCGGGGCCACGGTCGAGGTCGTCCTCGACGGCGACGAGCACGACCACCGCGCCGAGCACGGCACCCGGCGCGTCCTGGCCGCGCTGGACGAGCTGGCCGGACGGGACGGGCGCGTGCGCGTCCACGTGCTGCCCGGCGACCTGGAGCACTGCCTGGCCTCGTGGCCCTCGTTCCTGGACGCGCTGCACCGCGACGGGTCCGGACTGGACCGGAAGGACCCGGCCGCCTACGCCCGGGCCGCCACGCGAGCCGGCCGGGACGACCTGCCCGCCGTCCTCACCCTCGCAACCTCTCCGCCAGCCCCGTGGCCCGGGCCAGGGGACGGTTGACCGCGGCGGCCACGGCCTGCGCCGAGCCGACCACCCGCACCCGGCTCTTGGCCCTCGTCAGCGCCGTGTAGAACATCTCCCGCGTCGCCAGCGGCGAGTTCTCCGGCGCGGCCAGGACCGTCACGGTCTCGAACTGCGAGCCCTGGCTGCGGTGGACCGTCATCGCGTGCACCGGCTCGACGGCGGCCAACCGGGCCAGCGGCACCCGCAGCGGCCCGTCGCCGCGGGCGATGGCCGCCACCAGCGTCCCGTCCTCCTCCAGCACCACCCCCGTGTCGCCGTTGAAGACCCCGACCCCGGCGTCGTTGGCGGTGACGATGACGGGCAGGCCCACGTACCGGCCGTCGGCCCGCGGCACGACCCCCAGCTCCTCCACCGCCCACCGGTGCGCCAGCGCCGCCCAGTGCGAGACCCCGCGCGCGCCCCGGCGGTGCGCGCACAGCAGCCGGTGGGTGTCCAGGGCGACCAGCGCGGCCTCGGCGTCCCCGGCCCGCGCAGCCTCCACGACCGCCCGCGAGCGCTCCACGACGTCGGCGCGCACGACGTCGAGCACCGCCCCCGCGACGAGCTCGGCGTCGGGCACCTCGAGGAACTCCACGTCCGGACCCCCGGCCCGCAGCCTCTCGACGACCTCCTCGGACCGGGCGTCGCGCACGGCCTGGGCGATGGCCGCGATGCCGCCGCCGGCGGCGAAGCGGTGGGTGCGGGTGAGCGCGGACACCCCGTGGGGTGTCCCCCGCCCTCCCGCGGCGAGGTCGGCCGTCAGGTCGGCCAGGACGTTGCCCACCTCGACGGAGGCCAGCTGCTGCGGGTCGCCCACGAGGACGAGCCGGGCCCCCGGCCGCAGGGCGGCCAGGAGGCGGGCCATCACGCCGAGACCGACCATCGAGGCCTCGTCGACGATGACGACGTCGTGCGGCAGCCGGTGCTCGGCGTCGAAGCGGGCCCGCACCGAACCGGGCCGGATGCCCAGGAGGCGGTGCAGGGTCGAGGCGCTCGCGGACTGCAGGAACCGGCGCTCGTCGTCGTGGAACGGGCCGGTGTCGGCGGCCGAGACGACGGCCTCGGTGAGCCGGGCCGCGGCCTTGCCCGTGGGGGCGGCCAGCGCGACCCGCGGGGCGCCGTCGGACAGGGCGTGGACGGCGGCCAGCAGCCGCGCCACGGTCGTGGTCTTGCCGGTCCCGGGCCCACCGGCGAGGACGGACACGCCGTGCGAGAGGCAGACGGCCGCCGCGGCGCGCTGGTCGTCGGCGGGGTCCCCCGGCCACAGCCGGTCCAGGACCGCCGCCACGGCGGCGGGGTCGAAGGAGGCCACGGACCCGCTGCGCTCGCGCAGGTCCCGGGCCACGGCCAGTTCCTGGCGCCAGTACCGGTCGAGCCAGACCCCGTCGCCCACCAGGTGCACGGGGGCGCGCGCGTCCTCGTCGACGACCCCCGGCGGGTGCTCGACCGTCAGGGGGCTGCGCCGCAGGGCGGCCAGCCACTCCTGCAGGTCCGGCCAGGGCACCGCGACGGCCTGCACGGCGCCGGAGTCGTCGACGTCCTCGGGGACGAGCTGGTCGACCGCCGACAGCCGCAGCACGACCGACCCGTGCCGGACGGCGCGGACGGCGAGCGCCACGGCCAGCAGCACCGACTCGTCCCGCTCCCCCGTGACGGCACCGAGACGGCGGGCGACGTGGACGTCGGCGGCCTGCAGCAGGCCGAGGTCGTTGACCTCGCGCAGCAGGCCGGTGGCGGTGCGGGCCACGGTGGCCGAGCGGTCGACCTCGGCCTCGTCCCCGGGCAGCGGCCCGGGCGGGGTCTCGGGCTGGGTGCTCATCACGCGGTCCTCCCGGCGAGCAGTTCGGACAGGTCGACGACGAGCTCGGCCGGCGGCTTCCACGACCAGACCCCGGGTGGCACCCCGTCGGGGCCGGGGGCGACGTCGGGGCCGCACATGCCCCGCAGGAAGAGGTAGAGGGTGCCGCCCAGGTGCACGGCCGGGTCGTACCCGGGCTGGCGCCAGCGCAGGAACCGGTGCAGCGCGACGGAGTACAGCAGGGCCTGCAACGGGTAGTGGGCGGCGAGCACGGCGTCGTCGAGGGCCTCACGCCGGTAGTGCCAGGCCGTCAGGGGCTCGCCCGGGCCGGCGAGGCGGTTCGTCTTGTAGTCCACGACGAGGAACCGGTCGCCGTGGCGCAGCACGACGTCGATGGACCCGGTGAGGTACCCGCGCAACCCCTCGCCGGCCAGCGCCGGGTCCTGCAGGGCGTCGGCGTAGCGGTGGACGGGGTCGGTCGCGGGCAGGTGCCGGCGCAGCAGCGCGGGGACGGCTCCCAGCGTCGAGCCCGCGCCGCGGCCCGCCGCGTCGCCCCCGGCGAGGGGCAGCTCGAAGTCGAGCTCGGCGAGGCGGTCGGTGAGGGCGAAGTCCTGCAGCGCCCGCCCGCCCGCCAGCGGTCCCAGTCCCGTGCGCAGCACCGGGTCCAGCCCGGCGGCGAGCGGTCCGGCCAGCTGCGGGGAGAACTCCGCGCGCGCCAGGGCCGCCAGGTGGGCGGGGCGGTCCCCGGCGGCGGGGTCGAAGTGCTCCAGCACGGCGTGCACGAGGGTGCCGAACCCCGTCCCGGCGGGCAGGTCGGCCATCGGGGACGCGACCGCGCGCCACCCGAGCGGGTCGGCGTCGTCGGTGCGTCCGCTCGCGTCGAGGTCGAGCTCGTCGGTGGTGGCCTCGACCTCCGGTTCGGCCAGGACGGCCCGGGCGGGCCCCTGGTGGTCGTGGACGCCGCGGGTCAGCCCGGAGTACGACGTCCGGCGCCACCCGGTGTCCAGGGCGGCGGTGAAGGTCGCCACCTGCAGGTCCGTCACCGGCTCCGCCCCGGTGGTGCGCCGCACGAGCGGGGCGCGCAGCGGGACGTCCTCGACGGCGACGGGCGACCCGGCGGGGAACAGCGCGGCCAGCCGCGCGGCGAGGGCGTCGTCGGCGGGCAGGTCGATCCTCTCGGGGATCCGGCGCGGGTCGTCGGTGAGCAGGAGCCGGTGCAGCGCACCGCGCTGGGTGTTGGTGCTGGGCGCCCACCAGACGAGCAGCCGGGACACCGCGCGCGTCAGGGCGACGTACAGCAGGCGCAGCTCCTCGCCGAGGTCCTCGGTGTCGGCGGTGCGGCAGAACACGTCGTAGGCGGGGGCGGCGGGACCGCCCACGTGCAGCGCGCGCGAGGTCCGGCCGTGAGCGTCGGGGGCGTGCGCGACGGGCAGCCGGTCCTTGGACCCCCCGCCGGTGGAGTCCCACCCGAAGGGCACGCACACGACCTCGAACTCCAGGCCCTTGCTGGTGTGGACGGTCGCGATCTGGACCGCGGCGCGGTCGGTGTCCAGACGCCGGGACCGTTCCTGGTCCACGTCGCCCGCGGCGTCCTCGACGCGCCCGCGCAGCCAGGACAGCAGGCTGGAGACCCCGCCGCCGGGGTTGCGGGCCGACTCGGTGTGCAGGACCTCGGCGATGTGCCGCAGGTCCGTCAGCCGTCGTTCGCCGCCGTCGACGGCCAGCAGCCGGTGGGCCAGGCCGTGCGCCTCGGCGACGGTGGCGAACGTCCCCGAGACGCCGCGCTCGGCCAGGACCGTGCCCCACTCGCGCAGCTGCGCCGACAACGCGTCCGTGGCCCGGTCGCCGCCGGCGTCCAGGTCGGCGGCCGTGCGCCCCACGAAGCTCGACAGGGCCGTCCGGCGCACGCGCGGGGTCCGGTGCGGCTGCTCCAGCGCCTCGAGCAGCCACAGCCACTCCCGGGCCGCGGGCGTCGCGAAGACGCTCGGCCCGCGGGACAGGACGCACGGGACGCCACGGCGGCGCAGCTCCTCCTGGACGGCCACGGCCTGGGCGCCCGTGCGCACGAGCACGGCGACGTCCCCGGCCACGAGATCGCGTTCGGCCCCGCCGCGGTGGGACCGCACGCGCAGCCCCTCGGCGAGGACGGCCACGACCTGCGCGGCGGTGTCGCGGGCGATCGCCGCGCGGACGTCGGCGACGGCGGGCACGCCGGTGCGGGCGGTCACGGGCAGGCCGTCGCGGCGCAGCACCCGCAACCGCACGGGGGCCGGGTCCTCCTCGCCGCCGGGCCCGACGAGCGCGGGGAGCCGGTGGTGGGCCGCGACGGGGTGCACGACGATCTGCTCGTCGCCGAGCGCCGCCCCGCGCAGCAGCGCCGCCGTGCCGGCCAGGACCGCGGGGTCGCTGCGGAAGTTCGTCCCCAGGGTCGCCGTCGTCGTCGCGACCCCCACGGCCTCCAGGTAGGAGTTCACGTCCGCACCGCGGAACGCGTAGATCGCCTGCTTCGGGTCGCCGATGAGGATCAGCTCGCAGCGTCCGTGGAACGCGGTCCGCAGGATCTCCCACTGGACGGCGTCGGTGTCCTGGAACTCGTCGACGAGCACGACGGAGTACCTGCGCCGCAGACGCTCGCACGCCGTCGGCCCGGCGACCTCGTCGGTCAGCGCGTCCCGCAGCCGGACCAGCAGGTCGTCGAACCCCGTCAGACGGCGCGACCGCTTGCGGGCGGCGACCTCGCGCCGGACCCCCTCGGCGAACCGCACCCGCAGGTTCTCCGGGGTGTCCGGGGCCGTGCCCTGCGGTTCCAGGCGCGCGTCCGCGCGGTGCACCGCCTCCCGGGCGATCCGCAGCGCCACGGCCCGGCTGAACGGCGGCGCCCCCGCCCCCGGGCGCACGGCGAACCGGAGGTACAGGTCGTCGCAGACCTCCTCGACGAGGTCGTCGACGTCCTCCACGAGGGTGGCGGTCGGGTCGACGTCGGCGGCCGTGCCCAGGCTCGCCAGGACCTGCCGGCAGAACTCGTGGATGGTGGCGACGGTGGCGGCGTCGAACCCCGCGAGCGCCGCGGCGAGCCGGGCGCTGCGGGCCTCGACGTCGGCCGCGGCCAGGTGGCGCACGACGGGGTCCGCCGAACCCAGCGCGGCGGCCGGGTCCCGCAGCGCCTCCCGGGTGCTGACGAGGCGCTCGCGGACCCGGTCGCGCAGTTCGGCCGTGGCGGCCCGCCCGAACGTCACGACGAGCAGTTCGTCGACGGTGGCGCGCCCCTCGGCGACGAACCGCGTGACGAGCCCGGCGATGGTCCAGGTCTTGCCGGTCCCGGCGCTGGCCTCCAGCACCGTGGTGCCGGTGGGCACCGGGCCGGTCAGGTCGAAGTCCGCCACGCTCACCGCTCCCGCCGCGCTCACCGCTCCCGCCGCGCTCACCGTTCGTCCATCCGGTACACGCCCAGCAGGGGTTCCCAGAACCGTTGCGCCGCAGCCTGGAACGTCTGCGGCGCGGCGGGGGGCCACCCGGGTGGCGGGGTCCAGTCGAGCAGGGTGTCGACGCCCGCGCCGGCGCCCCAGACGGTGACGTTCTCCTCGTCGGCGTCCTCCTTGGGGAAGGAGTAGTCCGACACCCACGCCTGGGACGCGGCCTGCCGGCACGCGGCGGCGGGGCGGGCGTTCCACGCCGCGGTGGCGTAGGCCATCGCGGTGTCCACGGGCAGCGGCAGCGGCGAGCGCAGGCCGTGGGCCCGCAGTTCCAGCAGGTCGCTCAGCGCACCGCGGGCGGTCCCGGACGGCACGGGGCCGAGGGTCAGCAGACCGACGCTGCCGCGGGACCCGCGGCCGACGACGACGGCGCGGAACTCGGTGCCCGGGTTCGCCGCCGACAGCGCGAGCAGCTCGATCCAGGCCCGCACGGTCTGCTTGGCCTTGATGCGCGAGTAGATCGTCGTCACCGCGACGTGCCCGGTGGCGCGGCCGCCGGGCCGGACCGGGCGGACGCCGCGCACGTTGCCCGTGGTGCGCAGCCGGCCGACCCCGGGGACGTCGAGGTCGAGCTCGACGTCGACGCTGCGCGGGGGGTCGGTGTCGAACTCCGCGGCGACGGCGGCGATCCGGTCCACGGCGGGCCCGACCTCGCGCAGCACCGCGATCCCGAGCGGCCCGGGCGGCAGGTCCCCGCGCGCGGTCTCGAGCCGCACGATGTCCGCCGGGTCGGTGCCGCGCAGCCGGGCCGTCAGCGCGCGGTCGCCCACGGCCCACTTCTGCAGGGCGTCGAGCTCGACGGGCAGCGCGTCGGCGGGTTCCTCCTCGCGCGTCGCGGTGGCGACGTCGAGGCGCTGGCGCAGGAAGGCCCGGGCCGGGTGCTGGAAGAACTGCACGAGCTGGTCGAGGTCGAGGTCGGCCGCCGGGGCCGGCGGCAGCCCCGCGGGCAGGAACGGCGGGGGCGCCGCGGGTTCACCGGCCCCCGTCGCGGCCCCCGCGAAGGCGCTGCGGTCGTAGCTGAACGGTCCCGTCGTGCCGAGCGCGCCGCGGGTGAAGTTCTTCGGGTCGGTCGGTTGCAGCGGGTGTTGGACCACGATCCGCTGCCGCGCACCGGGGTGCGCGGCCTCGAGGCTGTCGAGCAGTTCCCCGACGGGCACGGCCGGGGGCAGCGTCGCCCCGGTGCGCACGTCGCGGCCGGAGTACGTCACGACGAGGGTGTCGCCCGCCGAGCAGATCGCGTCCAGCAGCACCTGGCGGTCCTCGCTGCGCGGGTCGCGGTCGCCGAGGTGCGGGTCGCGGGCCAGGACGTCGTCGGCGTCGGGGTTGGTGACGCGCGGGAACGCGCCGTCGTCCATCCCGAGCAGGCAGACGACGCGGTGGGGCACGGACCGCATGGGGGTCGTGGTGCAGACGGTCAGCGCCCCGGTGCGGAAGTTCGCGCGCTGGGGACGGCCCGCGAACCGTTCGGCGACGAGCGCGGCGACGTCGGCCAGCCCCACCGCGGCCGTTCCCGCGCGGGCCGCGTCGGCGGCGACGGCACCCAGTTCGCGGCGCAGCTGCGTGACCTGCCAGGTCGTGTCGGGGGTGACGTCGGCGAGGTCGAGGACGCTGTCCAGCAGCGCCGTGCACCAGCTCGCGACGCCGTGGCGGCCCGACAGGCGCGCGACCGCGGCGTCGAGCCGGTCGACGAGCTCGGCGAACCGGCCGGCGAGGTCGACCCGCGAGGACTCGACGTCGGCCAGCGGGACCACCGCGTGCTCCAGGGGCCCCACGAGGTCGTCGCCGTGGGCACCGCCGACGGCGACCCCGACGAGCAGGCGGTCCAGACCGGCCCGCCACGACCCCTGGGCGAGGGCCCCCAGCGCCCACGTCTCGCGGTGCTGCGCCGACAGGCCCCAGTGCACCCCCGCGTCGACGGTCCACTCGCGGATCTGCTCCAGGTCCTCGTCGTCGAGGGCGAACCGCTGGCGGACGGCGGCGGCCCCGGCGAGGTCGAGGACCTCGGTGGCGCTCAGCCGGCTCTGGGCGAGCACGAGCAGCCGGGCGGCGAGGGCGAGCAGCGGGTTGGTCTGCAGCGCCGAGCGGTCGGCGACCGAGACCTGCAGCGCGCCGCCGGGGTGGGAGTCGGTGGAGAAGACGGCCGAGACGAGCGGGGCGAACGTCTCGACGTCGGGGCACAGCACGAGCACGTCGCGCGGCTGCAGCGTGCGGTCGGCGTCGAGGAGCCCGAGGACCACCTCGCGCAGCACCTCGACCTGGCGTGCGCGGCCGTGGCAGGAGTGCACCTGCACCGAGGTGTCACCCGGGTCCGGCGACGGCGCGGGCACCTCGTCGGCGGCCAGCGCCCGCTGCAGCCGGCCGAGCACGGTGTCCGGCGGGGCCGGGGCCCGGTGGTGGGTGTCGGCGGCGCCGGGGACGGCCAGGGCCAGCCGGGCCTGCAGCTCGCGCACGTCGCGCGACAGCGACAGCAGCAGCGGGTGACGCACGTCGGCCACGGCCTGCGCGCGGCGCAGCCCCGCCGACGGTGCCGCCCTCGCCCACAGCGCCGGGCTGGGGTGCTGCACGAACAGGTGGACCTCGCGGTGCTCGGCGAGCGCGGCCAGCACCCGCAGCCGCGCGTCGGCCAGGCGGGTCACCACGAACACCGCGCAGCGGGGGCCGAGGGAGGTCAGCGCGGGGTCGGCGCGCAGGGCGGCGCAGACGTCGTCGAGGAGTTCGGCCGGGGCCGGCAGCCCCACGTGCTCGCGGACGGCGCGGAACACCTCGGGCTGCCAGCGCAGGTCCGCCGGGACGTCCGAACCTCCTGCGGCCCAGGCCGTCAGCAGTTCCGGGCGGGCCGCCCCGTACCGCGCGAACAACCTCGCGAGCCGGGTCGCCACCGCGGTGCGCCGCACCCGGGGCACGCCTTCGCCGTCGGGGGTCCGCAGGTGGTGGCGCAGGACGGCGAACTCGGGCCGGCGGTCGGGGGCGGGCCCGGTGGCGGGGGCGATGTCCTCGAGCACCTCCAGGACGTCCCAGGTCAGGGCGTCGGCGGACCAGCGCTCGACCGCGGCGCCCGCCTCGGGCCGCGTCCGGGCCACGACCTCGGCGACCACCTGGTCCAGGAGCCGGGACGGGGAGGAGAAGTCGACGCGCGCGCAGACGCCGTCGTCCCCGCCGGGGCCGGCCCCGAGGTGGTGGGACAGGCGTTGGGCGATCCAGCGCTCGGTCCCCCGCGCGCCGACGGCCAGGACGTCCGGGGCGAACGGGTCGGCCCCGGCGGCGGGCAGGCGCAGGACGTCGGCGAGGCCGTCGACGAGCGCCGCGGCGGACTCGGAGCGGTGGACGTGGAGCACGGGCACCTGTCTACCCGACCGTTCGGACAGGACCGTCGTCGTGGTCTGCTGGGCCGGTGCTGCTGTCGCTGCTGGACCGCTCGCGGACCCGCTCGGGGCGTTCGGACGCCGAGGCCCTGCAGGCCACCGTGCGCCGGGCCCGCCGGGCCGAGGAGCTGGGGCTGCACCGGTTCTGGGTCGCCGAGCACCACGCGGTGCCGGGAGTCGTGGGGTCGGCGCCGACGGTGACGATGGCCGCGGTCGCCGCCGCCACCTCCCGGGTCCGGGTCGGGACGGCGGGGGTCATGCTGCCCAACCACTCACCGTTCGTGGTCGCCGAGCAGCTCGCGACGCTGGTGGCCCTGCACCCGGGCCGCGTCGACGTGGGGGTCGGCCGCTCGCTGGGATTCACCGCGCCCGTACGGCGCGCGCTGGGGACCGCGAGCGCCGACGGCTTCGAGGACCGGCTCGGTGAGCTGCTGGACTGGTTGCACGGCCGGGGACCGGTCACCGTCCGGCCACGGGTCCCCGCGCCGCCGGTGTGGTTGCTGGCGACGGGCTCGGGGCTGGCGACGGCGGCGCGGTTCGGGCTGCCCGTCGTGGTGGGCGGGTCCCTGCTGGCCGATCCGGCTGCGCTGCAGCGCTACCGGGAGCGGACCCGGCACGCGCGGGTGACCCTGGCCCTGGACGTCCTGCTCGCGCGGGACGAGGCGGCGGCCCGGCGGGAGCTGCTCCCGCAGGCCGTGGCGCTGGCCCGTTCCCGCAGCCGCGGCGAGTTCGGCCCCCTCCTGCCCCCGCAGGAGGCGCAGCGGGCGGACCTCACCGGGCGCGAGCGCGCCGACGTCGAGCGCACGCTGGCGCAGACGGTCCACGGGGACGAGGAGACGGTGGCGGCCCGGCTGGCGGACCTCGTGCACCGCACCGGGGCGGTCGAGCTCCTGGTGAGCGCCACCCCGTTCGCCGAGGACGCCGAGGCCGAGAACGACACCCGGGTGGCGCGGCTGGTGGCCCGGCTCAGAACCGGCGGTTGAGGGACCGGCGCCGGACGCGGCGCTCGATGCGGTCGAACTCGCGGCGCAGCGGGGTCGAGCAGAACTCCCCCAGCGTGACGCCGGCCGCGAGGGCGAGCGCGGTCCCGAAGGCGGTGACGAGCTGGGCCAGCCCGGCGGACGTGCCGCCGCCGACGACGGAGAAGATCGCGCGGTAGATCGCCAGGCCGGGCAGCAGCGGGGTGATGCCGCACACGGAGACGACCAGGCCGGGCACGTTCCAGCGCCAGGCGGTGCCCTCGGCGAGGAACCCGACGAGCAGGGCCGCGACCCCGGCGGCGGCGACGGGCCCCATGCCCACGGCCAGGCACAGGCCGGAGGCGGCGACGGCCGTCGCCCCGGCGAGGGCGGCGAGCAGGACGGCGCGCCCGTCGGCGTACCCCGAGACCGCCCAGGTGAACGCGGCGACGGCGCCGGCGAGGACCTGCACGACGAGCGGGTAGGGCTGGGCCGCGGAGAAGCTCAGGCTCAGCGTGATCCCGGCGCGCTGGCCGAGGTCGAGGACCCCGGCGATGCCCAGGACCAGGCCCGTCGTCAGCAGGACCGTCTCGAAGGCCCGGGCCCCGGCCGTGACGTAGAACCCGGAGATGGCGTCCTCGGCGGACCCGACGAGGGAGAGCCCGGCCAGCAGGACGACGATGCCGGAGCCGACGACGAGCGAGGGCGGCAGGTCCCCCACCCAGCCGGGCAGGTGCGGCTGGGCCAGCAGCAGCGCCAGTGCGAAGCCGGTGGCGATCCCGGCACCGGCGACCTGCTGGAAGAAGGCGGGCAGCCCGCGCTGGTTGAGGGCGGCCAGGACCAGCTGCAGCAGGCACGTCACGAACGCGGCGGCGACCGCGACGGCCCAGGTGCCGCCCAGCAGGACGGCGACCGAGGCCGCCAGTCCGACGGTGCCGGCCCCCGAGACCCAGGGCCGGTAGGGCCGGCGCTGGGACAGCAACCGCTTGAGCCGGGTGTTGACCTCGGCCGGCGGCAGCCCGTCGGCGGCCTCGTGGGCGAGGTCGTAGAGGGCGGACAGCCGCGAGTAGTCGCTGGCGCGGACCTTGACGACGCGCACGGCCGTCAGCGGTTCGGCGTCGGCCCCCACGGTGGAGGCGGTGACGGCCGTGTAGTTGATGTCGATCTGGGTGCCGGTGAGCCCGGCGCCGGCGGCCGCGCGCAGGGTGAGCGCGGTGACGTCGGCGGCCGAGGCCCCCGCGGACAGCAGGGCCTCGGCCATCCGGACCATGGCGTCGAGCGCGTCGAGGACGGCGGCCTGGGTCAGGGCGGCTTCGACGTCGGGTTCGGGCGCCGGGGTCTCCCCCGCGATGAACTCCGCCAGCCGAGCACGCCAACGGCCGGGGGTTCGGAGCGAGGGCACGCCCCGAAGCTACCGGGCGTCGTTCGTCAGCAGCTCAAGGCAAGGGCGTCCAGCACGGGAGCCGCGACGGTGCCGCACCCGACCTGCGCGGTCCCGAGGTCGACGACCGTCCAGGTGCCGCCGGTGAGCTGCAGGACGGCCGTCGCCGGGTCGAGCGCGTCGGTGTCGGTGGGCTCGAGGTCGGCCGCGGCCCAGCCGTCGGCGACCCGGACGTGACCGACGGTGTACTGCGACGCCGGGACGCCGGCGGTGGCCGGGCTCGTCCGCACGGCCTGGGTGACGGCGGTCGTCTCGGGAGCGGCGGCGGGGCCGGGGGTGGTGTCCGCGGTCGCCGTCGAGGCGGACAGGGCGAGGGCGAGGGCGGGAGCGGCCACGGCGGTGAGCGTGAGCGTGGTGCGGCGGTTCATGTCGGTCCGACCTCCTGGTGCTGCGGGTGCGTCCTGCGGGTGACCCCACGGACGCGCGTGCGGTGCGTCTCGTGCCTCTCGGCTCGTGCGAGGAGTGGACGCAGCCGCGCCGCGGGCGGTTGCACCGGGTTGCCGGCAGGTCCTGTGAAGATCACCCCCACGAAGGCTCCTCGGCCGGCGGTGCGCCGCAGGGCACCGGTGACGGTCCCCACCGTCGAACACGGCGTCCTGGACTCCGGTCGGCGCACCGACCTCGCTCTCGCAGCGGACGAGGTGACAGGGGGCACGACTGGCAGACGGTCGCGGACGAGGCGAGCCACACCACCGGGGCCGCCACTACGGGGCTTCGCGGACTGTCTCAACCTCGTGGTCACGGATGTCACGGTCATGGCGAAGTACGGGCGATGCCGCAGCTCCGATCACAAGCTGAGCGGACGACCAAGCCGTCAGGTGACGACCCACCCGAGGACCGCGACTGCACCCTCTGCAGGGACCACGTCGACGTCGAAGCCCCCGTCACCCGTTCCCACCTCGAACGTCGCCTGCGACGTCGACCCTTGCGCCGAGCAAGTGGTCGAGACCGGGATGGTGCTCACCTCGTCCCGTTGTCCGGTCTGCACAGTGACGCTGACGTTGACCTCTCCCCGACCCACGCAGACCACCTCCACCTGCCGGTTACCGACCGCCACGTCCTGCCCGAGAGAGCTGCCCCGCTGGTTCTGCACCTGCCAGCCCGCAGGGGTGTCCGCACCGGTGACGATGTCGGAAGAGGCGAGCACCAGGTCGGTGCGGGAGGGCAGTGCTGCCTGGGCTGCCTTCTCGTACTCGGCGATCTCCGCGGTGTGATCAGCGACTTGGGGACCGGTCGGTTCCGTCGTGACGCTGCTTGGTGCGGTCGTCGGCTGCACTGGCAGGTGGCTGTCGGCGCCGTGCGAACAAGCCGCGCTCAGCAGCGCGATACCGGCCAGCAGTCCTGCGACCAGCGCGCGAGGGCCTCGATGCTCATCCACCAGCGCACGCTGACACAGCTGCCCGTGCTGTCGTGGGCGAACGGTCCAAGATCCTGTCCTCGACGAACCGACCGACGTCACGGTCATCCCGCGGTGGGCGCGAAACGCACGGTCATCCCGCGGTGCGCGAAGCGCACGGTCATGCCGCCGTCCGTGGCGTCGCGACACGGGCGAAGACGGTCTCAGGCCAGCTCTGCAGGCCCACCGACGTCTCCTTGACGCTCACGCCCAGAGTCGAAGAACCGGTCCAGGTAGGCCGCCGGCGGCAGGTCACTCGTCCGCATCAGACTGAACACCTCAGCCCCGTCCCCGGGCTCGTCGGACAACGCGTACGCCTGAGCAAGCCCCAGGTACTTACTCACCCGCCCCGGCCAGGTCGTCTCGCTCGCGTAGGTCTCTGCCTCCGCTTCGGCCTTCTCGATGGCCCGATCCACGTCGGTATCCCGCCAGAGCGTCACGCGTTCCTCGTAGACGAACTCACCGGGGTCCTCGGCCTGGCCGCGGAAGATGCAGCGGACAGCGACCCACCCAGAGCTCTCCATACGGGCAGCGTCTCAGAGAGGTCGCCGGGCTTCGGCGACTTCACGGTCATCCCGCGGTGCGCGCGCGACATCACGGTCATCCCGCGCTCAGTGCGCGATCAAGGACAGCCGGGAACGTCCGTGCATGCCGAATCGAGGAAGACTGCCGAAGCGGTGCAGAGCTTGTCAGGTGGACGTGCGTGAGGCCACTGGCCAACGCGTACCGCTCCCTCATCGAAGACGGCGCCACCGGCCGGATGCGCCCTCGCGTCCAGCTGCCACTAGCTCGCAGGCACGCCGCTGCCCCCATCAACCCAGCTGACCTCGAGAACCCGGACCACGAGCTGCGCCGTCGTCCTCGAGATGCCGAGGACGCGCCGTGGCGGTGCGCGTCAGTCGCGCCCACAGAGCATCCGCCCCGACGTGGACGACGACGTCACCGATGTCGATCAGCGTCAGTCCATCTCTCCCGGCTTTGGCGACGGCCTGAGCGTGCAGGTCAGCACTGACCTGGTCTCGATGCTCGGTCCACCCTCGGTCCCGCAGGACACGGGAGACGACGATGGTGACGGTTGGATCGGTCACGGGTGCTCCTGGCGACGTCTCTTGCGACGCGCGCACGCCTGCTGGTCACGATGTTCGAACCGGCCACGCTCTGACCTACCGAGTCCGATTGATGGTCTGGCTCAGTGCTCAGCCTGCGCCATCGACGCGTGGACAGCACCTCAAGACCTCAGCGGTCTGCCGCGACCCCCGATCACTGCCACCCGACGGTGTCGTCGTAGGAGGACCGGGAGACGGGAAGCAACCGAGCTGCTGCATCACGTTCGTTACTCTCGGTCGGTGCACCAAGAACCTGCGGTCAGTACCGACGTGACCAGCACGTCCGCGGTTGCTGAGGCGGCGGTCGATGGCGCACGAAGCGCTGGACCGGTCGCTCCCACCGGCGCTGTCGCGGGTGCAGCCGCAGGATCCGTGGGGCAGGTGGACCTGCCCGCCGTGGCCCACGACTTCCCCGCCGCCGTGCTGGTCGTCGACATCGCCGCCGACCAGGTCGTCTTCGGCAACGACCTGGCCCGGCAGCTGGCCCCGGACCTGTCGCTGCCGGTGAGCGTGGAGGACTGGTCACGCGCGGCGGGCCTGCAGGTCGCCTCCGGCGGTCCGCTGGGCCAGAGCAGCACCCCGCTGTCGCAGGTGGCCGCCGGGGATCCTGAGTCCGGGCGGCAGGTCAGCGCCGCCCTGCGCTCGGACGCAGCCCAGGCGCGCGAGGCGCTGTGGGCCATCGGCGTACCGCTGCGCGATGCGCCGCCGCCCCTGCGGACCCGCTCACTGTTGGTGCTGATGCCGCTGCGCTTCCCCGACGCCGTCGCCGACGTGCAAGCCGCTGCAGCGGCCGGACGCGCTCACCGTTCGGTGCTGTCCAGCGGACTGGCCATGACCGTCTCCGACCCCACCGTCGAGGGCGATCCGCTGGTGTGGGTCTCGCCCACCTTCACCCAGCTCACCGGCTACACCCCGACCGAGGCCGTCGGTCGTGAGCTGCTGTTCTGGACCGGACCCGACACCGACGCGCACGTCCTGGCCCGGCTGCGGGACGGACTGCGCCCGACGTCACCTGCGGCACCACCGCTGGAGGTGACAGCCGACGAGACGGTCAGCGAGACGGTGCTGGCCTACCGCCACGACGGGTCGGCGTTCTACAACCACCTGACCATCTCCCCCGTCCTGGACGACGACGGTGCCACCACCCACCGCGTCAGCGTGCACAGCGACGTCACCGCCCAGGTCCTCGCCGCCCGAGAGCGCGACCGCGAACGTCGAGCCGCCCGTGAGCAGGTCGAATCCGCCCGCCAGGCCCAAGCCGCAGCGGAGGACGCGGGCCGCTTCGGGCACCTGCTGCTGACCTTGTCCGAGGCGTTGACCGCCACCACCACGGTGGCCGAAGTCGCCGCCACGATCGCCGAGGTCGTCGTCGTCGAGCTCGGTGCCGCCGGCAGTGGTCTGCTCCTGGCCGACCCCGCCCGCACCCGGCTGGACTTCGTGACCCTGAACGACATGCCCGCCGGTACTGACACGGCGTGGTCGCGCATCAGCTGGAACGAGGACGCACCGCTGGCCCTCGCGGTACGGCAGCGGCACCCGGTGTTCTACCGCGACGACGCCGCGCTGCGAGCAGCGCATCCCGCGATCGTTGCTCACGCCGAGGTCCCGGCCATGGGGGCCAGCGCGAACCTGCCGTTGGTCAGTGCCGGAGAGGTCATCGGGGCGGTGTTCCTGTTCTGGGACCGGCCCCAGGACCTCAACGCCCAGCAGCAGGCGGCGCTGCAGGCGCTGGCCCGCTACACCGCCCAGGCCGTGCAACGTGCGGTGCTGGCCGCTGAGCGGCGCACCGCCGCCGAGGTGCTGCAGCGGTCGCTGCTGACGCGGCTGCCCGAACCGGACCACCTGGAGCTGCGGTCCCGCTACGTCCCCGCTTCCGCCGGGGAGCACGTGGGTGGGGACTGGTACGACGCCGTCCTGCAGCCGGACGGGGCCACGATGCTGGTCATCGGTGACGTCACCGGTCACGACATGGCCGCCGCCGCGCACATGGGTCAGATGCGCGGGCTGCTGCGGGCCTTCGCTTACGACCGCAACGAACCGCCCACCCAGGTCGTGACCCGCTTGGACCGGACTCTGGCGGGTCTGGGCATCGAGGGGCTGGCCACGCTCATCGTGGCCCGGATCGAGCAGGTTCCCGCCGACACCGCGCAAGCCGGTGCCGCCGGCGGGGCGGGCGTGCGGCGGTTGCGGTGGACCAACGCCGGGCACCCGCCGCCGCTGCTGCTGCTGGCCGACGGGTCCACGCAGGTGCTCACCAGCGAACCGGAGATCCTCATCGGGTTGCTGCCCGACGCGGTACGCAGCGACCACCTCGTCGCGCTGCCGCCGGCATCGACGTTGCTGCTGTACACCGACGGCCTCATCGAGCACCGCGGCCGCAGCCTCGAGGACGGCGTCAACGACCTGCGGCGGGTACTGAGCGCGTGCCGGGACCACACGGTGCAGGAACTGCTGGACCGCGTCGTGGTCGAGCTGGTCGGGGACTCACCGGAGGACGACTGCGCGATCCTGGCCGTGCGGGCCCACCCGGAGGACCGTCCCCGCCCGGTCGAGGCCGGACCACCCGGGCTGACCTGAGTCGCCAGCCCCGAACCAGGGTACGACGATCGTCACCGCTGGACCGTCACCGCTGGGCCGCACAGCGGCCCCTGCTGCTCGATCGTCCCAGCGAGCTGTGGTCCGACCGCTGCCTGTTCGAAGCGGGCGGGTCAGTGTCGCGGCCTCGCACCGCGATGTCGGTCCACCGTTCCAACGTCTCGGTGCGATCGCCGCTGCTGTCACAGGAGTCGAGGGTCGGCGGTGATGTGCCCGATGTGCACGTGGGAGTGGACGCGCTCACCAGCCGGAGCCAGCGCGCCCAGCAGCTGCCGCAAGCAGGCGTGCGCAGCAGTGTGCACCTGCCCGGCCAGCCTCAGCAGGGGCCGACCGTACCCGGCGACGATCTCGATGGTCACCTCGCGCAGTTCCTCGCCGTCCCCGGTCACACACGTGATGGTGTCCGGTGCGGCGAAGGGTACGGCCTCGACGGCTCGGCGCAGCTGATCGACGACCACGGCTGACGACACGAAGAAGTCGCCCAATTCGTGCCGACCGCGGACCGGAGCCGAGGGACGGAAGGTACGCAACGCCCGAGCCAGAACGTTCTCGCGCATCGCCACCCAACCGGCGTCGGTGTGCAGACGCAGCAGCTGAGCGGCGCGCGAAGCGCGCTCTGCTCCACTGGGCCCTGCCACCAGCACCGAGACGGTCCGCTCGCTCATCCAGTGCCCCTCACTCCCGCATCCGCCGTCCACGGGTACCGCTCGACGCCATGGGTCCTGCCTGATCCGCCGGACCTCGGCACTGCCGTGAGCCGACTCGTGCCTGTGCTCCACCTGATCCTCATCGGCTGCGCCGAAGAGTTTTCCTGGACTCGACTCGTGC
Source organism: Kineococcus rhizosphaerae (assembly GCF_003002055.1). NCBI lineage: Bacteria > Bacillati > Actinomycetota > Actinomycetes > Kineosporiales > Kineosporiaceae > Kineococcus > Kineococcus rhizosphaerae. The sequence goes on from NZ_PVZF01000005.1 coordinate 335,346, forward strand.
TACGCCCGAGCGGTCCAGAGCCCCACCGGTCAGCGCCACGTCTGCATCGCGGCGGCGACGGTGGTGCGGGCTCGTTCCAACAGTCCCCGCACGGTGCTGATGGGCTCGTTCACGACGATCCCGATCTCGGAATAGGACAACCCCTCCACTTCGCGCAGCAGCCACACGCTGCGCTGACGTTCAGGCAACAACGCCAGAGCCCCGCCCAACGCCGCGAGCAAGCCCTCCTCGATGTTCTCAGCCTCCGGCCCGGAGTGCCCGTCGCGGATGTCGCCGCCGACCGTCTCCAACGAGACCACCGGTCGTCGTCCGGCGGAGTCGGCGCTGGAGTACGAGCTCGTCCTCCCAGGCACGCCCGACGTGATCGGCCCCACCGCTGGGGGACGGCTACCTGGAGCAGGAGAGGCCAGGACCCGGGAGTCCTGCGTCGCGCTCTCGGAGGCACCCCCCGCCGCGCTGGGCGCAGCGGTCGAGCCTGGCGCACCGGCGGGGCCCTGGGTCGTGGCGTCGTCGCTCACGGCCGCACCGTGGTGATCACCGGCACGTGCAGGAGCAGCGGCGCCGGGTCGATCGGCGGTGGCGGTGCTGGCGCCGACGGTCTTCAGGACCTGCCGACGGGCCAGGACGTAGAGCCACGTGCGGAAGGTGGCTTCCTGGCGAAAAGAGGTGATGGCCCGCCACGCGGAGATGATCACTTCCTGAGTGCAGTCGTCGGCGTCGGCACTGTTGTGCACCAGCCGTCGCACGAAGCGGTAGAGCCCCGGACCATGACGGACGATCAAAACGGTGAACGCGTCGCGATCCCCCAGACGCGCCCGCCGGGTCAACACCTCATCGGGGAGCTGCTCGCCCTCCGCGACGTCGACCGACTGGTCCATCACGCCGCACGCAGCTCTGCTCGACCCCAGTCCGACCCGAGGGGGAAGCAACCGGCCGGTACCGGTCGCGGTAGGAACGGACGGGTCTGCTGAGGTCCAGCGGTCCCGGAGGCCGGTTCCACGCTCTGCCCTTCATCGGCGAGCCGGACCGTACCGGCCCAACGCAGCGCAGTCGATCACCACCGACACCCGCCAGCAACCCAGAACGCACCACCCACCACCCCGAGGGCGCACGACCGCGGTACCCGTACCCCACGGCAGGGGCAGAGCCCCGAGTACACGCCTCACGTGCGGATCCAGTCTGATCCTGTCGGGTCTGGTCGGGTCCTGTCGGTCCCACCGGGTTCGGCGGCGCGAAGCTCTGCTGGTCCAGTCGAATGCCGACGTTCATCGGCGGCTACGGCGTCCGCTCACGGCTCGGCACCCCGGTGTGATGCAGGTCACGTCGGATGGGCATGACGTTCCAGCACTCCAGCGCTCTACCTGAGTGACGAACCCGGTGGCACCGAGCCACCGGAGATCGACCGGACCACCGGGCACCTGCCAGCCGTCGCCGACGGATCCGCGGGTCGGGCCCGACGGGCCGGTGCGATCCGGTCGGGACGTCCACGCCGTGGCGCTGACCTCGCCGTCCCTCAACGAACTCTGGAGCGATCATGAGCGAAACCACCAAGACCACCACCCCGGGCACGGGTACCAACACCGGTGTGGCGTTGAAGTCCGGCCCGCTGGTCTCCAACCAGGGCACCACCTCCATCGCCGACACCGTGGTCTCCAAGATCGCCGGGATCGCGGCCAAGGACGTCTCCGGTGTCCACGCCCTGGGCGGCAGCGCCTCGCGCGCTGTCGGCGCCTTGCGCGAACGCATCCCCGGTGGCCGGGTCAACCACTCCCAGGGCGTGTCGGTGGAGGTCGGGGAGAGCCAGGCCGCGGTCGACGTCAACCTCATCGCCGAGTACGGCGTGGCCATCGCCGACCTGGCCTCCAGCGTGCGGCGCAACATCATCGCCTCGGTGGAGCGGATGACCGGCCTGCAGGTCACCGAGGTCAACATCTCCGTCGACGACATCCACCTGCCCGAGGACGACGAGAGGGACGACGACGGCAGGGGCGACGCTTCCGCAGCGCGCACCGTCCGCGTCCAGTGATGCTCGACCCCCGCACCACCGACGCCACGGACACCACCGACGCCACCGACGCCACCGACGCCACCGACGCCACCGACACCACGTCGGCTCCCGGACCCGCTGTCCCCGCGGGACCCGTCGCGGCGGGTGCCGGGGCGGATGGAGCAGGGGGTCGGACCCCGGTACCGCCGCGCAGCGACGACACCGCCACGACCGCCGACGAGGTGGCGGCGCTGGTGCTGGCGGTGCCGGGAGTGGTCAGCCTGCACCCGGGCCGGTTCGGGGAGGTCGCCACCTACCTGCCCGGCCGACGGGTGGCCGGGGTGAAGCTGAACGAGCACGTGGCCGAGGTGCACGTCGTCCTGGCCCACGGCGAAGCCATCCAGGCTGCGGCCCAAGCCATCCACGCCGTGGTCGCTGCTGTCGTGCAGGTCCCGGTGCAGGTCTTCGTCGAGGATCTCGCCACCGCGTGAGGGCAACCCCCCGAGGTTCTCCCCCACCCGTCCACGAGCACCCGCACCGAGCCCGCACGTCGTCTCCGTGAGCACCCCGCGGGTCCACCCGCGCGGTGCTGCGCCGGCCAAGACGCAGCAGCGCAGCGGGGTTCGTGGACACCGTGGCGCGATCGCCGTGATCGACCGCACCGCGGTCCCACCCCGCCCACCCGACGTCCCCCCATCCTCAGGGAGTTCCCGTGTCCTCCTCCACCGCCGGCGTCTTCGCCGGCCTGTTCCTGGCCCTCATCGCCGGCACCGCTGGTTTCGGCTGGTTCGTCTTGGCGCTGCTGTTCGCCGCCGTCGGGTACGTCCTCGGGGCCCACCTCGAGGGCAAGATCGACCTCACCGCCCTCCTGCCCGGTCGCAGCCGTGGCTGAGACCACCCCCCGGGAAACCGTCGCACACGACGCGTCCGCACCCGCAGCGCCAGCCGACGCCGGATCCCGCGGTGAGCTGCACCTGAGCGAACGCGCCGTGCAACGCCTGACCACCGCCGCCGCCCGCGAGGTCGACGGGGTCGCCGCCGCCGCCGACAGCAGCGGCAGCCTGGGCGCCCTGGGCAGTGCGCTGGGACGGGACTACCCCCGGGTGGACTGCGAGGTCGCCGGCAACCGGGTCCGCGCCAGCGTCCAGATCGCCACCGTGTGGCCGTACCCCGCCGCCCAGGTCGCGGCAGCCGTCAGGGACCACGTGCGGGACCGGCTCGCGGAGCTGGCCGACCTGCACGCCGACGCCGTGCACGTCAGCGTCGAGAAAGTCGTCCGCGCCAGCTCCACCGCCAGCACCTCGACTCGGAGGCGGGTCCAGTGACCACCACCCCCACCAACTCCCCGTCCAGGGGTCGGGCACCGATGCCGGCGGCGTCCCAGCGGACCGGCACCGGGCACATCGGCTGGATCGGCCCCGTGCTGGCCGTCCTGCTCCTGGCTCTGGCCGCAGTGCTGATCCACGAAGCACTGCTGGCCGCCGGCGCCTTCGCCAGCACCTCCTGGCTGGCCTGGACGGTGCAGTCCCTGCGGGGCTTCGCCCCCACCGCCTGGCTCATCCCCGTCGGGATCGTGTTGGCCTTGATCGGGGTGTGGCTGCTGGTCACCGCGCTTCGCCCCCGTACCCGCAACACCTTGCCGCTGACGTCCCGGACCGGGGTTTTCCTGCACACCCGCGACGTGGCCCGGCTGGCTTCTGGAGCCGCCCGTGACGTCGACGGCGTCCTGAGCGCTGCCTCCACCAGCACCCGCCGCGCCATCAGCGTCACCATCACCGCAACCGGCGACAGCACCGGTCAGATGACGCACCAGGTCCAGGCGGCCGTCGCCCGGGCCGTCGGTGCGCTGGCCAGCCCCCCGCGGGTCAAGGTCCGCACCCGCACCACCGGCACCAGCACCGGGAGCAGCTCCGACACCGCTGCTGACACCGGCGCTGGGACCACCCTCGGAGGAGAGCACCGATGAGCCGTTCCGTCCTGGGCCTGGACCGCGTCCTGGCCGTCCTGGCCGCACTCCTGCTCATCGTCGCCGGAGCCGCGACCGCGGCCTGGGGAGCCGGTGAACTGGACCGGGTGTGGGCCGCGTCCCCGCAGCGACTGAACCTGCAGACCGCCTCCGACGTGCTCGCCACCGCCTGGTGGCCGTGGGTCGCGGGCCTGGTCGGCGTCGTGCTGGCGGTGCTGGCGGTGTGGTGGCTGCTGGCGCACATCCCCCGCCGTGGAGTCCCCAGCCTGCCGCTGCCGGGTACCGCCCGCACCGGCCGGCTGAGCATCGCCCCCGACGCACCCGTCGAGGTCGCCGCCGACGTCCTGGCCGAGACCCCCGGCATCCGCTCCGCGCGCGGTCGGGTGCTGCGTGATCGCGGCCGTCTGGTCGTGGCCCTGGACGCCACCGTCGAACCGGACGCCGACCTCCTCGACGTGGTCGCCGCTACCGACACCGTCAGCGCTCAACTGGCCGAGGTCCTGGGCCGTGACGATGCCCGTGCACGGGTCCGGCTGCGGGTGGCACGCCACGCCCGTCACCAGACCCGCGTCCACTGACACCTTCCCCACCCGCCATCCACGTCTCCACCTCCTCTGTCCTCGCCACCTGCGTCCCCGTCACCTGTGGCCACGGCCTCACGTCACGCAGCTGCTGGTTCGATCGTGTGCTGGACCGTCACCGGCAACTGGACTGAGCAGTTCTCGCACGAGGGCCACCCTCCTGAGCCTCGCGACGGGAGCCGCGAGGCTGGCCGCCGGTACCGGCCAGAACGCACCACCTGCCTCCTCAGGCGGACAGGGCCGGAGTCGGGCACGATCGAGTTGTCGGGTGCTCGCGCTCAGCAGGACGGATCCGTGCTTCCCCAGGATCCGGTGGGGCGGCGTTCGACAACGTGACGAGCAGTTGATCAGCACCACCGCTGTGTCTGTCCACGGGTCTTCGTCCCGGGCACTGCGCGAGGACGCGCCGCCCGGTGCTCCTCTGAACGCCCGCGAGGAGACCAGTGACGACCATGCCCCTGACGACGGCCACACCCATGACCGAGTCCGTGTCCGACCCGGTACAGCCGCCGCCCGTACGGGCGCGCCGCAGCACCCCGTACGCGATGCTCACCGCAGCCGTGCAGGAGGCCGGCCTCATGCGGCGCCGGACCGGGCACTACTGGTGGCGCATCGTCTTCACGACCGTCGCGTTCCTCACCGTCGTCGCGGGAGCGTTCCTCCTTCGGGAGTCCTGGCTGGTGCTGCTGGTCGCTGCACCTCTCGCGCTGGTCCTCACCCAGTTCGCCTTCCTGGGCCACGACGGGGCGCACAAGCAGATCTTCGCCTCGCACCGCGGCAACGAGTGGGCGGCCCGGATCTTCGCGGCGCTGCTGACGGGACTGAGCTACGGCTGGTGGATGGGCAAGCACACCAAGCACCACCAGGCCCCCAACGCCCGCGGGATCGACACCGACATCGAGTCCGAGGTCGTCTCCTTCCACGCCGACGCCGCATCCGGTCGCCGGGGCGTCCTGCGCTGGGCCACCGCGAAGCAGGGCTACTGGTTCTACCCGCTGCTGCTGCTCGCCGGGCTCAACCTGCACGTCGACTCCACGAAGTCGCTGATCAGTGGCCGCCGCGCCAAGAAGCGCTGGATCGACGCCGCCTTCGTCCTCCTCCACTGGGGCGTCCACCTGGCCGCGCTCGTGCTGCTGCTCGGGCCGGCTCGCGGTGCCGCGTTCTTCGGCGTCCACATGGCCGCCTTCGGCCTCTCGATGGGCGGGGCCTTCGCGCCCAACCACGTCGGCATGCCGATCGTGGCGCGCGAGACCAAGGTCGACTTCATCCGTCGTCAGGTGCTGATGTCGCGCAGCATCTCCGGCGGTTGGTTCGTCGACCTGTTCATGGGTGGGCTGAACTTCCAGGTGGAGCACCACCTGTTCCCCGCGATGCCCCGACCCAACCTGCGCGCCGTGCAGCCGTTCGTGCGCCGCTTCTGCACCGAGCACGGCATCGACTACACCGAGACCTCACTGCCGCAGGCCTTCAAGGACATCGTCACCTACCTGAACGACGTGGGTCTGGCCGCCCGCGACCCGTTCCGGTGTCCGCTCGTGTCGCAACTCCGCGCCGGCTGAAGGATCCGAAGCAGGATTGCTGGCCGGGTGTGAGCCGCGTCCAGCAGCAGCACGGAGCACGTCTGTGATGGCTGCTCACTGACCGGGACCCGTCTGTGCACCGGAGGGTGCGCGGGCAGGACCCACCTCTTCCTCAGGTGCCGACAGACCATGAGTGACCTCACGGTCATCCAGCGATCAGCGTGATCACCTGGACAGCAGCAGGTCCCGCACCCGACGCCACGCTGCGGTCTCCTCTGGACGCCACCCCATCCGCTGAAGGCCGTCGAACAGGAGCCCGGCCTCAGCGACGGCATCTCGATCCAGCTGCCCTCCCGCGATGACGGTCTGCACGCAGCCCGCCACCGTGCTCGCCGCCCCCTGCAGCTCCATCCGCTTCTCCCACTCATCGGCGGGAGCCTGGTCATCGGGCTGGGTCGAGGCCGCGTCAGCAGCATCCAGGGCCGCCTGCAGTTCGACGTCGGGGTGACCTGCCATCTCAGCAGTCTTGCGTCTTCACCGACCTCACGGTCATCCCGCGGTGCGTGTGACGGTGAAGTCACAGGAACGGCCTTCCAAGTCCAGATCGAGATGACAGCCTGCATCAGTGAGTCCTTCCGGCAAGAGCCTGCAGCAACGCATGCACGAGGTCACGGCAGACCCTCTCGACCCCGATGACCAGAGGCGATGGGCTGATGATCCAAGCCCACGCATCCGTGCCGGTCTCGCGCAGCGAAAAGACCTCCCCCAGCTCATCGCCGAACACCTCAGCCACGACCGTTCCGTGAGCGTCCGCCGCGCGCTAGCAGAGAACACCGCCTGCCCCGAAGCAGTCCTCATCAACCTCCTCGCAGACCGAAACTGGGATGTGCGCCACGCGGCCGCCACCAGCACCTCTGCCACCGCACGAGTGCACCAGGCAGCCATCAACGATGCCCCCAACGACGTGGGCCGCAACGTCGCCCAGCTCGGCGATCAGCTCTCCGAAGCGACGATCGAGCTGATCATCGGCCACCCGGCGGTCGTGCTCCGAGCCGACCTCGCCGAGACAACTCTGGACCCAGTCGTGCTGCAGCGTTTGTCCTCAGACACCAGCCCTCGCGTCCGGGCATCGGCCGCCGCCAACGCCGGCACCGCCCGCTTCTTCCAGAAGACGACGCTGCTGCCCGTGGTCGACACCGTGTTGGAGCAGCTGTCTCAAGACTCCCGCTCTGAGGTCAGAGCGGTCGTGGCCGAGTCCGAAGACTTGCCGGTAGAGGCTGTCAGGCGCCTCGCCCAGGATTCTTCAGCCGTCGTCCGCTGGTGGACGCTGGTCCACCACGCCGAGGACGAGGTCATCGCCCGGCAGCTTCTGGATGACAGCGACCCCACCAACGCCACTCAAGCGGCTGCGAACCTCAAGTCCCTTCGGCCGCCCCGTCAACGAGCCGACTGACTGATGACCGCTGCGGTTCGCGGTCATCAGTCAGACATCGCGCGGTCTTGCTGAGATCCGCATTGGGTCAAGTCCACTGAGGTGGTGTACGACGTTCGCTGCGTGATGCTCCGTGTGGTCAGGCCGTCAAGGCCTGCATCGTGATGTCGGAGTTCACCTC